>CAYHDA010000415.1:0-3491 GCA_964355145.1 uncultured Mariniphaga sp.
GTGGATCGTATCGGAAAATAGGGCCGTCACCTGATCGATGTCTTCAGGTGTGAATTATCGGAGTCTCATTTTTTATTCCAGCTGTTTTCTAAAGTAGTGCATAGCAAAATCACTCAAAAAATTCGCGCGGCTAAACTCCAGGAGATACCCGGAATTTTGATAGAAGCTGATGTTTGCCGGAGATAACGTATTTAGATAGGCCGTTGTGCACCCTTTTGTCTTGGCAAATTCTTCGGCTCGAGCCAAAAGTGACCTTCCGATGCCTTGCTTGCGTAATGACTCATCCACCCACAATAAGTCCATCATTGCAGATTTATAACGAATATCTCCCTGAAGGGCCGCCCGAATAGAGCCATCTATGCGCACAACAAACGCGAATGGTTTATCACGAAAGCGTTCTACCGGCATCCCAATTTCAAGAGCCGCATGGTCCAGAAGGCCTTGGAGAACAAATGCGTGGTCTTCTTTTGAAAAATTAGGTTCAAGTGTGATTTCAATTGCCATGGCTTATCTTTCAATGGGTAGAGCCTGGCGTAAATAGGGATCTAACTCAAAAATGTGGCATAGTTCCAAACATGAACACTGTCGAATAGAAATAGAATAGAAATATAGCTGAAATACAAGGCATTATCCTAGACCTTATTGTTGATTTGCAATTCTCTGATAAATAATATATGAATAGACAATAGGAACAACAGTTATAATTATTAAGACAGGAATGAGTATGATGGAAGCATTTTTGATAAATATTAATGCGGCAATCCCGATAAGTCCTCCCCAAAACCAGAGTTTTCCGGCTAAGCGGTGAGTTTTGACCCACACCACATCGTTATTAAGCGTCCATGGAACCTTTATTCCAACGAAGTAATTAGGCCTGATATTGCCCATGTAGTTTCCAAATAATGTAACGATCAAAAATACTGCGATTGGAATGCTTAAACCCATTTTCGTAATTCCATGCAATTGATTGTTGATTATAACCGTGTCGATCACACCGATCAGAACACACAAGATGATCCTTAATTATAATAGGTGCCGCTGAAAATTTCATAATTACTTTTACGGGGATCAATAACCGGTAAAACAAGCATTAAAAAATAGAGTCCGGCCGGCAGAAAAATAAATACAAACTTCGATCCGTAGCCATTGGGTTCCCCGTTAAAATCGAAATGAACCGGCATCTGATCGGGCAGAGCACTCCAGTTAACCATCAGATAAATAATCGGAATAAGTGTCAGAACGATAAGAATAAGCTCTTTGCTGAGTTTTTGAATTTTCATATTATTGATAATTTTTTTTTATTGTTTGAATTGAATCATCCATTTAACAATTTCATCGAAAACTGTCGTATTGATGGAATATTTTTGAAACTGACCCTCCCTCACACAGATCACCAATCCTGCCTGTTTCAACAAATCAAGATGGTGTGAAATACTCGGCTTGGTCATTTTGAACCGATCGGCAATTTCACCTGCAGTAAGATCCCCCTTATTCAGCAGCTCAAGAATCTCACGTCGTGTCGGGTCATTTAATGCCTTGAAGAAAATGTTCATTTGTTTATAGTTGTATAATTAGACAAATATCTAAATAAATTTTTGAAATAAAAAGTATTTGCGAAAAAAATACTTGTTTTTTAGCCTTTCGCTTTCCTATCCTAAATCATGTTCTTTGTATTTCGAAAGCATTAACTTAACCCCCGTAAAAATTTAAATATTTGATATGCGTTTACTGATGATTACCTTTGTTGGTCTGGTGATATCGCTGGGATCGGCTGCACAGAAAAATGAGAATACAATGAAATCAAATAATCCGTTTTTCAAGGAGTATACGACACCCTTTCAGGTTCCTCCTTTTGATTTCATTAAACCTGAACATTTTTTACCAGCCATTGAAGCGGGGATAGCGGAGCAAATTGCTGAAATAGACGCAATTGTGAAAAAGTCAGAAGTGTCTGATTTTGAAAATGTTATCTTGCCATATGATAACTCCGGAGAATTTCTCTCTAAAGTATCGAGAGTTTTTTCAAATCTGAATGGAGCAAACACCAATCCTGAAATTCAGAAATTGGCCAGGGTAATTACTCCGCTTCTTTCGAAGCACAGTGATAACATTATGCTTAATCCTCAATTATTTAAAAAGATAAAAAGTGTTTACGACAGAAGAGCTGACCTGGGTCTTAATGCTGATCAGCTGAGAGTAGTAGAGAAGATTTTTATCGATTTCAAGCGGGGAGGTGCAAATCTTTCTGATCAGGATCAGACAAAACTCCGGACAATCAACGAATCACTATCCGGGCTGAGCCTTCAATTTGGCGAAAATATACTCGCTGAGACGAACAAAAATTTCAGATTAGTTGTCGATAATCAAAAAGATCTGGATGGTTTATCTGCGGATGTAATTGCTGGTGCTGCAATTCAATCGAAAAAGGATGGTAATCAGGGTAAATGGAGCTTTACATTACAAAAGCCAAGTATGCTGCCCTTTCTCCAATATGCAACGAATCGTAATTTACGTGAGCAACTTTATCGCGGATATTTTAAACGTGGAGATAATGGGAATAGCTCTGACAATAAAGAAATAATAAAAAAAATTGTTCAGCTGCGTGATGAGAAAGCAAAGTTGATGGGATATCCAAATTTTGCTGCTTTTGTTATTGCCGAAAATATGGCACAGACTCCCGAGGCCGTTGATGCTTTTCTTCAGAAACTTTGGGTTCCGGCATTGAACCGCGCCAAATCAGAGCTACAGGAGATGCAGGCTATTGTGGCGAAGGAAGGCGGGAATTTTAAAATCCAGTCGTGGGACTGGTGGTTCTATTCCGAAAAATTACGTAAAGCGAAATATGATCTTGATGAATCGGAGCTTAAGCCGTATTTCAGCCTTGAGAATACAGAGAAAGGGATGTTTTATGTTGCGAATAAATTGTATGGGATCACGTTTTTAAAACGGTCAGATATTCCTGTTTATAATCCTGAAGTTGTTGTCTTTGAGGTAAAAGAGGCCAATGGTTCACATCTGGGAATTTTATACATGGATTTCCATCCGCGCGATGGTAAAAGGGCAGGAGCGTGGTGCACGACTTACCGCTCTCAGAAATATCGCAAGGGAAAGAAAATCACCCCGGTGGTTTCAATGGTGATGAACTTTACACGTCCCGCAGGAAACGTTCCTGCTTTATTGAGTTTCGACGAAGTAACCACTATGTTCCATGAATTTGGTCATGCACTTCACCGCTTGTTTCAGGATCAGCCTTACGACAGAACTGCAGGGGACGTACCCCGTGATTTTGTTGAATTGCCTTCTCAGTTCATGGAGAACTGGACTTCTGAACCTTCGGTATTAAAAGTTTATGCAAAGCATTATCTGACCAATAAATCAATACCTGATGCGTTAATTGCCCAACTGGAAAAGAGCCGGCAATTTAATCAGGGCTTCGAAACTGTTGAATACCTGGCAGCTTCGATTCTCGATATGAAATATCATACACCTGC
>CAYHDA010000416.1:0-3470 GCA_964355145.1 uncultured Mariniphaga sp.
ATATAACTGGTTTATAGGAAAAGGGCAGCATAAAGAAGGAAAACGAGGGAATCTTTTCCTAAGCGATTTTTTATGAAATTCATTGTATAATTAAGACTGTTCTCAACCGTCTTGACAGAAATATTCAATTGCCCGGCAATTTCATTGTACGAGAGATGATCTACCCTGCTTAAATGGTAGATTTCGTGTTTTCTTGCCGGTAATTGATTTACAATATGCTCAACATGTTTCAGTAAATCACCGAATCCAAGCGCTTCTTCCAGATTGTAATTGGAAGAAACTTCAGTAAGGATATTTTCCCGGTATTTCCTTTCTCTGAGTCTTTCTCTGAGAAGATCGATGGCAACATGATATGCAACAGTAAATAAAAATGATTTAAAGGAATGGCTGCTGTCTATACTTTTACGTTTTTCCCAGATTTTCAGGTAAGTATTTTGGACCACCTCCGCAGCATCTTCCTTCGACTTTAAAATGGAAAGAGAAAAATAATAGAGCTTATGGCTATAGGCTCCATATAAATGGTCGAAGGCACTTACAATACCCTTATTTAATTCTTCGATTATTTCTTTTTCGGTTTTCATGGTTAGTTTAGGTTGAAACGGTAAAAAGAATCGAATGTCGAATACGAACACCTTCGCTTACAAATATAAAAAAATAATTTACACTTTCGTAATTATGTTAATTTGATTATAAGGCTCTTTGACTTTTGATCCGGGTAACTCAAATAAAAAAACAAACATATCTTCAGCCCAAAACTGAGTTACAAATCTTGTTATTTAGTGTAGCTTTGTGTAATTTAAGTACAATACGATTGGAACTAAAAATAACCTTCATTGGGAATATTGACCCAAGCGGTGTTTTAGCTTTATAAACAGCAGATTTTGTTAAGAAATAAGATGCTTGATACGGCAAGAAAATTCAGGTAAAAAATGTATTTTTAATTATGGCTAACTTTTAAAGATAATCAAAATGAGAATTTTCCCTTTATTTATGGCATGTTTGCTTTCCTGTTGCGCTTTGTCTGTTGTTGCGCAGCCACGAACTTTAACCAATTCCAAGAAAAGTAATGATTATTCTTACTTTAAAGGAGGGACAATCAGTGTTATTCCTTCCTCTCACCAGGACATTGCGTGGATGGACAGTATTGGCAAGTGCATTGAATTTCGCGACGTGCAAATGATAACACCCGTTTTGAAGAGGCTGAAAGAGAATGTCCAATTTAAATTTTCGGTTGAAGACGGGCTGAGCCTCCGGGAATATCTTCAAAGACATCCTGAATCGATTGATGAGATCCTGAAATATACCCGCGAAGGTCGACTTGAATGGGGTGCTACCTACAAGCAACCCTACGAATCGATGTACGACGGTGAATCATTGATCAGGCAAACTTACCTGGGACGCAAATGGCTCAAAAAAACATTGCCGGGTTGCGATTTTAAAACCTACTGGAACGAGGATGTTCCCGGCCGGTCGCTGCAAATGGCCCAGATACTTTCGAAGTCCGGGATTCCCTATATGCAATTTAGCCGTCATCAACCCGGAATTTACAAGTGGTATAGTCCGGATGGGAGTTATATTACCTGCTTTACCCCTGGTCAGTACGACGAAGCGGGTATTCCTGTGAGGAAAGCGAACACAAATATTGATTCACTCTCGACAGCTTTCACAACCTTTCTGGTGGATTGGAACTCCTATTTCAAAAAACGGAAAATAAATCCTGAATTCCCGTTTCTCTACTCTCATGATTTTGCTACACCACCCGATTATGATGCTTTCTTTAAAGACTGGAATTCAAAGTCAGCCTCATTAAAACGCCCCTCTATAAAGTATTCAACAGCAACAGAATGGATGGATCAGGCGACCAAAGGAAAACCAAATTTTGATAAAATATCCGGAGAACGGCCGGATGTCTGGCTTTATATACACGGACCTTCACACCAAAAGGCACTTAAAGCATCAAGGGAAGGTTCCCGCCTGCTCACTGCAGCTGAAAAGTTTGCAACGTTCGATGCACTTCAGAAAGGATCATTCGAAAACTATCCCCAAGCCTCTTTTACAACTGCCTGGGAAAATGCAATCTATCCCGATCATGGCTGGGGAGGCAAGCATGGCGACTTAACCGACCGGGCTTTCCGGACCTCTTTCGAAAAAGCAAGGACTATCGCCTCCGATGTCCTGAACAAGTCTATGAAAAACATCGCATCACGGATTCAATTTTCAAAATCGGCTGTTCCGGTTATTGTGTTTAATCCGTTGTCGTGGGAAAGGACTGATATTGTAAAATTTACGCTTGATGCTGAGGGTAATCAACAAAATACGTTCCGGCTCGTTGACGAAAAGGGCATTGAAATACCTTACCAGTTGATTGATGAACACCAGGTTGCCGGCAATAAAGACGAAGTGATTACCTTGATGTTTGTTGCCGAACACGTTCCGTCAGTCGGGTATAAAACCTTTTACCTCGAGAATGGTAAACCTGCAATTTATTCCAATACTTCTAAAGCTTCCAACGCAGATTATGAGAATTCTTTTTATAAAATTGAATTTGCTGACGGTGGTATCAAATCATTATACGACAAAGAGTTATCAACGAGTTTGCTAAAAACAGATAAGTTCTTAGGTGCAGAATTGTTTACGATGCAATCGGTAGGTAATGGAGCCGGCGAATTTACTGATGTTCAGCAACCAACAATGAATGGTTTCGAAAAACTGAGCGGTTATCGCCAGCCATGGTCTCTGATTTCCAGCGGACCCATTCGGGATGTGTACCAATTCACCAAAGAGATCAATCATGTAACTGTTGAGCAACAGGTGATTCTGTATAAAACGATCAAGCGGATCGATGTACATGTTGAATTGAAAGGCTTTGACGGTGAGCGTTACCGTGAGTTTAGGTTAGCTTTTCCAATAAACCAAATCAAATCGGAAGTTGCCTATGAGGTGCCGATGGGGGCAGTGAGAATAGGACAGGATGAAATCGCGGGAGCAGCAGGTTTTTCCAAACAATCACAAATATACGATACCCCTTGCGCCCAGGTACGTCCCCGTGAGGTTCAGGATTGGTTTTCTGCATCTGATGGAAAAACGGGTATAACAATAAGTTCTGATGTGGCAGTTTTCGACTGGACCGATCCTACTTCAAATCCTGCGGAATATGCAATTCTGCAACCGATATTGCTTGCCAGCCGTAAAAGTTGTCATGGAGAAGGGAACTATTACCTGCAACCGGGTGATCACACTTACACCTTTTCGATTTATTCGCATGCTGATGACTGGAAGAATGGATACCGGCTGGGAACTCAATCTAACCAGCCATTGAAGGCAATAACTCTTAAGCCGGGTAATGGCAAAGGTGTTATGCATGAGACATTGAGCTTTATTTCGGTTGAAAACAACAATCTCATTCTTAGCACCATTAAAAAGTGCGACGACGACAACCAGGTGATTGTGCGTTGTTATGACATGGAAGG
>CAYHDA010000417.1:0-3436 GCA_964355145.1 uncultured Mariniphaga sp.
GAATTAAATTATAATATCAGGGTGAAATTACAAATAATACAATTGATAATCAAGGCTAATATGTATAAATAACATTAAATAATCAGGGCAAATATTGGGAAATATGCAAATTTGTAAATATTAAATGGAGCCGGTCAGGTGGCGGGTTCGTTGGTTTTTAGTTTATACATTTGGATATGATTGATTCTGTTACAAATGCGAAGATAATCCAATGTTCAAGGTGAACAATGAATGGGAGTGATTTATTCGGATTGATCCCACACAATTCTTCATAGCGCCATTAAAATGAATTCTAATGATGAATTGAATTGCGGTAGATAATAACAGAATGTTCTATTTATATTAGATTAATATGTGAAAATAGTTCCATTACAAATAGAATAATATGAATCGATTTTGTATAAAGATGTTTTAGTTCGTAATAAACTTACCAATGAAAAGGAGATGCTGCAATTGGTTTATTTTTTAGCCAGCAATGCAGCAAAACTCTCAACCAACAAAGCACTTACAGCAATTATCGGAGTTAAAAATCCAACGACTGTTCGTAATTACATCGAATTTGTAGAGAATACTTATCTCATTTTTCAAATCTCAAAGTTTGATTTTTCATTAAAATCTCAAATTTTGAATCCTAAGAAAACCTATTTTGTGGATAATGCACTTATTTTGAAACTGGGATTTAACTTTTCGCAAAACAGGGGTCGATTGCTTGAGAATCTGGTATTTATAGAACTTAAACGGCGGGGCTTTGAAATATTCTACAATCAGGGCAAAGGAGAATGTGATTTTGTTATCCGAAATGGGTTCAATATAACTAAGGCTATTCAAGTTTGCGATTTATTTGAAAATGAAATGACTAAACAGCGCGAAATAGATGGATTAATGGAAGCAATGCTGGCTTATAACCTATTGGAAGGACTTATTTTAACGACTGATACGGAAGAAATACTCCATGTTGGGGCTCATGTGATTCAAATTCTTCCAACGTGGAAGTGGTTGCTTTAAGGTAGTTGTTAGGATCATCGGGCTGGAGAGGATTTGCAATCCGAGCCTTTCAGACCTGAATTTGCAATTCTGTGATTCAGTAAAATTAAATAACTTGATGATTGTTTAATCCCATTGAAAATTTGCATATATGTAATATATACTTTACATCTGGACGATATATTTGTAAAATATACTGATATGATAAATCGACCATTTGGTTAAGACAATTGAATGATGCCTGGGATAAAAGGTCATTGGTATGGTTATCTGGGGTACGCAGATGTGGTAAAACCACGTTGTGTAAAATGGTTCTCAGAGCGGTTTAGCTAAATTGTGATTTGCCATCTGCTGTCACTTAATGAATCAGAGCGTTACCACCACGCTCATTTCACCTGGGATCCTGCCAAATACGAATTCACCGGAGGTACCGGCGATCCGAAATGGCTTACCCACGAATGCAGCAGTTTTTGGATGGTGTAATTCCGTTCTAATTCGAATGAAGACTTGACGCATCTAACGTCAGTTAGTTTTTACAAATTTTTTGCAAGAAAAAAGGGTTTAAGAAGTTTTGTCTTCTTAAACCCTTTTTCTGAGCGCAAGGACATCCAGACTTATCGGGAGACCCCCAACATTATATTCTATTTAAAGGATGTTTCATTTAGAATCTATTTAAATCAGAAAATTTAAATTTAGGTTCAACTTGAATTATAGGGTATCAAGAAATATGCCACTGATTATAGCGCTATTACCGGTAACCTTGCGGATGGTGACCTTGACTACGCCCTGGATTTTCCAACTCAGGTAGTGTCCATTTGTGAAATCTGCAACTTCCTGTTTGTTGAGCAATTTACCTGTTTGTAAATCAAGGATTTCGATAGACTGCTTTCGGCTTTTACTGTCATAGTCGAGAAAGTAGAGCGAAAGGCGGCGGGGCGACGGGCCAGCGTCAAGAGTGAAGATGACTTCCTCACCTTTATGGCAAGCAGCGATGCGATCCTTGCCTGTGGGGGGATTGGCGAAATATGCCAGCGCGCACTTATCACTCGTTGCCTTATTGTAGATGGAAAGAGTACCGCTTTTCCAGGTAAAATTCACAAAGGCCGGAAGCTTCGACTCGTGTCCGATCAATTCATAGCCGTCCATGCCATACTTGCCTGCCCAGTCGCCCTGCGTCAAGACATCAGCTTGGAGAAACGCGACAGCGGATACAACGGTACAGGTCACAACCTTCAGACAGGTTTCCTCGCTACGGAAGACCGGTTTGCCATCCAATAAGGATTCCAGAACTAGATAGAGTTGACGTGAATCCTGCTCGATCTTTGGGATGGTGAAGGTGATGGTCTGAGTGGCGTGGAAGCCGGGCTCAATGGTGGCGGGGATTTCGCCGCCAATGGCAGCTTCGGGGCCGAATGGCGAATCCCAGTGAGTGCTCCAGCGTAAAGTTAGTTGGTTGCCGGAAAGGCCGCCGTTGAAGACCTCGATCTTGCGTTCAACCTGTTGCCCGGCGATAAGTGTCGGCAACAGGTAAGGCCATTCGATTTTGCCTTGATCGAGTTCTTTCGGGTCACCGGGATTTTCCTTCAGGAGTTCGATGTCCTGAACTAAATACGGGTGCAGGCTGCGTTGGATGAAGGCTACTATGGGGGAGTTCCAACCGTCGATATCGTCCCTCCGATCGGGGTGGTTCTGCGGTTTCCAGGCATGCCTGTCATGGCTCATCCCTTCGAGGAAGTTAGGCCAGTAGTTGATCCAGTCCCAACCGGCCATATAGCACCAGTCGTTGAGGCGCAAGGTCCGCACGCCCACGGCAAATTCACCCATACTATTTCTCTCCCAGAAATGTTCACCCATGCCGCGGATGCCTTTACCTTCTCCGACCCTCTCGAATATATCAGCGTAGTGATTCATGACCCAGGCATGACCGCCTTGTTGTCCTTCCACACGCCCTTGCCCCTGTGCATGCAACTCAAAGGTGAGTGGATGCTTGTCATCAACCATACGGATATCGTCAATGGCATTGCGCCAGGGCCAGGCATCTTTCATCTTTTCTCGAGGTTCACGAACTTCGTTTGCCAGCGAATAGCGGGCAACACAGGGATAGTTACGACAGTGACGAGCCAGGTCATGGTAGGATTGCGGAGTATAGGCCGGATTATAGCGGCTAAAGGAATTACCCCAGATAGGCGCTTCAGGGATAAGCATGAATCCTGTTTCGTCCGCGGCTTCCATCATGTATTCCGTGGGAGGGGAGCAATGCAAGCGATTGATGTTGATGCCGATCCGCATATAACGCCTCCAGGTCTCCGGACAACCGGTACCTGGCTGGGTTGGCGGGAGAAAGGCCACCGCGCTACCATAGGAGTCGTAGTCGTCCAGTCCACCTTCGGGGGTGCCATCACTTAGACCAGTCACACGTAAGCCGTTAACGGTATAGTAGTAAGGGCCTTCA
>CAYHDA010000418.1:0-3391 GCA_964355145.1 uncultured Mariniphaga sp.
AAGGCATTTTATGGAAAGGAAATGATTATGCAAAGTGGCATTACAAAATATGCTTGTAATCAGGTTAATAACCTTTTTACTTTACAGTACCACTTTGCATAAATATAATGTTAATTTTTAAGATTTTTCAACCATTCTAACAGATTTCCATCCTTTTCCCAGGATTTTGTTTGGGCTGCAGCTGGATTAATGTCAACGTAGGCCTTTTCAAAAGCTTCCCGTTTCTGTCTTGAATCAGCACGAGCATACACATCTGTCGTTTGAACTGAAACATGGCCTAAAAGATCTCTTATATAAACCAGATTTACACCGGCCTGAAGAAGATGCATGGCTTTAGAATGACGCAAGGAGTGACAACTGATCATCTCAGGTATTATAGCAGGATTAATTTTCCGTGCAAGGTCAGCATAAGTCTTCAAGATATAGGTCACACCTGCCCGGGTAAGTTTTTCTTTTCTGCTGTTTGAAAACAATGGATATTGATTGGCATGGGTCTCCAACAAATGATTTTTCTGCATATATTCTTTCAGAAACACAGTCTGCTCTTGCTGAAGTGGTACAATTCTGGCCTTGCGTCCCTTGCCAAATAGTTTTACAATGCTGGGGTTTTCAAGTCTGACAGAGGAAGGAGTAAGGTCTATTATTTCTTGTACCCTTGCTCCGCTATCATACATAAGTGCAAGCATTGTGAGATTGCGGTAACCACCTCTGGTACTTAGATCCGGCTGTTCTAGAAGTAGCTTTATTCCATCAGTTGTCAGGTAGTTGATACTCCTTTTTTCGTGTTTCTTGACTTTTATGGTCAGTATCTTTTGCCATTCATACATCCTTTCAGGTTTTTCGTATTGCAAGAAACTGAAGAACGAATGCAGAGCAGCAAGACGGTAATTCCGTGTGGCATTGCTGCAATGCCTGTTCTCCTGAATCCAGTCAAGAAAGTCGATGACAATTTCCTTGGTTATACATTCAAGGGTCAGCTTTTGCACTTCAATATTTTTATTTTCTTTCATGAAGGTTATAAACTGAACGAAAGTATCCTTATAAGCCAAAATGGTATTTTTACTACAGTTGCGCTCACCTGCAAGATACTTGGTAAGGAAAGTGCTGAGATATTTTGCGAAATCAGTCGTTTCCATTGTACAGCAGATTATCATATTTCGGGAAAACGTAAGCAGATATACCCTTTTCGTCTTTCAGCAGGTCTGGATACATCTCCGCTGTTAGTCTGACGTAATGATCGGTCGCACCTAATGATTTATGACCCAGAAATGTAGATATCAAAGGCAGTGAGTAGTAAAGATCGAGTCCGGATTTAGCCATTTGCACCAGAGCGTGAACTGCGAAAGTATGTCGCAAATCATGAACTCGAGGACCCTGATGATCTCCTATATGCGGGATACCTGATATGGCAAGTGCCTTCCTGAACCAGTTATATATGCTGCCTTGACGACAGTTTGTTCCATTAGGAGACACAAAGAAGTATCCGTTGGCATCCATGATTCGCGGTATAGGCATCCGATCCCGATAATGCAGGTACTGTTTCAGTACTTCTTCCAGGGTACCAGACATAGGAGCAAAACGTTCCTCTCCATTCTTGCTCTTTCTGATAAGTAAGCATCGCCGGTTAAAGTCTACATCCTTGTTCCTCAAGGCCAAGGCTTCGCTCACCCTTAGACCCGTTGCATACAGTAGACGAATGATGATTGGTACAATAAACAGGATGGTGGACATGTGCTTGTCATACAAACGCATATGATCGCAGGCCTGGAAGATGTCTGCCATTTCCCGGTTAGAGTAGATGTGGGGTTTAAAACTGTTTTTGGGAGGATTAACAGGACTTCTAGGGATGTAACAGTCATAACCAACTTTGCACATATACTTACAAAATTGAGAAAGGATGGAGTATTTTGTACAAATTGTTGACAATGCATCATTTATCCGTGTGGCACGCCACTGCTCAACCTGTTGTCTGGTTATTCCAATGGTTATTATGTTGTTGGCAATGAAAAAATTGTCAAACTCAAGAAAGACCCATTCCGTACGCAAGGACACATAACCAAGCCCTTTCTTCATGACAATAAACTGCTTGAAATAAGGTGCATAGATGCTGCTGTAGTTGAACTCATTCATAGAAGGTCCCTCCTTCCTGCTCATAAAATGATGATTCCACAAGCGGAACGTTCAATGCGCATTGCCGTAACGATTCCACATCTATTCTAAGGTAAGACATCGTGGTTGTTGTACTTTGGTGTCCCAAAGCCTCGGAGATAACAGGTATCGACACATGGTTTTCCAAAAAACGGCTGGCCAGACTGTGGCGCATGGCATGTGCACCATGCTTTCTCGCAGTTGTGTCAACCCCAGATGAATCTACCATACGGCCAAAAGCACCGGCAACAGAACCATTTGTCATGACGGAGAATGGGGCACGGGTATAAAGGAATATATATGGAGACGCTGATCTTTTGCGGCCATATTTGAGATAATCGATAATTGCTTCCCCTACATCTGCAAGCAATGGAAGGTCAATCACTTTGCCAGTTTTAAACTGGGATAGTTTAATTGTGCTATTCTCCCAGTCGATGTTGCCGAAAGTCAGGTGAGCAATATCTGATGCTCTTAGCCCAAGTCGTGATGCCAACAAAGTCATAGCATAGTCTCTCTTACCGGTAGCATTGTCTCTGTTTATGGATGATTCTATTTGGAATACTTCTTTTGCGGTATAAACCGAAGGTAATTTTGCTCTTCTAACCCACTTATAATGTTGAAGGACTGTGGATAAATCAAGCTGTATGATGCCTTCCTCAAATAGGAATCTGAAAAAGAATCTGATGGTAGATA
The DNA here is from genome assembly GCA_964355145.1 of uncultured Mariniphaga sp. GTDB lineage: Bacteria > Bacteroidota > Bacteroidia > Bacteroidales > Prolixibacteraceae > JAAFHB01. Next base: position 2,842 of record CAYHDA010000418.1, read on the forward strand.
CAATACCTATTTGATTGTTAGTCTGAGTAGAAACAAAAGATAAAATATATTCTTCTCTAACTTCTTCAATAGCAAATATTTGCTTGCTGTTCAGATAGAAAAGGAATCTGGAAAGATATAATCGGTGATCTGAAATTGTAATTTTGTTTCGGCGTAAGGACTCCAAATGTAAAAGGAATCTATTCATTAAACAACCTATCCCTCCGGATAACTCACGAGTTATTGGCTTGCGGCAAGTTTTGCTGATTGTCCCTTTTTCTTGGAACTCACTCAATACATTTATACTTCTAATAATGTCCCGTTCATTAGGGGTAACAATGCTCCCGGCAAAATTAAAGCGGATATACTCCTCTCCAACAGAAGGAGCATAATACATGAATGATTTTTGAACCATAAATGGAATCAGCTTGCTTTTCCACAAAAATTTATAACGTTCAATTCGGAGAAAAGAATAGGATTGTTGCTCAAAAAATTGAACGCAACCATCCATCAGTTCTTGTACTGTTTGTAATTGTTTCATATTATTGCTTTTTATGCTGGCACCATTGCC
>CAYHDA010000419.1:0-3350 GCA_964355145.1 uncultured Mariniphaga sp.
TACAAGGGGTGTTGGCGGAATACAGATAAGTGTTGGAGTTGAGGGAATAAGTGTGATTGAAATATACAGTTCTCTTTTTAGCCATACTACAGAATCTCCACCACTATCAAAACAGGTCGGGGAAAACTCAACGGTAATCCGGGCAACGATCAAGAGTTACGATTTCTGATGGTTAACCAAATTAACTTCAATGAAATTTTTGGAGTTCAATGCAGGTCCTTAATTCGCAAACTTTATTAAGTAGCCCTGACCAAAAAAAATGTTTTTACCAAGGTTGTGCCCCTGTTAGGCTTGAAAGGTTATTTTCAATACTATGAGTATACAGATCTTATTCCCAAATAAATTCTAAAATGGGAGGTTATGCACTTTCCATAAGCGAAAATAAACCGAGAAGAAAGATCTGATTAATCGGAATGTCAGGCTACAGCGGGAATTGTATGCAAACAAAAAGCCACTCACCCGGGAAACCTTGTAAGTGGCTGATTTATTAGAGCGGAAAACGAGACTCGAACTCGCGACCCTCAGCTTGGGAAGCTGATGCTCTACCAACTGAGCTACTTCCGCCTTTTTTATTGGTGACGCAAAAGTAGAATATTTTTTCAGAAGTTAATGAAACTAAAATCTGGTTTTACCTAATATTTTAAAAAGTTGGCGCTTTAAGCATAAATCAAGGAATAATCATCTTCCCAAAAAAGAGGTATCTTGCTAAATATTTGCGAATTACATAGAATGCCATTACAATTCCGTCTAATACTTTCGAAGTTATTCTTATCCTCAGCTATTTGAATCAGGAAAACTGAATTCTCCTTTCCAAAAATCTTCAATACCTAAAATCCTGCTTGTTGAATAACCGGCGACCGAAGTGTTTGCTGATACCCGTAATCCCATTGATTGTTTTGAAGCACTTTTTGCACATTGATTTCAAATAACTTCCGAACAATCAACCGTGTTATGTCCGGATAGTTAACGGTTACTTTATTGTCTGAATCCAACCATTCGCTGATTTTCGGATATTGCTTCTTTTTAAAATTATGAATCACAGGTACTCCCATCAGTTCAAGGGCAGCAGCATTGCATTGTTGTTCATACTGCCCTTTCATTGGAATGACCATTAGCTTCTTATTCAAAAACAGTGCCTCGGCAGGTGTTTCAAAACCTGCACCGCATAAAACACCCTTCGATTTAGCCATATCTGCCACAAAATCGTCATTCGTTATTGGTTTGACAATAACATTTTCAACTTGATAAGCCGTTTTGGTGTGTTTGGAAAATACGTGCCAGTTAATAGTTTTAAAATAAGAAAGTTTCTTCACTAAACGCGCATCATCATAAGCAGGCAAATAGACAGTGTAATAATCAAGCTCCTCTACTATACTCATCCTCACCTGCTTTCTGATTACCGGAGTATAAATATTGGCATCATACGACTTGAAATGAAATCCAAGACATTGAGAAACAGGTGCATAATTTCTCAATATATAACTGCCAAAATAATCTATTTTTTTAGGAAGCGGAACTTTTTTACTCAATAATGATCCCTGATGGCTCAAACTGATGCAAGGTACTTTCTTCCTGGCACAAGCCCAGGCAGATACAGGTTCAAAATCATTGATCACAAAATCGTAATCCTCAACTCTAAGTTCAGCAATTTCGCGTCTTAAATTAGGAAGGCTCGAATTCATTGTAGTGTTCCACATGTCGATTCCACCATTCTTGCCAAAGACAAAGCTCAGACCCTTAAACCGATACTTCACCGGAACGCCCAGTTCAATATCGCACTGTGTACCACTTATCAGGATATCGCACTGACAATAATCCTGAAGGTGAGGAATAATTTCGCGCGCTCTGCTGATGTGACCGTTACCGGTACCCTGAATTGCATATAGAACTTTCATCGTCTGTTATTCAATTAATTATGAAACTCAACCAACATATTATTAAACAAGTCTTTCACTTTGAAATCCACCAGCTTTTCATGTTCGGCAATGACCATGTCAGGTTGCTCAACATAATCATTTCGATAGTTAAAAATTTTCCAGTTACCTTCATTGTATTCCAATGAAGTAAGATTTTCGATCCAGTCGCCTGAATTGAGATAATTTATCTTCTCCTGCCCAACTTGAATAGTTCGCATTTCGGGTTTGTGAATGTGCCCGCAAATTACAGTATCAGCCCCTTTTCGGATTGCAGCGGCCGATACAGTATCTTCAAATGCATTGATATACTTAACAGCTCCTTTCACCGATTCCTTGATTTTCTTTGAGAATGAAACTGGTTTCAAATTTAAATCCAGCATTCGAAACACCCAGTTCACCATTGTGTTCAGCGAGACGAGCGAATCGTATCCAATGGCACCCAATTTGGAAAGCCACTTTGAATGCTGCATCACCACATCAAATACATCACCATGGAAAATCCAAACTGTTTGACCATCGAGTTCCAGCTTCAGATCATTAAGAATTTTCAGTTTACCAATCTTCATTCCTGTAAACCGGCGAAACATCTCATCATGATTACCGGTAATGTAGTAAACGGTGCACCGGTCAGACGACAGGCCGATGAGGTGTTTAATTACTTTTAAATGAGATTTAGGGAAGTAACGCTTCTTAAATTGCCAGATATCAATAATATCGCCGTTTAAGATCAGCGTTTTTGGTTTTATGCTTTTTAGGTATTTCAATAATTCAACAGCCTGACATCCAGATGTTCCAAGATGGATATCCGAAAGAACCACCAACTCCACATTTCGTTTATTGTCCATTTGGTTGTGTTTTTTTAATATGCACAAAAAACAATATTAAAATTACGGACATGTTACAAAACAATTAATAATCAATTACGATTAAAAACAAGCAACGGAAAATGGACATCAGGTAATGGAAGTGCTGTTTTATAAAGCATGTCATATTCTGGCTAAAATCCTTCGGTTTTATCTGTTGTTTTTAGTAACAAATTTGTAATTGTTTTGTTATCACCCGGCAATAAATCCTTTTTTACTTGCAATTGCCGGAAAATGGTTATTCGCCTATTATATAAAGAAGATAATCAAGTGTTAATATCAATTGATTCTATTCAGTGTTATGAAGGTATTGTATTGGTCGGAAGAACGATTTCTTATGCAATTATATATGATCATTCATTCGTATTAAAATTTCAGTTAACAATTTAAAAATCCAAAATTTAAGTATTTATGGGAACTTTTATTGTAAAGAAGGAGGAAGACGGACATTACTATGTCACGTTGAGAGTGAAAGGAGGCCAAGTAATGCTTAACAGCCTCAAGCATCTTTCTAAATCATCGTGCAAAGACGGAATCAATATCATTCGGGCCAATGCCGCTGATAGCTTAA
>CAYHDA010000420.1:0-3319 GCA_964355145.1 uncultured Mariniphaga sp.
TTGATGGCCCAGCCAATAATCATCGATATAATGGTATCAAGAAATTCATAATTAAGTCTTTTTTTGATTGTTTTCTCGTCCTGAAGATTCCATTGCCTGCTCTGAATAATTTCGGAATGCAGAAAAAGATTGTGCGGCATTACTACTGCGCCTAATACGCTCATTATTATCACCATTGAGCCTTTTGGAAAAGAAGGAGTTACCCATGACCGGACAGCCAGGTCCCAGTCGATATTAACCAGTGAAAGTTCATAAAGGAATGAAAGTCCGATGACTGACACAAATGCGATGATCCATTTTTCAATCATTTGGTAACCATTTGTAAAGAGCATGATCAGCACAAATATGACCACAAGGATGGCTCCGGCTCTGATGGGAATATCAAATAACATATTCAGCGCAATGGCACCACCGAGAATTTCCGCAAGTGAGGTCGATATGGATGCTATAATCGCTGTAATCAAAACAGCCAGTGAATAACCGGGTTTCATATATTTGGTTGTCGCTTCCGAAAGACATAGTCCGGTGGCAATGCCCAGATGCGCTACGTTATGTTGAAGCATAATCAGCATGATGGTCGAAAGCGAGACCATCCAGAGCAACGTATAACCAAATTGAGCTCCTGCACCCAGATTCGAAGCCCAGTTTCCCGGATCAATAAACCCGACAGTAACCAGCAAGCCCGGACCCAGAAATTTTAGAATTTCGAGTCCGCCGAATTTAGGCCGGTAATCTTTCCGGTCAATATTGTTGAAAAAATGAGAGATTCGTTTGAACATAGTGCAAAGTTAACGTTTTTTGGAGTTTTTAGTTTCACAATTTAATCGTCATTCTGAATCAAAAACGGTAAGTTTGTACCCAAATGATGAAGGAGAGAGTTGTAATAGGACTTTCTGGAGGAGTAGATTCCAGTGTTGCGGCGTACCTGCTAAAAAAAGAGGGGTATGACGTGATTGGTGTTTTTATGATTAATTGGAAAGAGAATACGGGGACGCTCACTGCAGATTGCACCTGGGAGGACGATGTGACGTTTGCCGAAATGATCGCTAAAAAGTTGGATATTCCATTTCATGTTGTCGACCTCTCCGATTTTTATCGTAAAAGGGTGATTGATTATATGTTTTCTGAGTACGAAAAAGGAAGAACTCCCAATCCGGATGTGCTATGCAATCGTGAGATTAAGTTCGATCTCTTTATGGAAAAAGCGATTGAACTTGGTGCACAGTATGTAGCAACTGGTCATTACTGCCGAAGGGAAATTGTTAATATTGACGGGCGGGATTATTATCGTTTATTGGCTGGAACAGATCCAAATAAAGACCAGAGCTACTTTTTATGCCAGTTGAATCAGTCCCAACTTTCAAAATCGCTTTTTCCCGTGGGTCATTTGTTAAAACCTGAAGTGCGTGAAATCGCTCGCCAGCAAGGGCTGATTACGGCAGAACGCAAAGATTCTCAAGGGATTTGTTTTGTTGGCAAGGTTGATCTTCCTGTCTTTCTTCAACAGAAACTAGCAGCAAAAAAAGGGAATGTCATCGAAATCCCAGCTTCTTTTATGGCTAAAAAGAAAGATTTGCCGGTATTACCGGAATTTTTCAATCGGCTATGTTCGCCTTTTCCCTACAAACCATGGAATGGCAAAGTGATTGGCGAACATAACGGAGCCCATTTTTACACTATTGGACAACGGAAGGGATTGAATATCGGAGGATACGAAGAGCCGCTCTTTGTTTTGGCAACAGACGTTGCCCGCAATATCATTTATGTTGGTGAAGGGAAGAATCACCCCGGACTCTTTCGTCGGGGTCTGTTTATTCCGAAAGAAGATATCCACTGGGTGCGTCCTGATTTTTTCATGACCGAGGGAGAAGAACATAGTTTTTACTTTCGTGTCCGATATCGGCAACCACTTGAAAAAGGGATGATGACGATGAGAGCCGACGGAGCATATGTCGTTTTTGATGATGAGCAACGTGGCATCACCTCCGGGCAATTTGCCGCATGGTACCTCAACGACGAGCTGATCGGTTCGGGTGTGATTGCCTGATCAACCCAATCTGATTTATTATATAGGTATCGCATTTCGCGAATTTATAGCTTTTATAGCCTTTATAGCTTTATGAATATAATAATATAATTTGTAAATATAACAGCTGTAATGCGTAGATATACAGAATTATACATGCTTACTTATTTTGTTGAATATTATTGTTAGTAGGCTATCTATTCTAAATAGATATGTTTTAGTAAAATGCAACAATAAGATATACAGGCATATACAGCGTTTTGTTATTTTTATAATAATAATTAGAAAAATTCTTGCATTGGGCGCTATCTCGATAGTATATTTGACTTTATTTAATCTAAATAAAAATAGCAATATTCGATTGCTTTTTTTATTTGTTCGTTTTCTATCTTGTATTGGGTTTTAAATGCAGCTCCAAATACGCTCTTATTTTTATTTGCTATTAATGTAAAGTGTATAATTAATAAATCCGTATTGTTATGAAAATCAAAATGATTTTTTTCTCATTGATGCTGCTAGGTGCAGGCAATTTATGGTCTCAGGATAAGGAAAGTGCCAGTATTCCCATGATTGGGGACGATGCTCCATCCTTTACTGCTGAAACAACAGAAGGCAAACTTAATTTCCCTTCAGATTATGGACATAAGTGGAAAATTATTTTTAGTCACCCCCGTGATTTTACACCGGTATGCTCTTCCGAAATTTTGACGCTGGCGAATATGCAGGAAGATTTTGAAAAGCTTAACGTTAAACTGGTGGTGGTTTCCACCGATGCGTTAGAAAAGCATCATCTATGGAAAAAAGCCTTAGAAGAAACTGCATATAAAGACAAGAGCCCTGTGAAAATAGATTTTCCATTGGTTGATGATAACAGGATGGCTATTTCGAGAGTATATGGAATGCTCCATATACCGGTAAGTACAACCAAAGATGTGCGGGGAGTATTTATTATCAGCCCTGACAATAAAGTGGCTGCGATCTATTTTTATCCTATGAATATCGGCAGGAATATGGATGAAATAAAGCGAACCGTGGTAGCTCTCCAGACCGCTGGCAGTGGCAAGGAACACTACCTGATTCCGGCAAACTGGCAGCAGGGTGAAGATGTTCTGGTTCCACATTTTCCCTATACGGAAAAGGAGTTGAAGGCTAATCCTGATCTGAAATATTCGTACTACAATGTCGGTTCATATATGTGGTTTAAGAAAATGTAAACTTCTAAGTGGTTTATATTAAGATTTATAATCGGACTAATTTTTTAAAAGCACCTCAAAAGGGTGCTTTTAAAATTAT
>CAYHDA010000421.1:0-3304 GCA_964355145.1 uncultured Mariniphaga sp.
AGAGTTACAAAACCCATCGCCGGGACCAGAACATCATCCTGAACTTTTACTTTGCCTGATTCATCACCTGAATTGCTGATATACATAGATAAAGGTTTGCGATCAAGCCAATTTAGTTTTACTAATTCATCTTTGGTTGATACAGAACGAAGCCGCAACTGGAGCGCTTTTCCATCGTTATTTGTTTTGAAGATGGATACAATAACGTCAGGACTTCCCTTGATTTCAAAAAATGGCTTTTCTTTAAAATCAGTTTTGAGTGATGCTGCAATAAGTGGCTGAGCCTGTTCAAGTCCAAAACGATTGGCCGATGCTGCGTCATATTTTGTGTTATGCGGAAGAATCCTATACCGGAATTGAATTTTCCCTTCCTGGCTAAAAGGGAAATTAGTATGCCAATGGTTGTTCAGGGCCCAGGAATAAACAGTCGCGCTCGGCTTGATTTTTCGAATCCATTTCGGAGAATTGGTGGCTGCACCTAAAATGTTGGCGGTCATGTCGCCCGTTTCAAAAACCGGCGCATCCAAAGAACACCAGGTAATGCCCCGCTCAGTATTCGAAATGTCGAGCCATCGCTGAAAAGCAATCCAATTCAGGTTTGCGGCAGAAAGCTGATCTTTTTCAAGTTCCATAATTCCCCATGGAATATCAACCCTGGTTGTTGGTTCCGGGATATTAAACGCAAATCCAAAGTGAATCCCTTCCTTTTTTAGAATTGCCTGCTTATCAACTATATTTTTGATTTCAATCTGTGGCTGCCCGGCAATGATGGTGATCTCTCGCGAAAGACTATTGCATCCTTCAGCATCAGATTCTACAAGAAGCTTAGCCACCAAAGGGCCGTTTTCCTTTATTGAAACTTTCGCATTTCGTGTTCCTGATGCTTTATCCGGACTGTCATCACCATGCAGGTATCTGAAGCTGTTGAGCGCACTTGTTGCCTGATGATCCACAAACTCATAGGCTCCATTTATTAAACTTGAAATATCACCTGTTTGCGGATCAATCGTAATCCGGACAATACCATTATCGAGTATATTGCCCTGTGCAAGCTGGCCAGTCGTCTTTATTTTTTTCTTTTTCAAAAAATAATTTCTTGACCCTAGGGCAGGGATATCACTTGCATTAAAAACCAGCTCACCAGTTGAAAGACGCTGTGATAAAATAGTTTTCCCCTTCTCATCACAAACACTATTAAATAGTTTGCTTTGTCCTTCAGAAACCATAACCAAGCCACTTCGCAACCAGGAAAGCGTATTAAATACGCCGACAATTGAACTACTACTATCCGTAGCAGATGATAAGGTGGCGGTTAACAAAGATTTGCTCCTGTCTTCAGCCTGCTGGAAAAACCCAAATTTAACCTTCAGAATATCATTCGTAATCGGCTGTTTCGATGGGTCCATATAACACCAGGTGTGCTCGGTCCCCATGATCACGTTTCTCCAGGCTTCATCAAACTCTGAGCGCGGTGCTCCTTCACCGGGATGGAGCATTGTCCAAAGCGTTTCTGTCTGGATAAGACGTTCTTTTGAGTTACGGTTCATACCGGTTTGTTTTGCCGCAGTTCCAAGACCGTCGGTCCAATACTCTGTAAAATCTCCCTTCAAAACAGGTAACTGATTTCCGTATTTTTCTTCAAAAGTACGCATGATCTCAGTTGCGCTGGCAATAATTAAATGGGGAAAAGCATAATCTTCATTCCAGCTTTTAACGGCTTCCGGCAAATCGGCATCAATTGGAGTATTGTCGGCCATTGCCCACGACATCGCAAAAATATCGTATGGATAAAAGTTTGATTTTTCCAATTCTGGTAATTTATCAGCCAGGTATTTATCAATGAAATGATCACGCGGATGATCAGTCTTCACAATTTGAATTAATTTGGATGGATCCGTTTGACCAGCCATCAACGGCCAATAAGCGAACCCCTTCGCATGCGCTCCCGGTGTATAACTCCCTGGTTGAAGAAATAAGATTTTTGATTTTCCATCCTGCCCAAGCCACCAGAATGGTTTAAAACTAAGTTCTGTAGAAAGTCCTACCCTATCAGATCCGTTATTCATTGCAAAGCAGTACTTAATTCCCAGCTTTGCTGCAACAGGAACGACTCCCCACGACATTCCGGGAATATCTACCTGAACCAATGTCTCAATTTTCCTCCCGGTTAGTTTCTCCATCTCCGTACTATGTCTGAAAAACTCAAAAAATTCTTCATCAGCCGAGGAGCTTGTGTTGGTATGAATGTACCCTGCATCCAGGTGAAGATACCCCTTTCTGACAGCATCAATTATAATCTCTCTTTCCTCAGGTGTTGCTGTCTTCAAATATCTTTCAACCGGCCACAATACTTCAGGATTCCACAGATAGCGGGAATCCTTGGGATAACCGGCCGTCTTTTTTGCGAGTTCTATGCCATTAATTAAATTCCTTTTATGGATGATTTCAACATTGGCCTGCGTATTGGTATAGCCAATATCAACATGTGAATGAGGATAAATATAAACTGTCCATTGCCTTTGTTGGGGTAATACAAATGGTTTACTGATGATTTTGTTTCCTGACTTTAGTGTTACGAATATCTGAATTTCTTTATCAACACCAACTCCGGAAGGCAAAGTAAGTTTTGCGGATTCCATTCCTGATTCGTTCACAGGAATTGATGTTTTCTCTTTCCGGCCGTCTGCCACAACTTCAATTTCAGCTGCTTCATACAATTTACTGCCGGCAAACGTAAGAATGACTTCACGTCCAGCTTTGCCATCTTTGCAGTAGCGGTAAACACTTGTCGACGTGCATTGAATATCCTTAGGAAAAGGCAATTCAGATGCTTTTACATCGATAATACCAACACCCCGCTTGGGTTTGATTCCGGGCTTTTGAGCCAGACCATTCATACTCAGAAGTGCTAGAATGATGCATGTTAAACTTATGGATTTAAATACTTTCATGTCTAATTATTTAAATGATTTTTTATACCCTTCTTCAGAACTTTAATAAGAATGATGCTGGAGTATATTTTTTAAATTCAAAAGAAAATTCACCGTTTTTCACTTTAATGGGATTACCTTGTTTCTCGCCGCGCAGGTTAATCGGCTGAACGGAGGTAACTTTTGTCTCCCCAGATAATCTCACGGTGCAGTTTCCATAAATTCCTGCTTGCTCCCACAAACGCAGAATGGTTCCTTCGCCGTCTGGATTTTCGCCAAAGGCTATAAAAGCGCTCAAATCAAATGATTTGAGCACTTTTCTTGAGTTTGGCATTTGACTAGATAAAAATAATATATTTTAGAAAATAAATTGC
>CAYHDA010000422.1:0-3281 GCA_964355145.1 uncultured Mariniphaga sp.
CAACTGATAACCATCAGTTTCAGTGGGGGTTTAAATACCAGCATGAGCAAATTTCTGATCGTGTAAACGAATGGCAGATGCGCGATTCGGCAGGTTATTCAATTCCTTATCATAACAATGAAATTGCTCTGTATCAGTCTGTATCCGCCAACAATAATCTGACATCCAATCGCTTATCTGGTTTTTTGCAGGATAATTGGTCCGTTGAAATAGGAAAAAGGGAACTCTCGATTTCCGGCGGAGCCAGATTTCAATACTGGGATTATAACCGGCAAACAATAATAAGTCCGAGAATATCCGGCAGATGGAAGTTTGGAACTGCCCGAAACAGAATCTTCAAAGCTGCATGGGGGTTCTATCATCAAATGCCATTTTTTAAAGAATTAAGAAATCCTGATTCGCAGATTTCTCCGAATGTAAAGGCTCAAAAATCGATCCATTATCTGGCAGGCTACGAACAAATATTTACCGCTTTTGACCGCCCCTTCAAATTCACAACCGAATTATGGTATAAGGCGCTTAGTCACTTAATCCCCTACCAGGTTGACAATTTAAACATCCGGTATTTTCCTGATCAGGAAGCTAAAGGATATGCTACCGGGATTGACTTTAAAATCAATGGTGAATTTGTTCCCGGTGCTCAGTCGTGGGCAAGCCTTTCGTTAATGAAAACGGAGGAGGACATCATTGGCGACTTTTATCTGAAGAAAATAGCAGGCTCCGGAACAGAAAAGGTCTATCCGGGATATATTCCCCGCCCTACAGACCAGCGGCTCAATTTCAGCCTCTTTTTTCAGGATTACTTTCCCGGATATCCGTCCGTAAAAATGAGCATGACGCTGTTTTATGGAAGCCGTCTGCCATTCGGCCCTCCTCAAGGAGAACGCTATATGGATATATTCCGGATGCCTCCCTACCGAAGGGCAGATGTTGGATTCTCCAAATCGCTGATGAATAAAAACTCTTCTCTGTCTGAAAAGAAATATCACCTCAAAGATGCATGGATAGGTCTTGAGCTGTTTAATCTGTTCGATATTAATAATACCGTCTCCTATTTTTGGATATCAGATATTAAAAATCAAATGCATGCCGTGCCCAATTACCTGACTGGACGAAGGGTAAATATAAAATTTTCAGTCCGGTTTTGATGGTGTTGATTATCTTTGTCTTAACAACCCCTTTCTAAATAAAAATATAATTACACGCTCCTATAAAAATTAGTTTCTGATTTTTATTCATTGATCATTATTCTGAATAATGCCATCAAATATCATAGTTGAAATGTCCGGAATATTTTAGTTTGGTGCGATTTTACTGAAGAGAAGATTAACAATTTAAAATACTTATATTATGGAGAGCAAGGACTTTATCGAGAGAGAGAACCGCTATGGGGCACATAACTATCATCCGTTGCCTGCAGTTTTGGAACGGGGCGAGGGAATTTTCGTGTGGGATGTTGAAGGCAAACGCTACTTCGATTTTCTGGCAGCTTATTCTGCAGTCAATCAGGGCCATTGTCACCCTAAAATTGTCAAAGCGCTGACTGATCAGGCCGGGAAGCTGGCACTCACCTCAAGGGCTTTTTACAATAATGTATTAGGTGAATGGGAGGAATTGATGACCCGTCATTTTGGTTATGATAAGATGCTGCCAATGAATTCTGGTGCCGAAGCCGACGAGACAGCTCTTAAGCTGATCCGAAAATGGGGTTATAAAGTAAAAGGTATTCCTAAAAACGAAGCGCGCATTGTGGTTTGTGACGGGAACTTTCATGGCCGCACCATTACGATCGTTTCGATGTCTTCGGATCCTGAATCTTACAGTGACTATGGCCCTTTCACACCTGGTTTTGTAAATATTCCCTATAATGATACCGAAGCCCTGGAACGCGAACTGAAACATCCTCACACCGCCGGGTTCCTGGTGGAGCCGATCCAGGCTGAAGCCGGTGTTTATGTTCCTGAAGACGGTTATTTAAAAAAGGCTGCTGCATTATGTAAAAAACACAACGTCCTTTTTGTCGCGGACGAGGTGCAGACCGGTCTTTGCCGTACCGGAATGATGCTTGCCTGCGACCACGAAGGTGTTCGTCCCGACATATTAGTTTTGGGAAAAGCCGTCTCAGGTGGTATGTTCCCGGTATCGTGTGTGCTGGCCGACGACGAGATTATGCTGACCATCAAACCGGGAGAACACGGTTCAACGTATGGAGGCAACCCCATCGCCGCAAAGGTTTCAATTGCCGCTATGGAAGTTCTGATTGACGAGAAACTTGCTGAAAATGCGACCCGGATGGGCAAGATTTTCAGGGATGAGATGAAAGCATTCAATTCACCTTTGATAGCAGAAGTCAGGGGCAAGGGGTTGTTGAATGCCATTCAGATGAAGACACCGGATGGGAAAAAAGCCTGGGATCTGTGCCTTTTAATGAAAGAGAACGGCATATTGGCGAAACCAACACACGAGCACACCATTCGTTTTACCCCACCGCTGATCATCACCGAACCCCAGATGCGCGAAGCGATCGGGGTTATTCAACAGTCGATGAAGGAATTTATATAAGATTGCCATAATCTTGTTTTCGAGCAAAGATATATGGAGGGGACTTGGGAGGAAAGGACAAAAAAAAGCCCTCCGGAAAGGGGGGCTGGGGATTTGCAATGGGCGGGCTTCGGAGGAGTAATGTACGGAAATATATGCAGTTGCGGATTTGCGGGCGCCAGCTGGCGGATGTCAAGCCGAAAAGCCGCCTGAGCGGAAAGATGCACTCCGAAAACCACTGCTGCCGAACTTGACGGGTAGCTGAAGTTATGGGCTGGGTTCCGTTTCAATATATTTTTCCTTATTTGATTTTTAAAATTATTTGTCAATGTGACATGAGAAATGAAAGAATAATTCCATCATTTCTCATGTATTAATGCTCTCACTCGCTATTTACCTTTTGGTGCTGGAGGATTATTTCCGCGATTTCCTCCGGAAGGTTTGCCAGTTGTACTAGGAGCATTTGTTGGTCTACCTGCTGTTTTGGCCATAAATGTGTTTGTTTAGCGATTGTCCTACTCGTAAGGCTTTTCGGTGTCGCCCCGTTTTTAGAGTGGTTTCTGGCTCCACTTTTTATTTTGGTCTCTTGTCAGTCAAGTATAACTGTCAAAAAGTGTCAATCCAATTTTTTGCAGGTAATGGTGTCTGTCTGCTGTGCCGCCCTTAACCTTGCCCATAACGTATTAGCGTTTTTTTTAACGTTTCCCCAAAGGTATGTTAAATAATTGATTGAAGTAAAT
>CAYHDA010000423.1:0-3279 GCA_964355145.1 uncultured Mariniphaga sp.
AATAATTAAAATACAGACAACATACGGTGCGTATCGTAGTATCCCCCAGTATATCAAGTCGTTGCAAACGACCTGCAGCTTACCCCTCGTTTGAAACGAGGGGCAGAAGCGATTTGCCACATTAAAATATTTTTAAGTATCCTGCCAAAAAGCCAAGGTCGTATTACTTTTGCCGCATCTTATTTTAATATAATTCATTTATGCAAAAAGTAAAGTTTCTTGCAATTTTGTTTCTGTTATCCTTTTCACCGGTATTGAACTCATCCGCTCAGTTAAGTAAACTAGCTCAAAAGTTAACCAATAAGGGTCTGCCACTTACGAATGCCGAAGTTGCCAATGGCTTAAAAGAGGCGTTGCTGGTGGCGACTGACAGTTCGGTTACGCATATATCAGCTGTTGATGGCTACCTTAAAGATCTGACCATTAAAATATTGCTTCCGCCTGAAGCAAAATCAATTACCGACAATCTTTCTAAACTTCCGGGAGGAGCGAAATTGGTTGATGATGTGATTATCCGTATTAACCGGGCCGCCGAAGATGCTGCCAAAGGGGCAAAACCCATTTTTGCAGCCAGTATCCGGGAAATGACATTCGCCGACGCACAAAAAATTCTGAAAGGTTCTGATAACGCAGCCACATTGTATTTTGAGCAGAAAACCAGTCAGCAACTGGGAGAGCTCTATCGGCCTAAAATCAGGGAATCACTAAGTAAAAACCTCGTTGCAGGAATTTCAACACAACAATCGTGGAACGATCTGACAACAGGATGGAATAAAATGGCAGGTTCCCCGCTGGGTCAATTTGCAGGAATGAAAATGGTAGAAGTTAAACTCGAAGATTATATTCTGCAGCAGGCACTAAAGGGAATGTTTTTGAAAATTGCAGAGCGGGAAAAGGAAATCCGTACAAATGCCAACGCCAGGGTGACTTCGTTGCTTAAAAAGGTTTTCGGAGGATCTTTATAACGAGCAAGTTTTTACAGGTTACGGGCCAGAAATTACAGGTTACGGGTAAATTAAAGAATATTATTACAGATCAAATAGTTACACTGTAATTCCTGACTCATAATTCCTAATTCCTAATTCCTAATTCCTTCAGCCAGCTGTCGGATCTAATTCCTCTCTCCTATCCAGCTATCAATAACGCCCAAGAGTCCTTTTACTTCGATTGGTTTGGTCAGATATTCTTTGGCACCCGATGCCAATAAATACTCAATTTGCTTTGGCATAGCATTTGCGCTGACAATCACCACGGGAATATCTTTTGTTTCTTCGTTGGCCAGCAGGTTTGACAACACCTCGCTACCGTGAATATCTGGTAAATCAAGATCCAATAGAATCAGGTCAGGGGAGTAATCAATTGCCAGTTGAACGGCTTGCTTCCCAAATTTATACGCTATTAAATGAATTGTAGGACGATGGTTCTCAATAATTTCCTCAACTAATTCAGCATTCGAGACATTATCCTCAATATATAAAATCTTTCCGGCGTATTTAGGATTAGGGTCTATCGGCAATAATTCAAGATTTGATTGCTCGTATTCTTTTATCTGACTATCTGCCAGTTGCATTTCAATCCAGAAGGTACTTCCTTCGCCTGGAATACTTTCTACCCCAAAATTACCACCCATCGCCTCCATCAGCTTTTTAACAACTGTAAGCCCAAGTCCGGTACCTTCTGTATCGGTTTTCTCTGCTCCAATCCGTTCAAAAGGGTTGAACAACTTTGCAATATCCTCAGGAGTGATTCCTAATCCATTGTCTTTTATTGCTATCCGTACAAAAGGAAAATCCGACTCCTCCGTTGTTCGCAACTCAGTACTTATAACCACTGCACCACCGGTGCGGTTATATTTGATGGCATTATTCAATAAATTCAGCAATACTTGTCTTATCCGTTGATTATCACATTTTACAAAAAACAAATTAACAGGTGAATCAATCAGGCTGAGAATCAGGTTTCTTTTATCTGCTTGTGGCTGTATGGCATCCAATACCTCCATAATAGCAGGACCTATCCGCACAGGTTCCAGCGACAGTGAAAGCCGGCCTGATTCGATTCGGGAAATATCGAGCACTTCATTGATTAATTCGAGCAGATGTTTCCCGCTGTTTAAGATATGATTGACCCCTTTCTTATACATATTCGGAAGATCGCCCATCTCCATTAATTGTGCAAATCCCAGAATCGAATTCATCGGTGTTCGAAGTTCATGGCTCATACGCGACAAAAATTCGCTTTTGGCTTGATTGGCCTCAACAGCTTCGTTTTTGGCCTTTGTAAGTTCAATCTCCATTAACTTGCGTTCTTCAATTTCCCGATGAAGGTTTTCATTCGCTTTTTGAAGTTCAGAGGTTCTTCTTCTGATTTTGTCTTCAAGATTCTCATTCAGACTCCTGATTTCAATCTCATCTCTTTTACGATCTGTAATATCTTCTTGAATTCCAAGGTAATTCGAAATATTGCCAGCAATATCAAAAACCGGAGAAATCGATGCCATGGCCCAATAGAATTCTCCGTTTTTCTTTTTATTCTGAAGCTCCCCTTTCCATTGTTTACCCGAACTGATGGTTTCCCATAACAATTCATAAACACTTTCAGGTTGTGCGCCTGATTTAAAAATCCGCGGGGTCTGACCAATCAGCTCTTTTTGTGAATAACCGGTTAATTCGCTGGTTTTGGGGTTCACATATTCAATGGCGCCGAAAAGATCCGTAATAAAAGTCAAAACAGAGCTCTGTTCAACAGCCTGCGATAATTTTCGAAGACGTTCATCCTTATTTAATCGGTCGGTGATGTCTTTAAAAAAAACCAGGATGCATCTTTTATCATCTAAAAACAGAAAACTTGAACTGATATCGGCGTAGAAAATCTCCCCATTTGCTCTCTGACAAGGTATATTCTCTGCAATGCTCTTCTCTTCCCTCAATAATTTTTGAAATTCCGAAAAGACATCCTCCAGACTTTCATGGGGATGAATTGCCGCAATTGTCATAGAGACCAGTTGCGACTCAGTATATCCAAACATTTGACATTGCCTGTTATTCGCAAATAAGATCTGAGTACTCTCCTCATCCACAATCATAATTCCCTCCGGGCTTCCCTGAAAAACAGAACGGTACCTGATCTCAGAGTCACGAAGATTTTTCTCCGATAGCTTTCGCTGTGTTATATCTTCCTGAACAGCAATGTAATGCGAAACTTTTCCTGCTTCATCTGTAACAGGAGAGATCGACTCCAACACCCAATAAATCTCCCCGTTCTTTTTTCTGTTTTGAA
>CAYHDA010000424.1:0-3266 GCA_964355145.1 uncultured Mariniphaga sp.
CTGAAAAAATTATCCTTGGCGCGGATGCGAAAGATGAAATGATCGCTGTAGCCGTATGGCAGGAAAGCACTGGAACTGATCTTTTCGAATTCATCAACTATTGGCATTCAAAGGGAATTCATAAAATCATCAGTACCGACATCAGCCGTGACGGCATGTTGCAGGGTGCTGCCACTGATCTTTATATAAAAATACTCACTTCAGTGCCGGATGCTTACCTTATCGCAAGTGGAGGAGTCAGCTCGATGGCCGATATTCTCGAATTGCAAAATGCAGGAATACCTGCAGTAATCACCGGAAAGGCGATTTATGAAGGACGGATCACCATGAAGGAAATTGAACTGTTTTGTCAATAATGAAGAGATTTGCTAATTTGAAGATTTAGAATGGTGGGGATCAGGCAGAAGGCACTTCGGCTTCGCTCAGTGACCTTCTACTCTTCAATCTTTCAATTCATCAACCTTTCATTTGCATGATGGCAGATATGTAATATGCTATTTATGAACGAAATATCCCTCGTTTGCAACGAGGGGTTAACTGTCTTGAGTTTGCAACTCAGGATTCTAATTGTCGTTACAAACGAGGGGTAGTGTAGTTCTCCCCCTTAGAAAAAGGGGGGCTAGGGGGGATTTTATCAGGTGATTTGAAATTGACAGCAGAGGGTGATTCGGCTTCGCTCAGTGACCTTCGGTCCATCAACTTTTCATTTTCATGATGGCTGATATGGTAATTTACTATGTGTCAAATTATTTTTTTTCTTCTGACTTCTGCCTTATTAACTTATTAACTTTTTAAAAAAATGCTTGCAAAACGAATTATACCTTGCCTTGATATCAGAGACGGACAAACCGTTAAAGGGGTCAATTTTGTGAATATCATTAATGTCGGCGATCCGGTTGAACTGGGAAAATTGTATGCCGAACAAGGAGCCGATGAACTTGTCTTTCTCGATATTACCGCCACCCACGAAGGACGCAAGACCTTTGTAGAACTGGTGAGACGAATTGCCCGAAATCTTGATATCCCTTTTACTGTTGGTGGTGGTATCAGTGAGATCAAAGATGCCGAAGCGTTGCTGGCGGCCGGCGCCGACAAGATTTCGATCAACTCATCGGCCGTCAGGAATCCCCAACTTATCGATGATCTGGCCCGCAATTTTGGCAGTCAGTTTGTTGTCGTGGCCATTGATGCCAGGGAGGTGGCAGATTATTGGACGGTTACCGTTAATGGCGGTCGTATTCCTACCGAAAAAGAGCTCTTCTCGTGGGCAAAAGAGGCTGAAGACCGTGGAGCAGGTGAGATCCTTTTTACATCCATGAATCACGACGGAACCAAGAACGGTTTTGCCAATAAAGAACTGGCACGACTCCACGATATCCTTACCATTCCGCTGATCGCTTCGGGAGGAGCAGGAAATATGGAACATTTTGCTGATGTATTCAAGGAAGGGAAGGCTGATGCAGGTCTGGCGGCCAGTATTTTCCACTTTCGTGAAATTGCCATTCCCGATCTAAAGCACTACCTTCGCGGCCAGGGAATTTGTGTGAGATAGGCAATAATAAACGCTGCACTCAAAAAATCCCAGAGACTACAGTACAACAAGATTTAAAAAATTGAAATAATAATATATGGAACTTAATTTCAATAAACTGGCAGGCGAGCTTCTTCCTGCTGTCATTCAGGATAATACAACCGATAAGGTGCTGATGCTTGGATTTATGAATCAAGAGGCCTATGATAAAACTGTTGCCACCGGTTTGGTAACCTTTTTCAGCCGGACCAAAAACCGGCTCTGGACAAAAGGTGAGGAGTCGGGAAATTTTCTAAAGGTAGTGTCGGTTCAGGCCGACTGCGATCAGGATACCCTCTTGATAAAAGTTGATCCTGCCGGACCCGTTTGTCATACCGGAAGCGATACTTGCTGGGGTGAAGCAAATAAAACGGACGACATTTTATTTCTGAAGCAATTGCAGGATTTTATTGACCAGCGCAAAATTGAAATGCCGAAAGGGTCGTACACCACAACTTTATTCGAAGACGGTCTTTCCCGTATGGCTCAAAAAGTAGGCGAAGAGGCGATTGAAACAGTCATTGAAGCCATGGCCGGAAATGATGAGCGGTTGCTTTACGAAGCTTCAGACCTGGTGTACCATTTAATCGTTTTGTTGTCGCACAAAGGTTACCGTATCGAAGATCTCGCCAGCGAGTTAAAGAAAAGGCATAAAAAATAGTCCGGCAATTTGCTCATTTGCCAGGATAATGCACATTTAAGTGTTTGTCAATTAATAATGCTCAATGAAAAAATTATAATACATTGAAAATTAGATTATTATATACTGCATTTTGTGTTTTAAGCATCTTGCTCGTGGCAAATGCTTCCCCTGAAACGAAAATTGTTGTTACAGAAAATGACAAAACGATCCTTCAGCAAAAATTCGATCAGTTTTCAAAAGATCAGCAGCTCTCAACGGGTGCTTTGATGCTGAAAATCGGGCTGGATTTTAAAGGAACATCCTATGTTGCTAAAACACTCGATCTTACGCTTGAAGAAAATCTTGTGATCAATTTTCGCGAGCTCGATTGCACCACTTTTGTGGAGAATTGTCTGGCAATAGCGCGAACCATCAAAAACGGTCAGCCTGATTTTGGAAAATTTGCAGCTGAACTTCAAAAAATCAGGTACCGGAATGGTGTTCTTAACGGATATGCCAGCCGGTTGCATTATTTTAGTGAATGGATAACGGATAACGCGGCAAAAGGGATTGTTGAAGATGTTACAGCTAAGACTGGAGGGATAAATAGTCCGGTTTCTTTGGGCTTTATGAGTGCCCATCCTGAATATTATCCTCAGCTGAAGGGCAATTCCGGCTTAATAAATGTGATCAGACAAATTGAAAACCGCGTTTCTGCCAAACAATATTTCTTTATTCCCAAAGATAAAATAGCAGCACATGAACGGGAGATGGAAGATGGGGATATTATCGCATTGGTAACCAAAATCTCAGGAATGGACGTTTCACATATCGGGTTGGCGGTTAAAAAGCAGGGACGGATTTTTTTGCTGAACGCCTCATCCAAGGGAGCAAAGGTGGAGACCACTCTGGTGCCGCTCGCTGATTACCTTAAAGATTCAAAAAATACTACCGGTATTTTTGTGGTGAGAGCGAAGTAGATAAGAGGATGTATCAAAAGTCTTTTTACCGCGGAGATACTTCCACTCCCCCTCGTTTGCAACGAGGGGTTATTGGTCTGGAGTTTTTAACTCA
>CAYHDA010000425.1:0-3263 GCA_964355145.1 uncultured Mariniphaga sp.
AGAATTGTTTGCCGGGGCCGCCTATTTTGATAATTTGGTGTTTTTCCGGCAGGAGTGTTTTAACAAATATTTTTCCTTCGTTTTGCGAGGCGAAAAAAACATCGCCGTCTATAAGCGGTTCAGTGGCGGTATGCATTACCCATGTTTTTTTGTATTCAGGCTTTTTCGATATTACGCGGTCGAATATCACGAAAAAATCGGGATTGAGAAAAACAAATTGCCTGAGAACAAGGGAGGATTTTTCGGAATTGTAGGCTTTAGTGGCGTCTCCCGCCATATATGAGTATTCGTCGCATGTTTCAAAGGCTGTAACTTTCGAACCGAGAAGCTCAATCTGTCCGCCATCGTTGGGAACGGGCACATCCACCTCTCCGGGAGCGGGCGGCCCCCATCTGCGTGCCGAACGGACTCCTTTGTCGTAATAAACAGGAAGTTTCTTTTCCCTTTCATATGGAATTTCTGCAGTTTTAAATTCAATTTCAAGGGCTTCAGAATAAACACTTTCAAGAAATCCAGATCCTAATTTTTTGTGAACCTCCATACAAGCTTCAATAATCAGGTAACTTTCATTTTTAAAGAGAATCTCGCTCATTGCTTTTTGTGAAATTCGTTTTAATTCGTGCAATTTTAAGCACTTTCATTCCATTTCAACTTTATATCTTTCATGAAAACTTTTCCGAAAACCCAGCCAACTCCGACAATTCCTCCCAGAAATAGCCAGATAAAGACAATCATTGGTTTCTTTGGTTTCGATTTTTCTGAAGGGACTGTAGCTGGTTGAACAATAGTAAACACTGGCGTTTCTTTCTTTACCTGAATTTTGGCCTGTTCCAATTGTTTGGCCAATTCCTGAAATACACCATATGCAATAGTATAGCGGGTTTGGACCCGGCTGAATTCAATTTGTGGCAATCCGCTGGTAAAATTCTTATTCCGGTCGGTGAGCAATGCCAGACTTAACTGTTCTTTTTCAAATTCAGTTTTCACATCATTGTAACGTCCCTGAATGAAATCGAGATTGGCCTTAACTTTCGCGATTTTAAATTCGATCACGAAACGCTGAAGCAATTCCTGCGATTTTTTCACCAATTGAGCAGCTGCCAATGCTTCAGGCATTTTACAGGTAAGGGTTAAATAACCATCTTTAGCATTCAGTTCAAGTGAAACAACTTCCTTAATCAATTTTTGTACAGTTATCTGATCTTTTGTAAGCTGTAATGGAAGGTTTGTTTCTCCGGCCGGCAGACTTAATTCTTTCGACTTTCCCCGGATGGCCTGAATGATTACTCCTGGCAACCCAATGGTGTATTTTGAAATTGTACCGAGTACCGAGGTCTTTTTATATTGGATATAATAATCGAAAAATGTGATCGGCTTTGAAAATTCCTCAAAATAAATCGGAGTATTCATGAGTTCCAGCTGAAAGGGGGTACTGTTCACGATCTGAGGATAGGCCATAGGAGTCATATCTGCTCCTACAGGCACATCAATACTGATGCCTGCCAGAGCGGCCAGTCCTCCCAAACTTCCCAGCTTGGATTGACCTTCAGCCAGCTGAGGAACGATGACTGTGGTTGCTGTATATTCTTTCGGTGAAAGAATGGCCACCAAAACTCCAAGCATTGCTCCTGAAATGACAGCAATCAGAACTGTTTTTCTTCCGTTCCAGAGTGTTTTGACCAGTTCTAAAAGATCAATTTCGTCGTCAGCAGTACTTGGTTTGGCAGGTGTTTTTTGTTCGGACATATTCTATTGATTGAATGATTTTGTGAGATTTATTTCGCTAATTGCTGAATTAGCAAAAACAGCGTTAGTACAGAGGTTACTGCAGCGGTAGTTCTTCCGTAAATGGCATCAATATCAACTTTCTTTCCTTCTGCAGGTTTTTCCTTCGGTGGTTTCATTTGCATGACAATCATCGATCCGGGTTTTATACTCGGATAATGGCGGATGATAAACAGATGGTGCTTAGTTGTCAGCATCTGATCGTTTGGCAGGGTAACTGTAATGCTGTTTCGATCGACCCGTTGTTGAAACCCACCTGCAAAGTTCCTGATATACCAACGGGCAGACTTTGATCCCTGGTAAATTACATTTTTTGTATCTGTGACTTCCGGATAAACAGAATACTGAGACATCCGCGTTCCAATTCCACGAATGGTAACTGTATTTTCAAGGCGGTTAATATTGATCACATCTCCTTCGAATAAAATGGGATCTGAATTGAGGTTGCCAGCATGTTCCAGGGCTTTTTTAAGATCCATGCTAATGTTGCCCCGATTGTTATAGGTTCGGAATAAGCGACTTCCATAAGGATCAGCAGTACTTAATAAACCTCCAGCCATTTTTATAATCTCACTGAGTTGTATTTGTTTCGATTCAAGCGCATAGGTTCCAGGGAATGAAACCTCTCCGGTAATTTCAACCGTTCGCCCAATTGTAAATTCAGGAGTTAAACGAACCACCACCTGATCGTATGGTTGCAGCGTGAAATTTTGCGGATTGGTAACCTGATAGCTTGAATCCACCTCTAAAGTAATCAGCTCAAGTCTTGTTTTTTCTGTAGGTGATAGTATGGTTCGGAAGATTTCTACCCGGTTTAAAGCTACACCAACATTAAAACCACCCGCATTGGTCAATACATCTTGGACAGTAAGGCTGGGATCGTATATAAAGCCGCGCGGATTTTTAACCGCTCCGAATACTCTTACTTCACCCACATTGGAGTAGGTGGTGTTGTCGTAAATATTTAACTGGTCGCCTGCCTGCAATTCCATTTTGTCGGACTGACTTAATTCGATGCGGATGTATTTTATTTCTTTGGGGTTAAAAAGATTACGCCTGAAAATATAGGCTATCGGATAAACACTGTTCTTCAATCCGCCAGCCAGTTCGATGGCCTGTTTTACGGTGATCCGGTCATTAAGCGCAAAACTTTTCTCAAAAGGAACACGAACATGACCGACAACTGCAATAGTTGCCACATCGCGGTAGGTCGCCTGATCCATAATGCGGACTTTATCGCGGGGCTGAAGTATGAAATCCGAATCGGAGCCAGGACCGGGGAAAGGCAAAGTCAGTACCTGTATGGTGGAATCAGATTTGGTGCGTTCAACGAACAGAACTTCTGTTTTGGCCTGAAAAGTGGGCTTGGCATTTTCGAGCAAACTGCGGAGTGACGAGTTCGAGGCCAAATCGTATCTTCCGGCATAATACACGCTGCCTTCAATAGTTACAAACTGATCCATCGGTTTCCCGATTGC
>CAYHDA010000426.1:0-3250 GCA_964355145.1 uncultured Mariniphaga sp.
ACACCAAAAAGATAGCCATGCGCGTGGTCGGGCTGTACTAAAAAATCGCGTAAATCAAAGGAATGGTCTTCGCGGCCAAATTCCCAGTAGATTTCTGCTTGTTCTTTTTGCCAAACCCACCGAATAAAAACAGATGCACGCTGATCGTTGGGATAGGCACTCTCGGTTTCACCATAGTTGGCTTTTTTTGTAACAGGGGTAATTACAGGGAGAAAATCTGTCAATTTATTACCCATATCTTTATAATAGGAGATAAAGTTGCGGGTTGCTCCCAGAAAAAGTCCCGGCACCCATTTGGGATGATAACTCACAACCACCGCATTGACATAACGCCAGTCTGTTCTTTTCCGATTATAAAGCATTGCACCACCATAGTAGGTCCTGTTGGTATCTGGAGGGGCAAATCCCGAATTTTCGAGTCTGCCACAGATCAACTGTCCTTCGAAGGCTCCTAAAAAGGTCTTTATTGGTCTAACTGTATTGAATGTAAAGTGTTTGAATCCGGGAGCTGTATTCGTTTGTATAAAAGAGTTGCGGATGCCTGGGCCCCACCAAATATTTTCGTTCGAGAGTCCTAAAGAGAGCGGCCCCACGGTGAGCCGAACGCTGCTTTGTCCCCACGATAACTTTTGATAAGGAGCATTTCCAAATTTTTCGGGCAGATCAATATAGTTATAAACGTTGTAATAGCCCGCCCACACCGCATCGGATTGCTCCTTGTAAAACCCTTGGAAATCTTTGTTTTCGGCATAAACATATTCGGGATACAGCTGAATACTGAGAGGTCCAAATTTTGTAAAAATACCTCCGCTGATTATTGTCTGGTAACCCCGTGCCGGGATCATCGCCCCATCGTTAAGACTGTAAGGATGGTGCGTGTTAAACTGTTGTTGCCAGGAAATGGGCAATAACTGAACAATTCCCTTCTCTTTCCCCAAAAGAAGCGTTCCATCAGTTGATTTGCCATGCTTGTCAGGGGTTTTTCCGTAAGGATCAAACACCGATTTTTGTTTAAAGGAAATCGATGGAAAGATGGGCCGAACCATAAACGACACATTTGAATCGGCTTGTCCAAGCAGTTGTGCCCTCCGGTAAGCCTCTTCCAGAACAGGCGTTCCGACAGGTAGCGACTGTGCAGCAATCCGCGAAGGGAGCAAAGCTGTCAAAATTAAAATTATAATAACCCAATATCCCATTATTGAATTTAGACGGTGCCAATTTAAATTTATTGGTGTTAGAAGGATGAAAGGGATGGTTTGCAAGAGAAAAGTCAATTGGAATTACGAATTACGAATTAGGTCTGCCAGACTTCGGCGTGAGCTCAGTCCGTCAGCTGGCAGAAGGAATTAGGAATTAAGAATTAGAATGAAACACCCATGAATCTGCGCTTCACAAACATGAATGAAGATAACTGACAATTTGCGTTGGGGCGGTTAATCACGGAAAAGTGCCGTTGCCTTATCGATTAATAAGGCTTTAACCTCTTCATCGGAAACGTTTTTAACCATAAAATCAACAGATTCGGAATAATCGATGTCTTTATGAAATGCCAATTGCTCACGGAATAATTTCTCAGAGAATTGGGAGTTGAAGATTTTAGCAGCTTCAACGCATACTTCCTCAATGGAGTAAAAGTCACGCAAAATAAAATAAAGATCGACGTAGTCTTTCCACTTTGCCCGTCTCCCCAAAGCAAAGGCTTTCATAGCCGCCAATGATATTAAGGAAGGGATAGTAATGGTTGACGCTAAGTTTACTGGGTGAGGAACTTTATACGGATAACTAAAGAATGTAATTTTCACATTATTTAGGAGCAAATGAAGCTGGTCTGAATCTTCAAAAAGGGGTATCTGATTATGAGGAATATGTAATAGTTTTCCTTTTATTCGCGATTTGTTTAGCTGTGCAAAGGTAAATAAGTCAAAGTCGATTGAACGTCTGTGACCCAAATGCAAAGCAATAGCTGTGCCACCAACCAGATAAAAGGATCGTCGGAATTCTTTTATATAAGGAAGTAATTCGAGTTGACTGGAATTGAAAATTTCAGTGTGCAAACCTTTTGAAGATAAGGGTAAAATAGTTAATCGTAAGTTCGTGATAATTTCCTTTTCGGCGGTTGCTAAGATTTATAGAATCAAAAAATATTTTTGCAACTTCATTGATACCTAATAAATTAAATAATTGAATGATCGTGTTGATCTCTCCATAATTTAATATAGTCTCAACCAGGCATTCATTGCTGAGATCTTCTTTCTTGTCTTCAGCTATGTACCAGAAGAGATTGCTATGTTGCTTAATAAATGCTTTAATTTCAGGGCTATTCATACATTGGGAATTATTTTTCGCCAGAATTCGGGATCATGTTTTTCCCAGGCATGGCACCCTAACGGCAAAGTGTTGTTATTTAGCTTGTAACACTCACGCGGATGTGTCTCAAACGAAAACTTTGTGGCAGTTAAAAGGTCTGCAATCTTAAAATCTTTGTAAAACAGCGGAACCATCAACGAAAAGAAAATATCCTCATGCGGCCGCTTGCGCTTCAACCAACCGGAAAGGATTTTCTTGATCCGCTGGTCGGTAGTAATTTCAATGAATTTGTCAACTTTCCGCAGAGACAACCCTCCATTACCGACCATGTTTGTTTTTTGTCTCAGGTACCATTGCATCAGTAATTGAATAGCCTTAAGTGGTTTTCGGAATAACAGGGTTCGGATGATCGCATTCGCAGCATGGTTCTGCGTATGGAACCATGGGGCCCCTGTATAGTCAAAGTCTAAAAATTCGGTGAAGTCATTTTTGAAAACAAAACAATCGAGTTGATAGATTAGAATATATTCGGAGTCAATAAAGTTTTCGTAAAAGGCAGCGCTTAATAATAGGGCGCTATAGGCATTTACATTTGCAAAATTGTGCGATGGCAATTGGATCACCGTTAATTTTTGTCCATTGAGCAGCACCTCTGGATCGATGGTCTCGGGGATTACCAAATATTTATTAAAGTTTGCAAATACTTCCAGGGCACAGTCGAGTGAGCGTTGCTCGTTGCTGTCGAGGAGGCTTTTCTCAGTAATGATAACAATTGAAACCTGGTGTTGCTTCATGCGATAAAAAAAACAATTAGGAATTAGGAATTGGGAATTAGGAATTAGGAATTAGGAATTGGGAATTACAAATTACGAATCAATGTCGTTTAGCTAAGCTTAAAACGGTATTTTAGTCCCTAAAAGGGGCTCCGTCAGCCGACGGATCA
>CAYHDA010000427.1:0-3247 GCA_964355145.1 uncultured Mariniphaga sp.
CCTCCTTAATATCTCCAATATATCCATTAGCCACTAATTCTGCAGCATGACGGAAATTGCGCCACGAGCGCTGCATATTGCCTGTTTGAAATACCCTTTTGTACTTTCGTGTTGCATTGACCATTGCCCGTCCTTCAGCTACCGTAGCAGCCATCGGTTTTTCGCAGTAAATATCTTTACCTGCCTTGGCAGCATCGACTGCTATCTGCGCATGCCAATGATCAGGAGTTGCAATAACCACTGCATCAATATCCTTACGCTTAAGCAGCTCCCGGTAATTCTTATAAACGGTAACAATATGCTCTTCTCCAATCCATTTTTTATCATTTAAAGCCTGAGCTTCGCCCCTGAATTTTTCGACTTTCGTTGTAACAACATCACAACAAGCCATTACAACGGTTTCCGGACAGTTACTAATGCTCTTTAACAAGCCATGACTTTGAATACCAGTGCCAATGTAACCCAGTCTGATTTTGTCAGTTCCGGCATTTGCGGCAAAGGAAATTGCGGGGACAACAGTAAATGCCGCTGCACCAGCTGTTGCTGTCGTTACAAAGCTTCTTCGGGAAATTTTGCTTTTGTTCTCCATTTAATAAAAATTTTAGTTGTTTTTTGGCTAAATATTTTGAGTTGAAAAAAGTGATCCAGTCAATTCATTTAGTAAATTGATAATAGCGGTTGAAATTAACAAAAATCTTGTAATACTAAAACGGTATCTGGTTATCTTTGCCAAATGAAGGTAAAAGAAAATATAACTGCAAAAGTTTTAGACAACCTAAAATTTGAATCGTTAAACGAGATTCAGAATGCCATGATCAGCAACGATCTTAAAGCACACAATATTGTACTTCTGGCCCCTACCGGATCAGGTAAAACACTGGCATTTCTTCTTCCCTTGCTTCACGATATCAATTCAAAAATAACCGGAGTACAGGCACTTGTTCTGGCTCCTTCGCGCGAGTTGGCACTGCAGATCGAGCAGGTATTTCGTTCAATGGGAAGTGGTTTTAAAGTAAATTGTTGCTATGGTGGTCATCCTTTCAAAACTGAACGCAATAATTTTTCAGAACCGCCTGTTGTTCTGATCGGGACACCGGGCAGAATTGCCGCCCATTTACGTCGGGGAAGCTTTAACCCGGAGACTGTTCATCTGCTGGTTCTCGACGAATTTGACAAATCACTTGAAATGGGTTTCAGCGACGATATGAGTTATATTATTGGTCAGCTGCCTAAAATAAAAAAGAGAATTCTCACATCAGCCACTCAGGCAATTGAAATACCCGAATTTTCGGGTGTTGTCAATCCGCTAACACTCAATTTTCTTTCTGAAGAAAACCGGCCCAATATTGTCATTAAAACAGTGAGGGCAAAAGAAAAAGATAAACTGGATGTTCTCATTCGTTTGGTATGTTATCTTGGGCATGAGCCTACGCTTGTTTTTTGCAATCACCGCGAAGCAGTTGACCGTATTGACGAGTTGTTATCAGCAGAAGGTGTTGTGCACGATACTTTTCATGGCGGTCTGGAACAGGATGAACGTGAGCGGGCTTTATTGAAATTCAGAAATGGCAGTCACCAGATATTGATAACTACAGATTTGGCATCCAGAGGATTAGACATTCCGGAAATCAAAAATATCATTCATTATCAGAGTGCAACAACCGAAGAAGCCTTTATTCACCGGAATGGACGTACAGCCCGGATGAATGCTGAAGGAACAGCCTGGCTGGTTTTGGCTGAAAAAGAATCTATCCCCTCATTTTTGAATGAGAGTCCTGAATTGATTGATTTACCAACAGAAATAAAACTGCCGGAATCGCCACAATGGATCACTTTATATATTGGAGCGGGCAAAAAGGATAAAATCAGCAAAACTGATATTGTTGGTTTCCTAATTCAGAAAGGAAATCTGCAAAAAGATGATGTCGGATTGATCTCCATTCTCGACAATGCCTCCTTTGTTGCCATAAGCCGGATTAAAGCACGTCAGACAATTGCTCAAATCAAAGACGAAAAAGTTAAAAACAAAAAAGTACGGATTGCCATCTCTAACTAATACCAAAATAATATGAAATACAATCAATTAGGGAAAACCGGTGTTCTTGTCTCGGAACTTTGTCTTGGAACAATGACTTTTGGTGGTAAAGGTTACTGGAAAGCGATAGGTGAATTACCACAAGACGTGGTGAATCAACTAGTTAAAACATCGCTGGATGCCGGTATTAATTTCATCGACACCGCCAATGGATATTCAGAAGGATTAGCTGAAATAATGCTTGGGAAGGCGATAAAAGAGCTTGGAATATCTCATCAGCAATTGGTAATTGCAACAAAAGTCAGGATACGGATGGGTCCGTATGCCAATCAGGTGGGGCTGTCCAGACTGCACATAGTTGATTCTGTAAATGACAGCCTGGAGCGTCTTGGACTTTCGCATATCGACCTCCTGTATATTCATGGTGTAGATCATATCACTCCGTTGGAAGAGACGATGCGGGGTCTGGAGGATGTCGTCCGGTCGGGAAAAGTTCGTTATATTGGTGTGAGTAACCATCCGGCCTGGATGATGATGAAAGCAAACAGTTTTGCAGAAAAGATGGGCTGGGAAAAATTTGTGGCAACTCAGAATTATTACGCGATTGCCTGTCGCGATATTGAACGTGAAATCGCTCCTATGGCAATCAGCGAAGGAATTTCAATCATGCCCTGGAGCCCATTGGCCGGGGGCTTTTTGTCAGGCAAATTTACCCGGTCAAATGAGATTGCCGGAGATAGCAGAAGAGATGCCTTTGATTTTCCGCCGATAAATAAAGACAAAGCATATGACATTATCGATGTGATGATCAGGATCGGACAAGACCATCAGGTTAGTGCGGCACAGGTTGCATTAGGATGGGTGCTTGCACAGCCCGGGGTAACCAGCGTAATTATTGGTGCAAAAAATCGCGCTCAGCTGATCGATAATATGGGTTCGGTCAATCTGAAATTAAGCGAGGAGGATTTACAAAAATTAAACCAGGTAAGCCAAATGCCGGTTGAATATCCGGCATGGATGGTTAACCGTCAATTGCAGGGCAGATTTCCCGGCTGATTGAATTGAAAACACAATAAATACCAGATTCGAGTGACAATTTTCTCATTTTTTGATTATCTTTAGGACTGGAATATTCAAATCTTAAATATTATGGATAATCTACTGCTAAAGTACATGAATGAGCGAATTACGCATTCGGCAAAAATAGTGTCT
>CAYHDA010000428.1:0-3231 GCA_964355145.1 uncultured Mariniphaga sp.
GATAAAGCATCGGAAGCCTGTCGGGCAGACGTATTAGCTTCCAGTCTCCCTCCCTTATCGCAACACCGACTGTATAACGCCATTCCATGGTTACATGTGGTATCTTGTCTGTCTTACCGGTAAGGAAAGGAATCAAATTTACGCCTGTATAGTGGTCTTTTTCTGATGTGGCTCCACCTGCAGCTTCGATGAAGGTAGGACAGATATCAAGCGATGAAACAGGAACATCCATTTTTCTTCCGGCAAGCAGATTTGCAGGCCATTTCATAACAAAAGGGACTCGTATTCCGCCTTCCAGCACAGTAGTTTTTTGTCCTCTCAACGGAGCATTGACCGAGCCGTTGGAGATGGAATTCGCCGGACCCCCGTTATCACTGATAAAAACCACAAAAGTATTGCGTTCGAGTCCTTCTTCCTGAAGCGCTTTCAGTATCTTGCCCACGTTTTGATCCATCCTGTAAACCATGGCGCAGTATGTCCGCCTTAACTCATCTTTGATGTTGCCGAATAATTTTAAGTCCTCCGCGGTTGCCTGCATGGGTGAGTGAGGCGCATTGAAGGAGGCAAACAAAAAGAAAGGTTCATTTTTGTGCCGTCTGATAAAACCGGCAGATTCATTGCCAATGTCGTCTGTCAGGTAGGTCACGGGTTCGGGAGTCTTGTAATTGCATTCGATTGGACATTCCATGCCGGTACCGCCTGGTTTTGCACTGAAAAAATCATGTGCTCCGCCCAAAAAACCCCAAAACTCATCGAATCCTCTTTTCAGGGGGTGAAAATGAGGTTTTTCTCCAAGATGCCATTTACCAACCAGTCCATTGACATAACCGAGCCCTTTGAGCTTGTCTGCCAATGTTGATTCAGTCAGCGGCAGACCAACAAAATCCGGATCAAATCCGGGTTGAGCCGGAAACAAGTTATCATCAAAGCCAAAACCAGCCTGGTTTTTTCCTATCAGGAGTCCGGCACGGGACGGACTGCACACCGGTGAAGAAACATACCCGTTTGTAAAGACAATACCGGACGCTGCAAGCTGGTCGATGTTTGGAGTCGGAATTTGTTTACTGCCCTGAAATCCCAGATCGGCATATCCCAGATCATCGGCAAGTATTATAACCAGATTCGGCTTTTGGGGATTATTTTGCCCTAAAACTGTCAATAAGCTAAAATACAGCAAATTACTTATTAAAAAGAGGGTGTGATTCACTAGTTTTGTTAATAAATAATTCATTTTGCCTGTTCAAGATTTGTTACCTTCATGTTATCACCATCCCATATCAATTCCCGGTTTCGAAACAAAGAGGTTGCTGTACCCAGCAAAACTGTTTCAGTCAGGGGCCCCCCATAATTGAAATTTGAACTGGCTTATTTTCCTGTTTTGATGGCTTCCAGCCAATCAGCATAATGTCCCTTGCTACGTTCAAGTAGTATAGGTGGTGTTTCAATTTTCATATTTTTATCGAAAGGAAGAATTTTGTAACCTCCTGCTCCATGAGATCCATGCATAATTAGTCCTTTTTCGCCAATTACCAATGCCCCGCAGTCAAAAATATTTCAAATTTCTTAATCTGTCGTAGTGCAATGGATCCTACTGAAATAGTTTTAGTAAAGTCTCTTCTTGAGGTCATAATATTCTTATTTCTAGATGTTAAAATTAATCAAATCTGGGTTTTAAGGATAGCATGTGTCGTCATAATGGCAGCCACTTTTTATTCCAAGAAACTTAATTGCATTAAATACTTCGGATTGTTTAAAAGGACAATCTTCAGGAATTTCTGACGGCCAGATAAATGGCTCATATTTCAGAAATTCGGGTTTAAGTTTCGGGTATTGACAAACCCCTGAGAATTTGGTTAAAAATAAAAATGCTAAAATGGCTATGGTAGTTATCATGTGGGTAAATTTTGTCTTTAGATATTTTTCATACTGTTTTTACTATATTACATATTCATTGAAAGGATAGGGATAACTACCATATTGTCAAATCAGGCTTCACCATAAAATTTTAAAGTCAATTTTTCTGCTTGTTAAAGTAAGTATCATACCTTTCCCTCATATCATTTAGTTTATCTTTACTATCCGAATTTTCTGAGAGATCATTCATTTCAAAAGGATCAAATTTTAAATTAAAAAGTTCCTCGGCATTTTTCCCTTGCTGATCGATATATCGGATGTACTTCCACTCTTTGGTTCGCAGGCATTCTGATCGTTCAATATGATTTTCCAGTTTTCCATGCCCATAATGATGTTCGGCAAAAATCTCGTCCCTGAAAGTATGTTCCGGATGATTCAGTAATGGTACAATGCTTTTCCCTTCGAACGTTTTTGGAATGGGTATACCAGCAATATCCAAAACAGTTGGCGCAACATCGATATTCAATACCATTTCGGTACAAGTTGATTTCTTTTTTACGTTTCTCGAATCAAAAACGAAAAAGGGAACTCTGATGGATTCTTCATACATGAGCCATTTCCCTGTGAATCCATGTTCTGCAAAAAAATGTCCATTGTCGGAAAGAAAGATTATTACTGTATTTTCGAACAATCCATTTTTCTTAAGTTCTTCAATAATTTGTCCTACTGAATTATCCATTCCCGTTATCAAGCGATAGTAATCTCGTATCGATTTTTGCAATGGACCGTTTAAGTTACTTTTGGATGAAATCTTACTCAAATAGCTTTCGCCCCCATTCAATGAGACACGGAGAAACTCAGGTTGGCTCATCGCATCCTGCATATTTACAGATTCAGCAATCGGCATAGGGATACCTTCATAATTGTTTCTGTACTGCTGATCAAAATCAGACCAGGGTACATGAGGTGCCTTAAAGCTTATGGATAAACAAAATGGTTTTTCTATATCTCTTTGATTTAAAAAGTCTCGTACTTTATGAGGAATAACATAAATTTCCTGGTGAACAGGGTCTTTCATATTTGCATGTCCAATGCGGATTCTTTCACCTGAGATCCCTCTATCATCGGGTGGACAATTGCATTGGAACTTATGCTTATTCGTAGTGCCGTTGTTTAGTACATAATTGCAATCCCTCTCATGCCAGTAGTTCGATTGACGCATTGAACCTCCCCAATAGTCAAATAAATCGGCTGACTTTCTAAAATATTCTTCATTATCTTCCAAGGTACCCCATTTCCCGATAAAACCGGTGTAATAACCGTTATCCCTTAAAATCGCTGGATAGGTTGTTTCTAACTTTATGGGATTGAAAAAAT
>CAYHDA010000429.1:0-3207 GCA_964355145.1 uncultured Mariniphaga sp.
GCTTATCGGCACATTGGGAGCAAAACACTTTGGACGTCGCGATATTACAGAAATCTTCATAGTAATCCCCTAAAATATGCACCTCCTCATTCTCAGTAAGCGGTATCAATGATGGCCTCAGGGGCTTGTTCTTTACCTTAGTAATGACCAGGCCGCTGTCCCAGTCAAAATATTTGATGAAAAAATTCAGGCCTTTCAGATTTTTATTGATGTCTGCAATGTTAAAAGATTCGGGGTCATAATCGTCGCCCAGCCATTCGAGCAGTTCAAGGTACCCGTCTTTTTCGGGATGGAGCAGGTGATGGAACATCTCCTTGTACCCTGTTGCACCTCCGCAATTCTCGCGCGGGCCAGCTCTTTTCCCGTCAATGCACAATGGTTTTTTAATCTTCTCTTCTGTCGCTTTTTCCAGGATTATAGTATGTTTCCATCTGTCGCCCGTATCGTATTCATAGAGGATGCTGTCGCCGGCCTTTTTCAATAATGTCTTCAACTTAATATTTTTATCCCAGCGGGGTGTTCCTTTTCTCCAGAGAAAGGGGTTGGTGATTGGTGAATCGTCATCGCCTGTGAGGAAACACCATAAGTGTGAATTGTGCCACCCGAACACCTTCTGGATGATGTGATGAAGCTTGTAAAATGAATAATTCTCTGATACGGTTATTGTCCGCCAGACCGGGGGTTCGATTCCTTCTATTGTGATCCTGAGTTGATACATGGGACAGAGCTAATGTTAGTCATGGGAATGAAAACCCAGGACAAATATAAAGGTTCGGAACAAAGAAAACTTCAAACTTCGCCGTTCGTTGATCAATATTCGTTATTCAATCCTAAAGCCCCCTCCCTGACTTCCCCTGGAAATTACCCTTCCCTGCCAGCAGGGAGGGGCTGGGGTGGGTAGAACTATCTCAAAGTGGTTTCTCCAAAAATTCCGAAAACTTCTCATCAATATGCTGGTTAAACCATTTATCAATGACTGACTTTCGAAACCTCCACTCTTTTCCAAGTTTAGCTGCCGGAATTTTCCCGCCCTGTGCCCATGTATAGATTGTCTGAGGTTTCATCTTCAGATATTTTGCCACCTCTTCCAGGGTCATGATATCCTCCATAATTTATTTCTTTAAAAGGCGTAAAATCTGGGTAGAGTCCGGTTTGGGATGATTTGTTGTGTCGGTTTCCAGGCCGGTACTCTTCATTTTTGCTTTTTCCTCAATTACCGTTGGGGCGACCAGCTGCTCGACAGAATAGACTATCGCGGTATAAAAATTACCCTCATATTTTCTGAAAATTTTGAACTCCTCATTTTTTTCGCACAGAAATGGCCGGAGGTTCCACGCCAGCTGAATTCCGACAAACGCAAGGATAATTATCCAGATCCTGAATACAATCACCCCGATTTTGGGGTATATGTCCTTGTTCTCGCATGCATACTTCAGGGCATCTACCATCAGGCGCATGCCAAAGATGCCGGCAAATATGAAGATGGCCACATGCAGCAGCTGCAGAAAATGGTAGTTCCCCCCGGTGATCTGGAACACGATCACGATGGGTGCAAAGGAGATGGCAATGGTTGATGTTAAAACCAGCCCGCTGAGCACAATGATGATCATTTGCCGCACACCCATTTTTGAACCCAGAACCTGCTGGATAATAAAAAATGAGGGGAAGCAGATGATCACTGTGGAAAGAAACAGCACAATGATCTTCAGTCCGGCAACGACGGCCTGGATCAAACTATGGGAACTGCCCATTACCACCCCATAGAGAAAAGCAAACAGACTAATAATCAGAATCTGGTTAAGAATCAGCATGTTTGATTGCCGGATGTTGATCTCACTGAAAAATGATTCCTTGTTCTGGAAGATCTGGAAGACCTCTTTTACTCCATTTGAATTTTTCATGGCGATTTGTTTTGCTCATGACAAATATAGTATTTATTTTAATGATTGATACTGTTTGTTAATGTTTATTATATATATTTATCAATACCACCCCTCCCTGCCAGCAGGGAGGGTGCTTCAAATAAGTCCTCCAATGTGTCTGTATTTTTCGTAAATTGTCCCGGTAATAACTGTAAATGGAAACCGGCGAAATCATCATATATCAAAACCCTGAGGGTAACATAAAAATTGATGTTAGACTTGATGATGAGACTGTGTGGCTTAATCAGGAGCAGATGGCGCTGCTGTTTGGAAAAGCGAGAAACACCATCACCGAACATATTCAGAATGTTTTCAATGAATGCGAATTAAAGGAGGAAGAGGTATGTCGGGAATTCCGACACACCACTCAACATGGAGCTATTCAGGGCAAAACCCAGGAGAAGCTGGTTAAGTGTAATCCAAAGGTATGTAAATTTCAATTGGCGTCAGCCAAGGAGGGCAGGGGAGGGGGCTGGTAGGCGAAAATCATCATAGATCAACCCTGACGGTAACAACTTTTTTTCCCTATCTTCGAACCATGAAAAAAGAAATTCCACGCAGATTGTTCACCCTTCACATTTCGATGGATGAAATCAAGCCATTAATCTGGAGAAGGTTGCTGACCGATAGTTCAACCACATTGTTTGAACTGCATAATTACATTCAGCTGATGTTCATAAATTGGAGAAATTACCATCTATATCTGTTCATTAAAGGTGGTGTCGACTTTGGAGACCCAAGATTATGGGTAGAAGAGGATGTGATCGATGTCAGGAAGATAAAGATCTGCAACTTGTTGAAAGAGGAAGGTCAGACCATTGCTTATCAGTATGATCCCGGTGATTATTGGCAGATGACAATCAAGCTGGAATCAATACTATGGGATGAAGGAAGGAGTTACAGGAAACCAGTTTGTTTGGATGGTGAAAACTCGGCTCCACCCGAAGATGTAGGAGGCGTTGGAGGGTTTGAGGAATTCAAAGAGGTCATTGCTGATCCCATGAATCCTCGGTATAAAGAATTCAAAACCTGGGCAGGCCGTTCTTATGAGCCCCTGAAATTTGATCTGAAAAAAACAAATCAGCGGCTGGGAGTTCGGAATCGGTATATTTTTGAGTACAATCTCGGGATTGATGTGCCTCATTACAATCCAAAGCTGGTTTAATGGATTCATAATTCCGGGCTGTTCTCTTTCTCACGGCTGATCACGTCACCTTCCACCCACTTGCCACACCATTCCGCCACAAACGGAATTTTAACCAGCTTTGCAGTAAAGGTTTGGGTT
>CAYHDA010000430.1:0-3181 GCA_964355145.1 uncultured Mariniphaga sp.
CGTAAATTGTCCGGACATCGATTGACTCAATGACAGCCTCTTTATTTACATTGCAAAACAGAGCCACTTTTTCTTTTAATCCCGGAGAGAGCGGATGTTCGGTCCGAAGCACCAAAACGTCGGGTTGTACTCCGTTTTCGAGCAAAGCTTTTACTGAATGCTGAGTTGGCTTGGTTTTTAATTCACCGGATGCCGAGAGATAAGGAACAAGCGTAAGATGGATAAAAAGGGCATCGCTGCCCATCTCCCATTTTAACTGTCGTACAGCCTCGATATAGGGCAACGACTCGATATCGCCTACTGTACCTCCAATTTCGGATATTACAACATCGAATTTTTTCTTCGATCCAAGGAATTTAACGTATTTTTTAATCTCATCTGTGATATGAGGGATGATCTGCACTGTTTTTCCCAGATAATCGCCGCGTCGTTCTTTATTGATCACCGACTGATAGATCCTGCCTGTTGTTACATTATTCGCCTGGGAGGTTGGCGAATTTAAAAATCGTTCGTAGTGTCCGAGATCAAGATCCGTTTCGGCACCATCTTCTGTTACATAACATTCGCCATGTTCGTAAGGATTCAGCGTTCCCGGATCAACATTGATGTAGGGATCTAATTTCTGAATGGTCACTTTGTATCCTCTTGCCTGAAGCAGCTTGGCAAGGGATGAAGCAATAATCCCTTTCCCTAAAGAAGAGGTCACACCGCCTGTTACAAATATATACTTCGTTGTGGCCACAATCATAATATTTTAGTGCGTTCTAAAAGTTCGCAAAGTAACGAATAATAATCGTAAACTGCGAATCATTTGATTAATATTCGTTGGAATTAATATAATGAAAAACCCGCTCCGGTTGGCCGGAACGGGTTGTAAAATATCAACAGGACATTAGTTAATCTCTTCCTGAGAATCAATGATCTTAAGTTTTGCCTTAAGGTAATCGATCTGAATTTTAATCTTTTCCATCTGGACATTTACGCCTTGAATTAACGATTGCGCACCTTTGCTTGAGCCAAAGAAACCGACATTATTAGCCAAAGTATTGATGTCGCTTTCGAGCTGTTTCAAATGCTGTGCGATCCGGTCACGTTCCATATTAATTTTTGACCAGCCGCGGGGTTGTGAAGCTAAATGTTCAATTTTGCTTTTAAATTTATAAAGCCCCATATCCTGATCATCCAATTTTAACTGATCAAAATGGCCGTCTATCAACGTATGGTATCGGGTTTGCAACTCCTCTTTTTTGCGGAATGGTACGTATCCAATCTCAGCCCACCTCTCCTGAAATTTTTTCAGACTTTCAATATCGTCCTTTGCGACACCTGTTGCCTTAAAGCTTTCGATCTCTGCTATCAAAGCTTTCTTAGCTTTGTAATTTTCGTCCTGATCGCCGGTTACACCTGAAAAATGTGTGGTTTTGCGATTAAAGAACTCGTCACAGGCACTGCGGAACCGTTTCCAGATCAACTCTGATTGTTTCCGTGGAACAGGCCCAACTTCTTTCCATTTTTTCTGAAGAGCGATCAGCTTATCCGTCGTCACTTTCCAGTCATCACTCTCTTTTAATTTGTCAGCCTGTTCGCAAATCTCTAATTTAAGTGCAAGATTTTTGTTCAGCTGATCCTTGCTTTTATTCCAGAAATTACGTTTGTTTTGGAAGAATGCATCATTTGCAGCTCTGAAACGTTCCCATACTTTGGCATTTTCTTTGCGTGGCCCAAAACCGGAGTTTTTCCAGGCCTCCTGCAAGGCAATCACCTTTTCTGTAACATCGTTCCACTCGCGTGGATTGTCTGAAGTAAAGTTGCAGTGCTGTTCTGCCAGTTCACATAGTTCCAGTTTTTTTTGCAATTGTTCTTTCTGTGAAGAACGCTCTTGCTCAAAAAACTGCTGATATCTCTTATTGATCAATGTTGTGGCTGCCTTAAAACGCTCCCAAAGTTCTTGTTTGCTTTCGCGGGGAACAGGACCAATTTCGCGCCACGATTCATGGAGTTTCTGAAGCTCTCTGAATGTCGATAGTGCCTCTGAATCGGCAGATGATGCCAGTTCTTCCGCTTTTTTGCAAAGTTTGGATTTTTCGTCCATGTTCCGCCGCAGGTCCAAATCGCGCAACTCACGGTTAATCTTTACAAAATCATAAAACAACTCAACATGATAATGGTAATTCTCCCATAAATCTTTGACCTTGGTTTGAGGAACCTGCCCGATTCCCTTCCACTTTTCCTGCAGATTGTTGAACTCCTGAAAAGTCATGTTAATTGACTCTTCGCTGTTGATTAAGGATTTGATCTCCTCAATTATAGTTAATTTTTTATGGTAATTATCCTCTTTAATTGCTTCCTGCTTTTTATTCAATTCGGCACGAAGATTTTTATATTCACGAAGCAGATCCTTCAACTCTGACTCATAGGAATCATCGAGTGGCTCAAATAATTCCTCTTCGTTGCCGTCAGCTACGAAGGCCAGTTTCTGCTCCTGAATCTCATTGTTTCGAATTTTGTAAAAACATCCTTTTATTGCTTCAGCGTGCGGTCTGATCTCATCAACGGTAGCTTCAGACAATATTTTTCTTAAAGTATTTATTAATTGTACTTTACTGTAAGAAGAATAGTCGTGGATCGGAATTGTGTGTGCATCTGGTTCGTGGTCGCTGAAAAGATCGTCATCATCGTCATCTGCTTCTGCCACAACCTGAACAATATGATCAATTAAGACTGTCTCAGGTGTTCCGGCAGCTTCAATCAACGGTGAAGGAATAGGTTCCGGATGAATTTGAGTATGAGTTTTCCGTGGTTTTTTAACCTTTACCGCTGTTTCATCTTTTTCAGGTACCAGATCAGGCGTCTTTTCTAAGGCGGCCTCTGTTTCTATTACTATTTCCGGTATTTCAAGTACTTCTTCAACCGGAACTTCAGGCAAATCGGGGTCTGATGCAGGTTCAGGTAATTCAGGGGTTAAAGAAATCGGCTCTGGTGCTGATGGTTCATTTTCAATGTCCGCACTTTTAACAGGTTCGCCAGGAGTTGCAGCTTCGTCTTTTTGTTCATTTTGGAGAACATCAGGTTCTTCGGATACTGCGTTTTTTTTCAATTCGTTAGATTCCATCTGAAATTTGGTTTCGGCGATTAAGCCAGGATGTGTATTCAATTTTATTTTTCACGAAAATAGATATTT
>CAYHDA010000431.1:0-3175 GCA_964355145.1 uncultured Mariniphaga sp.
CGGCCATAGATACCCTTCAAGGTAAGTCCTTTAAAGATTACTTTGTCCCATTCAATTTGTGTGGTATCCGGCAAAATTCCAAGGAGCGAAATCTTTCCGCCGTTGTACATATTTTTGATCATCGAATCGAAAGCGACGGGCGAACCTGAAACTTCGAGGCCAATATCGAATCCGGCTACCATTCCAACTTGCTTCATCGCCGAGGCAATATCGTCCTTCATCGGATCAACAACCAATGTTGCTCCCATTTTTCGGGCCAGACTGCGACGGTAAGGACTCACTTCAGAACCAACCACATTGCGTGCTCCCACAAATTTACAGATCGCGATTGCCATACAGCCAATAGGTCCGCCGGCTCCGGTAACTAAAACATCTTCTCCGATCAGCGGAAAGGAGAGGGCTGTATGGGTAGCATTACCCAGAGGATCCATGATAGAAACAATCTCATCCGGAATCCGGTGATCGATCAGCAGGACATTT
This sequence comes from uncultured Mariniphaga sp., assembly GCA_964355145.1. GTDB lineage: Bacteria > Bacteroidota > Bacteroidia > Bacteroidales > Prolixibacteraceae > JAAFHB01. The sequence continues at coordinate 481 of CAYHDA010000431.1, forward strand.
TCGGCCGGTACACACACATATTCGGCAAAACCTCCATCGCGGTTAACGCCGATACCAATAGTATGATCACATATATGACGCCTCCCGCGTCTGCAGTTACGGCAAAAACCACATGCAATGTGTCCTTCGACAGTAACCCGCTCACCAATCTTGATTTTAGTCACTTCATTTCCGATCGTGACAACTGTCCCAACGTATTCGTGCCCTATTGTCATAGGTGTTTTAATGGTCTTCTGTGCCCATGCATCCCATTTGTAAATATGGAGATCTGTGCCGCATATTGCTGATTTACTTATTTTTATGAGAACCTCATTCACCCCTGGTGTTGGTACAGGTACTTCTTCAAGCCATAATCCACGTGTTGGTTCAGATTTTCTGATCGCCTTCATAATTAATGATTTAGTTTTTCTGTATGCAAAGTAAGAAAAATTGAGCGGTACAATTCCTAACTTAAATCATCAAGTTTTCATTATTAAGAACTTCTTAAAATACGGCAAAACCATGATTTAAATATAAAAAAACTAATTATTTGTAATTTATATAATATCAGGCAATTACATATTTTATATTAATGCGTATTTAAATTATGATTAATTAATAAGGATGAAATCATAAAAACATGCTGTAAAACATATTTACAAAAAAGACATCTTAATCTTTTAAATATCAATCAAATAAAAATGTGCCATCCGCAACTTTATTAACAATTTCTTAATGTGTCCTAACATTCATTAACATTTTTTAATAAAAACGTTTACTTTAGCCGACGCTTAATGAAATTTTAAGCGTATCGGACTTTTACTAAGACTACATTTTTCCAACTAAACAATCAAGAGAGCTGGCCAGTGGGCTGGCTCTTTTGATGTTATTATAGGACCATTAATATTTAATCGCTTATTTTAATTAAGAACTATTTGTTATCAGATAAAAACTTAGTACTTTTGCGCCACTCATTTATAAATGATAATTGTTTAATGTAAATCTTTAAAAGTATGTTGAACCAGTACGAAACCGTTTTCATTGCTACTCCCGTTTTATCTGAGGCTCAGATAAAGGAAGCGGTAGGAAAGTTCAAGGATCTGATCGTTGCAAGTGGCAGTGAACTAATCCATGAAGAACATTGGGGTCTAAAGAAATTGGCCTACCCCATTCAAAAGAAATCGACAGGATTTTATCATCTTTTCGAATTCAAGGCTAATCCGGCTTTCATAGGTAAACTTGAAACCGAGTACCGTCGTGACGAACGTATCATCCGTTTCATTACACTGAAACTGGATAAATACGCCGCTGAGTACAGCGAGAAGAGACAAAAAAAGGTAAATGCAAAAACTCAAAAGGAGAACTAAGTCATGACCACGAATTCAAGCGAAATCAGATACCTTACACCACCATCGGTTGAGGTAAAAAAGAAGAAGTATTGCCGTTTCAAGAAATCCGGTATCCGCTATGTTGATTACAAGGATCCTGAGTTTTTGAAAAAATTCCTGAACGAACAGGGTAAAATCCTGCCACGCCGGCTTACCGGTACTTCTTTGAAGTATCAGCGTAAAGTATCCCAGGCTGTAAAACGCGCCAGAATGATCGCGTTGCTGCCTTATGTAACAGATTTGATGAAATAATAATTAGGAGATAAAAAAATGAATATCATTCTTCTTCAAGACGTAACAAATCTGGGCAGCAAAGACGACAGTGTAGTTGTTAAAGACGGGTATGGACGTAATTACCTGATCCCCCAGAGACTGGCTATTTTGGCAACCACTTCTGCAAAGAAGGTACTGGCCGAAAACCAAAGACAACGTGCCCATAAAGAGGCTAAACTGAAAGATGAGGCATTGAATTTAGCCGAAAAGCTAAAATCAATCATCATCACAATTGGTGCAAAAACCAGCTCAACCGGAAAGATCTTCGGTTCGGTTAATAATATTCAGGTAGCTGAAGCATTAAAAGAAAAAGGTTTCGAAGTTGATCGCAAGCAAATCACCATTAAGGAAGATGCGATCAAAGAGATCGGTAAACACTTTGCAAAAGTGAAATTTCACCGCGAAGTAGTTGTTGATTTCGAGTTCGAAGTTATCGCTGAATAACAAGAAAATAGTTAACAAATTATTTTCTTTCCATACATTTTAAACAGAATAAAGGCTGTCTCTTCAATAGGGACAGCCTTTTATTATTATCAAAAATTGCCTAAGTCTTAAAAGGTCAGGACTTTCCAGTTTTCTTTAAGGTAAACTGTCAAAACTGGTCCCATAGCTTTTATCTTAATTCCCATAGCTGCAAGCTGATCAGCAACACCATACATGTTTGCACAGGTCACACAAGCCTCCACTTTTACTCCTTCGGTGATCATCTGTTTGACTCTATCCTGCAAAACTTTATTTTCGGATAGAAGTTTTGCTGAAGGCCCCCAAACCACGAGAACAACTTCATTGAACCACCCTTTGAGTTTGGCATTTTGTGTATACATAAAACAAACTTTTTCAGCCACCTCAGGATCACTGCTCGTCCAAACTACAGCAAGCTGTTGTTTTTCAGAATTTCTCATTTTCTCATTTTTTTTATTGCTTCCTATCAAGGTACTCGTTGCAAGAAGTATAAGGAGCAAAGGTAAAATTACTCTCATTTCAATTAAAGATTAATATCTACGAGTGTTCAAAACCGTTAAAATAGTTTTATTATTAAACAAATAGTTCTTTGA
>CAYHDA010000432.1:0-3142 GCA_964355145.1 uncultured Mariniphaga sp.
CCCACCACCCATCATGCCGACTACAAACATATCGCAGTCGTTCCAATGACCAGGTCCTGCAACGATTTCACGACCGTTTTGAGTAAACCCGATGCCGTCGATGCTCGGCCATGAGTCGGTGATATCGCCTGTGGTGCGCCAGCAATGGGCGCCGGTTTCCTTTGCCCAGGGCCACACTTCCAAAGTTTCGCTTAAACTAAAAATGAAGTCACGTTTCTGATTGGTAAGTGCTTTGGCCATAGTCTCCCATGGGATTCGCTGTTCATAAAGGCTGACATCTTTTGATGAGTACTGATTATAGCACCAGTCGTATTTCAGGTAATCAAATCCCCAATCGGCATAACGTTGAGCATCCTTCTCTTCATATTGAAAACTTCCTGTATGACCCTGACAGGTGTACAATCCCGGAGATGAATAAATCCCGGCTTTGAGTCCTTTACTGTGGATATAATCGCAAAGGGCTTTCATGTCGGGAAATTTTTTGTTGGTATTAATCATCCCTTTTTCATCTCTGGGTTGACCAACGAGCATGGAGTCTTTTGAGCTGTGCTTGATTTGCCAGCAATCGTCAATGTTGATATAGCTCCATCCATGGTTAATTAATCCGCTGCTAATCATTGCATCAGCTGCTGCGCGAACATGAGATTCATTGACACTGCGGCTGAATACGTTCCAACTGTTCCATCCCATTGGAGGTGTAAGGGCTAACGTATTTCCGCAAACAATTTTCAAAATCCGATCTGTGGTACCCAGAGCATTAGTTGCCCTAAGGGTGGTATTCCATGTCCCTTCACTTTTTAAAACTCCGGAGATCTGGCCCGTAGCCTGATCCAGTTTCAATCCCTGTGGTAATTTTTTCGCTTCAAATTTCATCGGCCGGTCGCCGGTGGCTGCAATGGTGAACAGAAACGGAGATCCGGGTCGTACCCCAAAGACGCCCGCTCCGTTAATCCGTGGCTGAGGCGAAGCTTTTGGTGTCAGGATAAATTTTTCTTCATGTGGAGGAGCGATAACCACAGGTTTGGCTCCTGTGACCATGAATTTTGCATCTGCCCAGTCTGCATGATCAAATTCAACTGCATCAGCGGCACTGCTTGTGATCATCACCATAGTCTGAATTCCGGAGAGATCCACATCGACCTTTTGAGCCGGCATTCCTGCCTGCATCACCTGACTTTTCCAAAGTAACTTCCCATCGCCATAGATCTGAAAGACAGCACGTCCGTTAATCTTCTTATATTCGTCATACCCCTTTAAAAAAGCACTACGCAACTCGTCCCGAACAATTCTGGGGACAACTTCATCATCGATTCCCACGAAGGAAGTAAACCGCTGCGAACCACCCTGAAGATTTATCCAAATGACAGTTCGTGCATGTGTCCCTAATCCCGTTTCAAATTTTTGCCCGCTGATCAGGATGGGTTGTCCTCCAAATGATCTGTTTGCCTGAGGCCTATCCGAACATAGCGCCTCGTCCATTTTCAAAGAACTGAGTAATACCACTTCGCCCTCCCGGTCTGCCCCCTTAGGGCCTATCTGTGTTTCGGCAGTTGCGTTTTCTTTCTTTCTGGTATCTTTGTTTGACAATATGGATCCTACTGCTGAGTTTAAGGTGAAGAAGGCAATTATAAGAAAATTTATATTTTTCATTCTAGGTTAATTGATAATTATTGATAGGTTCGCTTTGATTATTTTACAATGGTTTCCAGTGCTTTTAAGATTTCTGAGGTCACCATTTTTGCCTGTTCCTCAACCCCCATTTTGCTAAAATGAATTCCATCGGTATCGAAAAAGTCGAGGTTAGCGCTTGAAGGTGTATAGAAATCGACCAGGGGAATGTTTTTTGCGCTGGTAAATGCTTCGACTGCCTTATTCCTGTTGATCACTCCCTGATTGTGTTGATCAAAATCGGGACGCTTGCCCCCAATCCGGCGCGGAGTCGTGTTGACCCAGATTAATTTTAATCCGGGATTACTTTTTTTGAATAGTTTGTAAACGGCGGGGATATCACGACTGTACTGTTCATCCGAATAAGCAACACCATGCAGTCCGTTATTGAAAGTGATAACGTCGAATTGATAGCTGAAAAACAGTGCCTTCAGTTGTGCAATCAAGGCAGGATCGCCTAAACTGCGGGAGGTGGTGAATTTATTGCAATAGGCTATTTTATTCAACTTACTGGTCACCACCTGATAATACCGTTCCACATGCGAATCACCGATAATCAAAATCCTCGGCAGATCGTGTTTGTTGGTAGAGACCATCCAAGTATTGCTCCACTCAATTCCCTCACTGATGGACTTGGATTTTTTTGATTTGTTTTGGGCCACAGCCTGATATTCTGAATTAAATAATACAGTTATCAATGCAAATAATAGAATTGCAATCTTTTTCATCTGAGAAATGATTTGGTTTAATTTTATAAATACTGTAACGTGCTAAAATTTCATATATTGCAAAAAATCAAATAGTTAAATGATTTGTCAGTCAGCTGATGGTCAACATTGTTCATTGATAATTATTTTGATGTCATTCAGGGTGATAATTATTTATTCTGATGCTATTGGAAACCTAAGGCTTGTCTTCATTTTATTACAGAGCCTCCCCCCACAACAGGGGCAATAGCCTTTGATGTGAAGACCAGCCGAACCCATCTCCTCCTGCATTTCCTGGCCACTCAACAATAAAGTTTAGTTTGGGCTGACCGGTAGTTCCAAAATAGTAGAGAACGGTTAACTTATGCAATCCGGCTTGTAATGGAACATCTGCAGTTTTTATTCCTGTTGGCAGACCATTTGAAGCATCGTTTTCGATAACTGGTTTTTCATCCACATAAACCCGGCAGCCATTGTTGGCTCCTGCCTGGAAGGTATAAACCGCTTGGGCAGGTGCGCGAAAGTACCCTTCGAAGCGCAATGCAAAGTGTTCCTTTCTTTTTTGAGTCTTTAGGATTGTGTTTACCACCTGCATCGGATTTACACCGAATCCGGTGCCGACTGCTTTTACTTTGGAGGTGTTTAAATAGCTGAAGATCTCCTGGTAGGGAAGGAACCCATTATTCGCATCTTCGTAATACGACCAGGCTAATCCTTGTTTCAGATTGGGCTTATCAGCCAAGGCAGACTGATAGTCTGCTTCTGTA
>CAYHDA010000433.1:0-3125 GCA_964355145.1 uncultured Mariniphaga sp.
CTCGAAAGTCAGGATAACATCACTTTTGTGGTCGAAAATAATCGGAAAAGCTCGATATTGGCTTTGGTTGACGCCCATTTTTCAGGAGAAATTGTCCACCCCGATAAGTTGCCCCAGGATGTTTTCCGCTACGAACCTGTCAGTAAAAGTTTACACACCCGAAGTGCGGTAAAAATTCAGGATGGCTGCGATAATTTCTGCACTTTTTGCATTATTCCGATGGTTCGTGGAAGTGCTGTCTCACGTCCGGTAGCTGATGTTCTTGAAAGTGTACGGAAAACGATCGAAAACGGATTCAAGGAAATTGTGATCACAGGAGTTAATATTGGCCGTTATGAAGACGGAAATTACCGTTTTGAAGATTTGCTTGCCAAGATTCTGGAAGTTCCTGGTGAGTTCAGAGTGCGTATTTCGTCGCTCGAACCCGATGGATTTGGCGATCGTTTTGTTGAGCTTTTTGCTCATCCTAAATTGATGCCTCATCTGCATCTGTGTCTCCAAAGTGGCTCAGAGAAAACGCTTCTTCGTATGCGCCGTATGTATGATGTGGAGCAGTTTCGCAAAACAATTTCACTGTTCAGGTCAGTTTATCCCGATTTTAACTTCACTACGGATATTATTGTGGGCTTTCCCGGTGAGACAGATGACGAATTTCAGCAAACCATGGATGCCGTTAAGGAGTTTAATTTCACTCATATACACACTTTTAAATATTCCGTCAGGAAAGGAACAAGAGCCGAAAGACTTGAAAACCATATTCCGGAAAAAATGAAAAATGAAAGATCACTAAAGGTCAGAGAACGCTCGGTCGAAAATAAAATGAACTATTTTAATTCGTTTATCGGACAGTCTCAGGATGTTTTGATTGAAAAAATTACGCAAGGTATCGCTAACGGCTATGGACAACATTATATTCCCGTACGCTTTAAAGTTGCAGGCCTAACGAAAAATACAGTCCATTCCGTGAAAATTACAGAATTGAAGGGGACAGGCGAAGATATGTTTCTTTTCGGTGAGCTTATTAACTAGCTGCCGGCCAGAATAATCAGTCCAAGTCCCGCAATAAACAATAAGAACATAAGCGTCAGCAAAGTATTAACACCTTTGGGGGCGTTTTTAAATTCTTTCCAGATAAAGACACCCCAGAGAGCGGCAATTAATGTAGCGCCCTGACCGAGGCCGTACGAAATGGCAAAACCGGCTTTCCCCGCAGCGATAATGCTTAGTGACATCCCGATACACCAAACCATTCCTCCTAAAATACCGGTAAGATGTTCTTTAAAGGCTCCTTTAAAATATTGCTGATAAGTGACCGGAGCGCCTTCGAAAGGCCTCCTCATTAAGATGCTGTTAAATAAGAAGTTGCTGATTAAAATGCCTATAGAGAAGATAAATACTGCGGTGTAGGGAGTTAACATCCCGGCTTCAGGATTTTCCTGATTGGGTGCCATTGAGCCGGCGACGAAACGATAGAATAATGCCATTAAAACACCACCAACAATAGAGATAAGAATCCCTTTTGCAGGGACTTTTTTACTCTGAACTGCTTTCTTGCGATAAGCCAATGCATCGATAACAATGGCAAGGCCTACCAGTGCGACACCTCCAAACAGTTCGAGGGCATTCCCCTGGGGGGTAAAAAAATAATTGATAATCACCCCTAAGACCAGAGCTATTCCAATGCCGATTGGAAAGGCAACTGACATTCCTGCTATAGCAATAGCGGCGACAATCAGAATATTTGCCAGGTTGAATATTACCCCGCCGGCCAAAGCGCCTGAGATACTTGACCACTCAGCCTGACGAAGATTTTGTACAAAGCCCATTCCATGACTGCCTGAACTTCCCCACGAAAATCCTAGAACCGACGAAAAAATCAATATACCAAGGACGTAATCCCAATAAAACAGTTCGAAACGCCAGGTCTTTGCAGCCAGCTTTTGGGTATTGGCCCACGATCCCCAACATAACATAGTGATCACCGTCAGGACAACAGCAACAGAGTAATTTTCAACAATATACATGATATTCAGTTGTTTGGTTTGAAAATAAATTAGTTTTTTTGTCTGTCATTTTTGTGAAACCGGCTCATGCATCATATACTGATCAATAAGCCCGGAAATAACTTCAGGTGATTTTTTAAATACCAGGTAAGAATGTGTGCCATTTTCAATCTTATTCCATCTGTTAAATCCCGATGGCTCCGCTACCATCATCCCTTTTACTGCTCCGAAAGCAAAGGCAGCACCTTTCACTGCCGTTAAAACAGCGGTCTGATCCCAGCTTTTGCGGCCATTCCGATCCTCATCCGACATCGGTATAGCGATGCCGAACGCCATTTTAGCCGGACTTCTTAGCTTACTGCCGATTAATATTTTCCCTGTGAAAATGTGATCACCAATCTCAAAACCACTAAAAATTATCTGCGTTGGCCAGTGATCGAATACATATTTCGACGATGTGGAATCTTCTTTTACATTAAACTCCGATCCTTCCGGAAATTTTCCGGCCATAGCCACCAGCTTTTTGACCTTTTTCAAAATCAATTGCTTCCCGTTTAGCGGAGAAATGGTGTCGGCACCCGAAACTAAAAGATCGTTCAGATTCGTCAGAAAACCCACGGTTACAATTACGACCGAGGTATCAGCCTGAGAAGCGAGTATTTTCCGGTATAAATATACGGCATCCTGAGCGTGGGAAGTTGAATCGAGACGATGGGGATAATTGGCAACAAGTGAATCGGTCCAGTGCTGACTGCAGCCAATATTTACGCCATGATTTTTTGGCGAACCAACAGGAATTTTGGAACGGCCATAATAAGTATTGATGACCTCAAGACATGGTGCTGCCAGTGCATATTTATTTGACGCCATAGTGCCCAGAATTTCTGCTCTCCCGCTATCGGCAAAGGCGTGCAACATCGTAAGTGCACCCACATCATCGTAGTCGGGACCCATATCGCTGTCGAAAATTATTTTCACCGGCTCAACAGTTGATGGCGCCGGTATCTGGCACGAAAGCACTAGTAGTAAGAATATTACACCTGCAAGATTAAGCCAGCCAAAAGAAAATGGGCTATTGAAAATTGAAAATTGATTATTGATCATTGACCATTGAAAATTGAT
>CAYHDA010000434.1:0-3115 GCA_964355145.1 uncultured Mariniphaga sp.
ATTGTCGAATAATGGTGTTTAACCGGCGAAAAGCAGGTTTTTCTTCTTCCTCCTTTTCACCAACCCCTCCAAGAATCGCCAACCCGGCATTATTTCCTATCATTTTACAACAGAGATATTCGATGTCATCAGTAAATGTCGGTTCAGTTTGCGGCGGATCCCAAGTAAAATTTAACCACCAACCCAGCTGAAGGGGAAGAAGAAAGGCTCCATTCTCCATGGGAGCCAGTTTATTGATCAGAGGAGTATGTCCTCTCCAGTAACCGTGTTCGATTTCTTTAGATTTCAAAGAGGCAGAATGGATATCCACAAAGCGCTTATATCCGCGGCGTGGTGCATCCCATGCCTGCCATCTTGAACGGTAATGCCACCACAGATGGGACATTGAACTCATTTCCATTCCAATCGGCCGGTTCAGGTGTTTTGCAACTTCAACGATGAACTTTGAACCATAATACCAAAAGTTTTCCGGACCATCCAAGATGTCACTCCCGTCAATCGCATCAAAATAAATGCCATCAAAATTACATTGGTTTACAATTTCAGCATGAAAGCGTGCTATTTCTTTGAACAGGGGAGTTTCGGGTCCGGGAACAAATCGTCCGAACATTTCCTTTAAATGATAAGCCTTCTGGTTTTTTTGATGTGCCGATGCGCTGGTCCCGTTGGCTGCCCTTTTACAGCCGATAAATTTATAGGGTTCAGTTGTGGTGGTTCCACTGAATTCTATCAGTTCATCCCCTATACGTATTGTCCTGCTATTTGCTACATGAAAACCAGTTACAGCGGAAACATCTGATGTAGGCTCTTTTACAGGAATCTCCTTATCGTCGGGGCCGATTGCTTCAGTTAAGGTGAATTCCTTGAAATATCCAAGATCCTTACTGGGTACCGGGGTAACTAACTTTGAATCCTTATCAATGAAAAAAGCATAGGTATGAAAAATAGAGGAAATCCCGGCTTCGTGAAGTGATTTGTTTATTCTCCTAAAATGCTCCCAACCATCAGGCCATTTCTCAGGATTTAATTCAAAACTACCGAAACGGAAAAAATCACTTCCCCCTCCATGGTTATCAATCTGATTAAATCCAACCGATTTGCATTTTTTAATCCATTCATTAACTGTTGATTCAGTGAGGGTGCCGAAGTTTAACAAATAGGAACCATATCCCTGTTCTGAAAGTTGCGCCCATGCTCCACCAGCCTCAGAATAGGGAATTTCTTTTGATTCCTTCATTACCTCACGGATAGCTATCAAAATGCTTTTCATAGGAACTCCGAGCATTGCAATTTTGGCTCCTTTTAAGCTGAATCGCTCGTAACAGGTCGCCCACAAAGAAGTCTGAAGGGCTGGAAGCTGACGAATATGGGTCTGAAGGTTCAGAGACAAAACACATGCAGCAAATGGTTCATCCGGAATCCCCTCAAGTTTCAAAGGTAGGTTTATAAATGTCAGAGATTCTATATTTCCTTGATTCTCTGCAACCTCAAGAGTGACATAACCTTTTAAGTTTCCGATAAGGATACTAGCTGAAAAACCTGCCTTTCCGAAATCATACCTGAGGATATTACCCTCCCGGGATACGGAACTAACCGGGAATTGTTTACCGTCTTTCACAACATAAGCGCAATAAGAAGCTACCGAATTTTCAAGATAGTCAATCCCTGTCAACTTGTCGATGAACCAGAGATTACGACCATCTTTCCCAATCCCGTAAGTAAAACCGTCACTTTCGATGACCACGCCTGCCTTAACACCATTAACCGGATTAATTGCTGTCAAACGATCAGGGCAAGTTATACCGATCAATCCGGTTAAAATAAAAGTCAGCAGTTTCATCTTGTTGAAAATGTATTTTTTATCTCTGATTGTATGGTATTCCATTACTCCAGGAGACTTTCCGTCAGGCATTTTTGTCATTGTTTTTTGATATATAATATCAATTTATTGTATTGTTTAACAGAGGATTGCCCTCACTAATCATTGTTACCTGAACCCTTTGTTTTGTCTGTCCTGAAGTATCGCTTGAAAACATAACAACATTACCACCGTTCTTTAACTCAGGAACTGAGCCTTGAATAGGTACATCCTGAATAAACTCTCCTTTTGACCCATAGAGTTTACAATTTTTGTCTGACAATAACTCCATATACATGCCTGACTCCATCTTTACCAGAAATACTATTTTTTCTCCTCCTATTGTGATAGAAGGATTTTCGACAGAACCCGAAACCGTTGGTATCGCTTTAACGGGGCCTACCATACAACTGACCTCTTTCCCAGCAGGAAGATTATTATACCATAATTGCAATTTGTCAATGTTATTGAAATTAAGTGTGAAAAAGTGGGATTTATAAGCACCGCTGATACCATCATCAACGTCAGACCAGATATAATTGCTGTATTCAGATGATTCGATTTCGACCAGTTCAAAATATCTCCATCCACTAAAATCAATCTTCACGAAGTGATCTCCCCTTGTTCCATAAGACAGATGCGGTGGACCTTCAATCCTGAAATTCAGAAGTTGTCCGTTGCCATCACCTTTAATCCAGACCCCGAGACCCTGGTTTTTACTTAGATTTAACCCTGGCTCAAGTTTTTTTTCCATACATATCCATGTACCATTTTGGGGCGAGTCGCCCTTGCTTAATGCAGAGAATGTTCCACATTTCTGACCATGCTCCGTAGTATCTGTTGCGCTTTTTATACTGCCTGTTACTCCCTTTGCCGCACCTATTTCCAATAATTCATTCGGAGCTGAAAAGTCCGTCAATACAACATTATCAGGGTTATTAAAAGGTTTAAGCGATAAAAGCGCTTCTATTCGTAATTTGACCGGCTGTTTATCGAATTCATTCTTTACCACCCATCGTGATGAAGGTTGATTAATACCTGTAACTTTATGTTTCTGATAGGATATCGGTTTAAAATTCCACTTGTCGTCTTCTGTCCTGAAAAGGGTAAACTCTTTTCCTGGCTGGCGAAGAAGTGAACGAACAGAATCATTGAAATAGTTCTTATGGCGCAATTCTTCATATTGCTTGATAAGGGCATTCAACCTTGTGAAAGAGGGCTTTTCATCGAGATCCTTTTTTTCAAGGCCGCCAAGCA
>CAYHDA010000435.1:0-3099 GCA_964355145.1 uncultured Mariniphaga sp.
GTAATAGTTTTTAGAGAACTAGAGCTTTAGGAAAAAAGATGTATTTATTTTTGACGGAAGCAGTGAGAATTCATATTACAATCAAATAATAAAAACCATCCCCATAAACAAGTTTAAAAATCAGATAGTTATTGATTTAGGTTGCGGTAACGGGTCATTTTACTTTTGGCTAAAAAACAATGATATTTCAATAAACCAATATTATGGTGTTGATTTTGCCTATGAAAACAGTAAGCTGTCTGATAATGCTGTAATCATCAATATGTCTATCAGTAGATATTTTGAAAGTCCAATTCCCGAAAATGCAGTTTACATTTTATCAAATTCACTTTGCTATACGTCGGAAATAATTTTTCAGTTTGTTTTGTCTAAATTAAAACTCAACGACAAAATTATAATAATTGAACCTTATCACAATCTATTTTGGGACAGCCATTTCAACGGCATAAAACCACATTACAGGAAGAACGAACAGGTTTTCAAATTATTAAAGAACAATGGTTTTGCTATAAAATCTTGCTCTGTGGATTACGTTTTTAATATCAGGGATATTTACTCTAATCCTATATCATTTTGCTTGTATGCTAGTAAAACAGAAAGATGAAACCGATGCTTGAACAACAAAATATTGAATCTAAAAAGTGAGTGAATTATGAGGAAGAAAATGCACGAACGGCTAACACGCGGTATGGTTAATTGCCGGTGCAGGCTTCGTGTGGTCGCTTTTCGCGACCCAACATGAAGCCATATTGTACGGAAGCCCGCGCTGGCTAAACAGTCTGTAGAGTATGGTGTTAAGTTAAATTGGATTACCTGAAGTCAGGAGAATCCGTGCAAGAATGGCAGGATTCATATGCCGAAAGATGTAAACGGTAAATAACTCAAGTTTCGCACTAATTTAAATATTGATATTCAGGAAGATGCAGAGATATTTCGAGGGTTTGGTGGTGAGACCAACTTTTCATCTCCATCAGGATCCCGATCTTTTTTTCTTCAACCTGATCATTGCAGAGCATCATCTGGATAAGATCATCAAAACTGATACCCATGACTTGTAAAATGGAATGCTGCAGTTCAAGGAAGAGGCACCCAGATTCTTTCTGTAAGTGTGGTTTCCAGGATTTCTGATTCTATTTTCCGGAACAATGGACCCATGCTTTCAAACGCGTTGAACCGGCGTCGGAGGCTGATGTCAACCAAGACCGGCGGTGATTGTTCAGATGATCCGTTTTTTCCGGTAATTGCAATAAAACCTGTAAAAAAGCCCTCCAAGTATGAACGACCCAATAAAAAAATTTGTTGAAGAATTATCCGAAGAAAAGGTAAACAAGGACACCATTAACCATTATTCGTTTGAGTATAGTATTTCCAGGGGGTTTGCCTCTAAAATTAATTTGGTTTGTTACTTGACAACAATGAAAAAGCTGATTATAACAAAAACTTTATTATTAGGAGAAGCGCCGGGTCATAAAGGGTGTACTCTTACGGGTGTTCCTTTTACAAGTGAAGCGATAATCGGTTCCGGCAAGTATAAACTTTTTAATTATGATGAAGGTTGGGATGATATAATTGATGAAAGAGATGTCAAACTTCAATCTGAAGCAACTGCAACAATTGTATGGAACACTTTTGATGAGTTGGATATCTATCCTTTGTTATGGAATGCATATCCTTTCTCCCCTTTTAATTCAAAAACCAACAAGCCAAATCGAAAACCGACGAATGCTGAGATTGAAAATGTTGGTAAAAAATATTTTGAAAAATTGCTCAAGATAATTCCTGTTAAAAATTTTGTTGCAATAGGAAAAGTGGCTGAAAGTGCGTATAAGCTTTTTGGCATCAATGATTTTGAAAGTATTCGACATCCTTCATTTGGGGGGAAATCTGAATTTATTGACGGTTTAAGACGATTAAAAGAAAAGAATTTTTTCTGAAATATTATCGTTCACACTACCTTACCCCGGGAAAATCCTTCACAAATTTGACCTTGATATCCGGGAAATCATTGACTATTTTGACCTTCAGATCAGGAAAATTCTCCACGATCTGCCATTTTCCACAGCCATCAGGAAAGTTGGTGACAAGTTTCACTTTCAGGTCTGTAAGTATTAATTGAAACTGATACCAGTATTTCAGTTAGAAAAGAACACCACTTAACAAAAATAATAAATAAAAGAACAGTTGATTAATGGGATTGAGACGGGAGATAACTCGCAGAGTTATCCTCGGCTCAAGCCTTTCTTTTTTTTGCTTCTTTTTTTTCTTTGTTCATAAGTGCTAAGTTTGTTAATAACGTTGGTGTATCAATAATTTTGACTGGTTTCATTTTTCCATCATTTGTCTGGTTTCTTTTACTCTGAAAGATTTTCCATTCATGTTTACAATATGAGCTTTATGGGTAAGCCGGTCAACCATCGCTGCAGTAAGCACGGGATCACCAAAAATCTCTTTCCAGCGGTCGAACGACAGGTTGGTGGTGATAATGGTCGACTTGCGCCCGCAACGCAGGGATAAGTGGCTAAAGAGCAGTTCTGCACCTTCTTTGTCAAAGGAGATATAGCCGAACTCATCACAGACCACCAGATCGAACTTCTCAAAGCGGTTTTCTACCATCCTGAGATATCGTTGCGACCGGCTTTCACGCAGTTGAGTAAGCAGGCGGGGAACGGTTGTAAACAGCACCCGGTATCCCTGCTGGCAAGCGGAGATACCAAGTGCGGTTGCAAGATGAGATTTTCCTGTTCCTGGATTGCCTGAGAAGATGATATTTTGCCCTGTTTTGATAAAGTCCAGACGTTCCAGCATAGGCAGCTTAGCGGCGGCATCTTCGGGAAGATCGTCACGGTTAATGTCATGCAGGTATTTGTACTGAACAAAACCTGCCTGCCGCATACGTGCTTTCTGGCGGTTTTCAACGCGGTGGTTATATTCAAGCTCCAGCAACCGATGCAGGAACTCTTCATAGGAGAGTGTTTCCCGGGCAGCCTCTGTGGCCACCGATTCAAATTCCTTGCGCAAGGTTGCAAGACGCAACTCCCGGCACAGGGTATCAATCTGTTGGTTCAGTTCTTTTGCGCTCATGCTACTTCCTCCATGTTA
>CAYHDA010000436.1:0-3094 GCA_964355145.1 uncultured Mariniphaga sp.
TGAATGCCCGGTGGAAAACATGTAATCCGGAAACAGTTGCCAAAGAGAGCGCTGTTGCCTATTTCTTTGGCAGGAATTTGCACACCACTTTAAATGTGCCGGTCGGACTGATTGTCTCAGCCTATGGAGGAACCAAAGTAAAATCATGGCTTAACCGTCAAAGTTCCTGCGAAATTAGCAAAGAGGAATCTGAACAATTTGCCGCCAGCCCATCGGCCAGATCCAAAAAGCCGGAAAAACATTTGCCTTTTGTATTGTTTAACGGGATGATAAACCCAGTAAAATCGTTTGCTGTCCGGGGTGCAATATGGTATCAGGGAGAATCTGACGTTGCCGCAGCCAATACATACAGAACGCTGTTTCCGGCATTAATAAGTGGTTGGAGAACTGAGTGGCGGCAGGGGAATTTTCCATTTTATTTTGTTCAGATTCCGCCTTTTCAGTATAAAGATCCTTTAGGGGTTCCTTCTGCTGAGCTGAGAGATGCACAGCTCAAGACATTGGGGAAAGTGAAAAATACAGGAATGGTTGTAATTTCAGATATTTCAAGTTCAGAAATTCTGCACCCTACTAACAAAAAAGAAGTTGGTCGCAGACTTGCACTCCTTGCCCTTCACAACGATTATAAAATCAATGCCTCCAATTTTTCAAGTGCTTTTTACAAATCACATCGGATAAAGGAGAATAAGGTAATCATCAAATTTGATTTTGCTGACCAGCTAAAAATAAAAGGCAGTAAAGTCATTGGGTTTACCATCGCCGGCAATGATGAAAAATTCGTTTCGGCTGACGCAGAAATCATAAATAACAATCAAATAATGGTCTGGTCTGATCAAATCAGCAATCCTGTATCGGTGAGGTTCGGCTGGACAAATTCATTTAAAACCAATCTTTTCAATGAAATTGATTTGCCGGTCTCTCCATTTAAAACGGATGATTGGAAAGATACAACCGCAAGATAATTTGTGCTGAAAAAGAAAGGATTAACAACGCTGAATATTTTATTCTTTAAAAATCGAACTTCCTGATATGATCAAGTTGAAAACAATCTCATTTTTTAATAATTCAATACGACTTTATTGTCTTTTAGCATTACTGATCTCATCCCCGGCTTACGCTAAAGTAACGCTGCCGTCAATATTTAGTGACGGTATGGTATTACAACAGAAAAGTAATGCCAGTTTTTGGGGGAAAGCTGATGGCAATGAGCTGATTACTATTTCCACCAGCTGGGGAGCAAAGAAAAATTTTAAAGCTGATGCACTGGGTTCGTGGTCGGTAAAAATTCCAACACCCAAAGGTGGATTTGGAAAAGAGACCATCTCGATTGAGGGAGAGAACAAAATTAACTTAAAGGATATTCTGATTGGCGAGGTTTGGATTTGTTCAGGTCAGTCTAACATGGAATTCAATGTTGGTATTGTTGACAATTCACAAGAGGAGATAAAAAATGCCAATTATCCCAATATCAGATTCTTTCGGATTCCGAAGGTTCTTGCATGGGAGCCTGATGATGTTACTGATGCACAGTGGCAGGCATGCACTCCTGAAATAGTAGGTTCTGAGAGCGGAGTAGCCTATTTTTTCGGAAGGGAATTGTATAAAGATTTGAATGTCCCTGTCGGACTGATTGTAGCTGCTTGGGGAGGGTCAGATATCCTGGCCTGGATTGACAAAAATAATATGATCAAAGGGGGTCATCAGGAAATTGTTGACTGGTACAACGCTCATGCAGATACTCTCAAAGAACAAAAAGCAACCTATCTTAAGCGTTTTGCTGCATGGAAGTCTCTTTCTGCAGATGGAGAAAAACCCGATTTAAAACGTAAACCTAAATCTAAAATTGGCGATCAAAATATCCCGTTTGTCCTCTATAACGGAATGATTCATCCAATTAAAACCTATACAATTCAAGGAGCAATATGGTATCAGGGTGAGACGAATGTTCTAAGAGCAAACCAATACAGATCACTTTTCCCTTTACTGATAAAGAGTTGGCGCACGATCTGGGGTCAGGGAGATTTCCCTTTCTATTACGTTCAAATTGCTCCGTTTCGTTATGACAATCCTGCCGGCGTTTCGTCTGCCGAACTGAGAGATGCACAACTGAAAACTTTAGGCATGGTGAAAAAAACGGGCATGGTTGTCCCTGCAGATATCTCGAGTGCGGATAATATTCACCCAAAAAACAAGCAGGAAGTTGCTCGAAGACTGGCATTACTTGCCCTGCACAACGACTATAAAACGAACCATTCCAATTTTTCAAGTGCATTTTATAAATCACATCAGATTAAAGGAAATAAGGTGAATATTAAATTTGATTTCGCCGGCCAGTTAAAAACAAAGGGCAATAAAGTCGTGGGGTTTACGATTGCGGCCAAAGATGAAAAATTTGTTCCGGCCGAGGCAAAAATCATCCATAACAATCAGGTGGAAGTTTGGTCTGAACAAATCACTAACCCTGAGGCGGTAAGGTTTGGCTGGGCAAATTCACTTATAACAGATCTGTTCAATGAGATAGATCTGCCGGTGTCTCCCTTTAAAACGGACGATTGGAAAGACACCACTGCCGGCGTCGGTTACCAGGAAAATTTTAAATGAGTAACCGAATATTCTTTTTCAAAAAGGTCAAAACTGATATAAATTACAAAAGATGAAGGCAAAACAATGGTTTAAACGGATGATCCTGTCAGTATCAGGGTTGATATTTTGCATAACGGGCTATTCGCAGGATACGCTTAGTTATGCGGATTTAGTCCATCGTCTGACTGATATGGAATACCTGGCGACGCCTCCCCTGGATGGTGAAAAATCAGGAACATTTACGAGTTATGACAGGAATGCAAAATACGATGCTGCAGCCGATCGGTATGTCAATTGGCAGGCAAATGGTGATGGAACCGGTTTTATCCGGAAGGAAGGAACCAGCATTGTCGCTTTTGAAGCTGACGGACCCGGTGTAATATGGCGAGTATGGTCCGCTTTAGCCAAATATGGGCATATCCGGATTTTTATTGATCATCAGGAAGTTCCAGTTGTGGACAGGCCATTCATTGAGTTTTTTACCGAATTTGCCGAAGCAGGAGCCCGGAAG
>CAYHDA010000437.1:0-3093 GCA_964355145.1 uncultured Mariniphaga sp.
CTGTCCTTCTTTGAACATTTTTCTAATTTATTTTGTTAATATATTTATAGTATTGTTGAACTAAACCGCTTTGGCGGTAAATGTTGATTTTGGTAATTTTAAGGTGCAAATTTTAAAATTTACCATCATGAAAAAAAAGAATCACCTCTGGTAGAGAAGCTTATCTGTGAGATGCAGCTTCGTAACTACAGTCCCCGTTCCGTTCGCACTTATAGCGGACTTCTTTCAAAAATCGAATCTGATTTGGCCATTTCACTGGATTCTATTTCTATTGTTCAGTTCAAAGATTACCTGCACCGACGGATTATCAATGAAAAGATTTCTGTGCCATTGATTAATCAGTCAATCAGTGCTTTTAAAATTCTGCAGATCGATGTTTTAGGGCGTGAATGGGAGCAATTCAAGATTAAACGGCCCCGTCGTGAAAAAAAATT
Organism: uncultured Mariniphaga sp.; assembly: GCA_964355145.1. GTDB lineage: Bacteria > Bacteroidota > Bacteroidia > Bacteroidales > Prolixibacteraceae > JAAFHB01. The sequence goes on from CAYHDA010000437.1 coordinate 435, forward strand.
ACCAGTTGTTTTGTCGATCGGTGAAGTTGAAAAGCTTATTGCAGTTACCCAAAATATCAAGCACCGGGCCATATTGGCATTGGCCTACTCGTCAGGATTAAGGCGGCAAGAAGTTCAAAGAATCAAACCAGTCGATATTGATTCTGCACGCATGCAGGTTAGAGTGGTTCAAGGTAAGGGTAAAAAAGACAGGAACACAATCCTTTCTCCAAAAGCACTGGATTTACTTAGAACCTATTACAAAATACAACGGCCAAAGACCTTTTTGTTTGAGACACAGATGAAAATAGGTGTACCACTTGCCGACTCGACATTAAATGAAATTGTCAAGCAAAATGCTGTTAAAGCGGGTATAAAAAAAAGGATTTCCTTTCATACACTCAGGCATTGTTTTGCAACCCACCTGCTGGAAAAAGGAGTTAACCTAAGGATAATTCAGGAGTTTATGGGTCATGCATCTCTTAAGACAACCGCTGTTTACCTGCACCTGGTAAATGTTCAGCCGTCAGGTATCACTTCTCCATTGGATTCTATGGATATCTAAAACCAGAAGTCATGGAAAACAAGAAGCAACCCATCGAACTGGCTGATATTTTCAGGGCCAGGGAGGATGATTTTCTGAAAACTCACAATTTGAGCATTGATCAGTTAAAGGCATTTTATGCCATCGAAAATTGCAGGACAGCTGCTTTGGGCGGTCATACCGATCAGTGTGACAGCTGTGGCTACACCAAACAATCGTACAACTCGTGCCGTAACAGGCATTGCCCAAAGTGTCAGACCACTAAAAAACTTCAATGGGTCGATAAACTGGCGGCCAACCTGCCTCCGGTAAAACATTTCCATGTGGTGTTTACCATACCCGATTGCCTGAACACTGTTTTTTACCTCAATCAGGGTAAAGCGTACAACTTGCTTTTCAAGGCAGCAGGTCAGGCGTTGATAAAATGTGCTGCCAACCAAAAGCTTATGGGTGCTCAGGCAGGTGCTGTTGGTGTTCTGCACACATGGGGTCAAACGCTGGTATATCATCCGCATATTCACATGATTGTACCTGCCGGAGGACTTTCAGATGATCAGATGGAATGGATACCGTCCGCTGAAAAATTCTTCCTCCCGGTAAAACTCCTGAGCAATATATTTCGTGGGATACTTTGCCGACTTATCGGGCAGGCTGTCGTGCGAGGAGAATTACTATTGCCCGATAATACTTCGGATTTTGCAAAACTCAAAACCGTTTGCTATCAACAAAACTGGGTAGTATATTGTCAAAAACCATTTGCAGGTCCTGAGGGTATTATCCGGTATCTTGGGAACTACACACATCGGGTGGCTATTTCAAACCACAGGATCGAAGCATTTGAAAACGATAAGGTTACATTCAGCTACAAAGACTACAAGACCGGAACTACGAAAAAAAGTATGATCCTTGATGTTTATGAGTTCATCCGTAGGTTCCTGCAACATATTTTACCTTCTGGTTTTTACAAAATCAGATATTTTGGCATTCTGGCCTTGTGCAACATGAAATCAAAACTTGAAATCTGCTTCACCCTGATCGAAAAACAAAGTTATTTTTCGGTATTGGAAGGGCTCAACTCTCTGGAGATTTTGCGTTTGATCTCAGGAAAAGACCCCATGTGTTGCCCCAAATGCCAAAAAGGCAAAATGATACCACGTGCCACTGAAATCAGAAGTTTGGCTCCCGGTTAGAAAAATAATGAGTAAAGCGTTCTTTAAACTGTCTGTAATCCATCTCGATGGCTCCAAAAATAGCCAACAGGGAGAAGTATGTCCAATTAAAGTCAACAATAATGAAAAACGAAGCTAAAAATTCATTTGCAGCTTCTTCCGACATATCCATCAAAAAAAGATGGAACAAAAAAGCCGGTGATTACAAAATAGGACACCCATAGCAGCCGGCATAGTCCAACTCGGTTTTATTTTCCATTCCCCTCAGCATTCCAATTTTAAATTCCAGATATTAATTGCTTTTCATCACTTATTTAACATACCTTTGGGGAACGTTAAATAAAACGCTATTACGTTATAGTGCATTATGACAGATTACTTATCGAGTTCTTTGATCAGATAGATTCCTTATCATTAGTTCACAATATTGTCAATGCCATATTTTACAATTCTGAGTATATAAGAAAAGGATAATTTTTTTGATGGATATTTATTTCAATTATTTCTAAAACTTTAATAAATTAGTAAATAGTAACTTTTGGTAATATTGATAAATAAATTAATATAAAAATGGAGGTTAAGATGAAAAATATATCGAAGCTTTATCAGGCAGGTTTAATGTCAGCTGTTATACTTTTACTTTTGCTTTGCCCTAATTGTAAAGATAATCCGGCAGTTGAAGAATCTAAAGAATCAGATTTAAGCCGTTTGTTCAGTAATAAAGAATTACAACTATTAGGTGAAAAACTCTTTTTTGATGAAACCCTTTCAGATCCGGAAGGACAATCATGCGCCTCCTGTCATGGTCCGGAGGTTGGATGGACAGGCCCCGATGAGAGTGTAAACAAAACAGGAGGTGTTTACCCGGGAGCATTGCATCAACGGTTTGGGAACCGAAAACCAAACAGCTCAGCCTATGCTTCTTTAAGTCCTTTGTTTCATGCTGTCATCGAGGAGGAAAAAATTC
>CAYHDA010000438.1:0-3090 GCA_964355145.1 uncultured Mariniphaga sp.
GACGGGCGACATAAGTTGTTAATGGGAAGTTAAGACCAGCTCGTTGGCCAATTATTTTCAGCGCATCGTTTACTCTTCTCGTGGCCTTGTGAATTCGATCGTATTTCTGCTGTGCGGTTAAGTGAATGTTTATATTCAGAATCGGGAAAAGATAATCATCTGGATTGATAATTTCTGGATGATAACAAGCTATAATCTCTAAGGCCATCGGTTGTAACTGGAAATTTATTTGTTTTCCGGTTTTCTGTCGTTCATAAAAAATCCGGTTATTGGACAAATCTTTACATTTAAGGTTAGCTATATCAGTAAAATTGATCCCGCAACCTAAATAACTGAAAAGAAACACATCCTTACTAAATTGCAAATAAGGCGAGTAGTAATTTGTTATTTTACTCATATCCAGATCAATTATCTTGGCCATTTCCATTTTTGTAATTGCCCTTTTTCGGGTAGCTTTACTGAATCTGCTTACTTTAAAGCGATCAAAAGGATAATAATCCTTCTTTATTACGTTGTCCTCTATTGCCATATTAAAAGCAGCTCGTAATGCCCTGAAATGAAATCCCATTGTATTCTCGGAGCAATCATTTGATCGCATCCAGGTTTCATATTGCTTTAGCCAGGGAAGATCAATATCATGAAATGGAATATCAAGGTTTTTTGCAAATCTGGTCATTGAACTTAAAGTGTCTTTATATGCGCTAGCGTTGCCCAACCGTTTTTCGAGTTTTAGTCTGGTTACAAGTTCTTCGAAAAATTCTTTAACATTTATGTTTTTTGTTGGTTTAGCAACAATATTCATTACCGATCGTGCTGTGAAACTTTTGCTCAAACAATTCATTTCAAGAATTTGGGTCCGGTATTCGATCTTTTTCTGTTCTATCAGGTTCAAAATTAAATCACGACTAGGACAGTTCTTACGTGGTTCATCCTTTTTAAAGTCCCAATCTTTGGAAGAAACTGAGATTCCCAATGATTTGTATACTTTCTTATTGTCCTTACAAACCCTAATCATTAAAGGGTGTTCCCCGTTTGCTAAAGTCTTTGACTTATAACAGACTACATTAATTGTTGCACTCATAAAAACTGCTCTTTTGGTTTAACTTCTGGTTTTTTTGAAGTCATTTCAAAAGCGGTTTTCCTCGTATAAATATTTTGTAACGGTCTGATATTTAATTATATATGTCGACAATATTAGTGCTCATAATCAGGGGGTCGTAGGATCATGCCCTACTGGGCCCACCCTCAGAATCAAACACTTACAAGGTTGACTTGTAGGTGTTTTTTGTTTCACGCCAGGAAGACGCCAGGATTTGGGGGATTTTGTGAGAGCTATGCTGAAATAATATGCACTGATGTTTGTTTTTTTAAACGAATTTAAGGAGATTAGAAAGGTTCAGATTTTGCGTTTTTTAAAAATTGGTGGTTCTCAGTTTGCAAAAAAATCTGATTTCGACAAATATTTAATAGACAATCGTAACTTTACAGTCTTCTTATATTTTTCAAGATGAGCCAACTACAAAAATACACCATTCCTGCCATGCTTCGAAATAGTTTTGGTCAATATGGACCAAGACCCTCCTTGGTTTTTGCTGGGGAGGAGAGCTGCACTTACGCTCAGCTGGAAGAGAAGATTAATCGGGTCATACATCAGCTTATTTCCCTGGGAATTTCCAAGGGTGATAAAGTTGCCATTCTGAGTACCAACATGCCCAATTGGGGAATCGCCTATTTTGCCATAACTTCAACCGGTGCAGTGGTTGTGCCCATTCTTCCTGATTTTTCAGTCATCGAAATCAACAACATCATCCAACATGCTGAGCCCAAATTGGTTTTTGTCTCAGAAAATCTTTTGTCCAAGATTGAGCAACTAACAGCTGAACCATCTAAAGTGATCATCGGGATTGAAACATTTGAAAAAATTGCAGGTTTTGATGCTACCGGGGTAAATGCTGCTGAAAATGTCACTTTTGACATCGTGGAAGAAGATGATCTCGCATCAATTATTTATACTTCAGGAACAACAGGAAAATCGAAGGGTGTAATGCTCACCCATAAAAATATCGTTTGGGATGCACAGCAAGGAGGGCTGATTCATCCAATTAATTCCAATGACAGGTTCTTGTCATTGCTCCCCCTTTCACACGCTTACGAGAATACCATTGGCTTTATTTTTGCCGTTATGTATGGTGCATCTGTCCATTACATCCGGAAACTTCCAACTCCTGCGGTTTTGCTTCCTGCTTTGCAGACGGTGAAACCAACCATCATGCTCACTGTTCCGTTAATTATTGAGAAAATTTACAAAAAACAAATTCAGCCGGTATTTTGTAAAAGCCTATTCATCAGACTATTGTATTGCATTTTACCCATTCGGTTACTGCTCAATCGGATGGCCGGTAAAAAGCTGATGAAGACTTTTGGTGGAGAGTTGCAATTCTTTGGAATTGGTGGTGCAAAGTTGGATCCCACAGTTGAAAAATTTTTGAAAGAAGCGGGATTTCCTTATTCTATCGGCTTTGGTCTTACGGAAACGGCTCCACTTATAGCAGGAGCAGGACCAACCGCTACCAGATTGAATACAATTGGTCCGGCCATGCCAGGGTGCGAAGTGAAGATAAATCAGCCGGACGGCAAAAATGGCCAGGGTGAGATTTGGATCAAAGGGCCAAATGTGATGAGAGGCTATTACAAGGAGCCCGCCTTGACTAAAGAGGTCCTTACTGAAGACGGCTGGTTTAAAACAGGTGATTTGGGTTCTTTTGACAAAAAAGGATACCTGGCATTTAAAGGACGCTTGAAAAATATGATCGTCTGTGCATCCGGAGAAAATATCTATCCCGAAGAGATTGAATCGGTGATCAATAATTTCAAAAATGTAGTTGAATCACTCGTTATACAACGGAAAGGGAAACTTGTGGCGCTTGTGCGTTTAAATATGGAAGAGCTTGAAGCTCAATACCAGGTTCTATTGGATCAGGCAGAACTTTACAATGAAAAAATGAATGAATTGATACAGGAACTTCAACTGTATGTGAATGCTCATGTCAATAAATTTTCTCAGGTTCAGATGATATTGATACAGGCAGA
>CAYHDA010000439.1:0-3088 GCA_964355145.1 uncultured Mariniphaga sp.
TTACAGCTATGGCACAGGTGGTAACTCCGGAACAAATACAATGATCAATCAAAACGGTGATTATCCAACTACCAAGTTAAATCTCCCGCTGATGCGTTACTCCGAAATACTCCTTTTCAAGGCAGAGGCACTGCTCAGCCTAAACAGGGCAACAGATGCTGCCGCACCTCTTAATGAAGTGAGAAATCGGGTTGGACTTCCCGTAATTGCGCTGCCTACCATGGCAGACTTAAAGCACGAACGTCGTTGCGAGCTGGCTTGCGAGTGGACCGACCGTTTTCATGATCTTAAACGCTGGGGTGATGTAGCCAAGATTCAGATGTCTCTTCATGGCCGTAACCATGCCGACAAGACAAATCCTGATTCCCCTTATACCGTTGTCGAAGTCTGGAAAACCAGATCTTATGATGCTGCAAAAGCCATTGCCTGGCCTTATAATCCGGATGAAATTTCACGGTCAAACGGCGCTTACAAACAGAATCCAGGTTGGTAATCATCAAAAACGAACAACAGAAAAGTGATTTTTAGCGAATAATTATCCGGTAAGAACACTTCATTGACGAAGTTGTATTAAATTTACAAGAGCCGGGGTTTCCGGCTCTTGTTTTATTTTTGATTATGAAAAAAATCTCTTTAATCACAATCGTTTTACTTGGGCACTTCTGCTTATTTGCCCAAAATCAGGAAATCGCTGATCCGGACAAGAGAATAGAATGGTGGGGCGATATTGATGGATTTATCAATCAGCAGGCTAAGGTAACGCTCAACTTGGCCGACGAAGTTCTTAAAGCGAATCCTCCTAACAGGAAAGAGCCTAAAGTGCGAAAAATGGCTTTATTAATGATTGACAATGTGTTGCATGAAGAAAAGGCCGCGTTCCGTCCTGCAGTGCAGACATTTCTTAAAAAACGGATCAGAGAAGCTGTGGACCAAATAAGGTCGGCAGAGGTAAAAAAGGGAGCCATAATCTGGAAACTCTACAACCATGCATTTGTGGTGAAAACACCATCTGTCACAATCGGATTTGATATTCAGCGCGGTTTGCCAAAGGTGGAAGGATTTACACTGAGCCAGGAACTTATCCAACCATTGATTGATGCAGTCGATGTTTTGTTTATTTCGCACATTCATAACGATCACGCTGATGAATTGGTTGCAGAATTATTCCTCGCACAAAATAAACCGGTTGTCACGCCTCCCGATCTTTGGCCTGATTCTCCAATTTACGCCAAAATAATACATCCTCAAAGAGATGCTGATCTGATACAGGAGATTCGCCTCCCATCCAAAGGTTTTAGCCTGAAAACTGTAACCTGTCCAGGACATCAGGGTGACAAAATTATGAACAATGTTTATTTGGTATTTTCCCCTGAAGGGATGGTTTTTTCCCATACCGGCGACCAATCCAACCTCGATGATTTTAAATGGATCGACCAGATTGGTGATCACTACGCTGTTGATGTGGTGATGACAAACAGCTGGTCAGTTTATCCCGGTCTAAGACTTGCAAACGGATTTCGGCCAAAATTAATAATTCCCGGCCACGAGAATGAAATGGGACACACCATAGATCACCGGGAACCATTTTGGCTTAATTATCAACGGCTCGGCGACTCCGTTTCCTTCCCATGGGTACAAATGGCCTGGGGAGAAAAATTTCATTACTTTCCGGATCGTCTGAAGTAATAACAGTACTTTATCTATATTCAGCCTGGTTATTAAAGCCGGTTTATTCTTTACTTTACTTGAAAAAACCACGATATGGAACGTCGAAACTTTATTCAGAAAGCCGCAATTGGCGGTGCGGGATTAATCGGAGCATCCGGGTTGTCAGGTGCAACTGGCTTGAATTCTATGAGTGATAAGAAAGTGATGCCACTTTTAGGGAATCGTTTTGTTACCTTATGCATTATGATTCGCACTTCGCCTTGGGAAGTCTCTCGTGATGTTAAACTAATTCAGCAGGACGAGCTCGCTTTTCATACGTTAAAAGTCGTCCGTGATCTGCGCGAAGCTTTTGCGCTGAATAATCCGGAGGGCCGGCTCACCTGGGGATTTACACTAAATGCACTGGAAGATAAAAGGGAAAATTATCGGGATATCCGAAAATATGTGGTCGAATGTCAGCAAAAATACGGCGATGAGGTCTCCTATTTTCCGGGTTATTTTCCCGCTTTGTACCTGCCGCGTGCCCGGGTCAACAGTGAAATGAGCGAAGCCATTCAGCTTATTTCGGATCTTGTCGGCAAAGGTTACCGGCCACAATCAATTATGGGTGGCTTCCTTTCCGCTGACAATTTGCGCTACCTGTCCGAAAAGGAAAATATCCATGTCGCTCACGGCGCTATCTGGAGTCAGCATGCTGTTGATGGTGGTGGTGCTGACGGATCTCCATCATATCCGTATTATCCTTCGAAAGAACATTTTTGCAAACCGGCTCAGAATAAAAGTGATTTTATAGATTGTGTTAACCTCGATGGCTGGAGTGTTGATTTTCATTGTGCCCGAGTCAGCGGAGGAATCACGGGGACAACTGTGTTTAACAGCGCCTCAAGCCGGCGTGGCGTGGGTCCTATCGAAACTTACTGCGACTGGGGACTGGAAATCGGCCATTTATCGGTGATGCATACACAGTCGATCCACTTCGACCGTGGCTTCGAGCTGAATGGGTTCGGATGGATTCCAAATATCTGGGAAGCAGCTCTGGTGAAACGTCCGGAAAGAAAAGACTGGGGCGAACTATTTATCCTGGAGGCACTTCCAAAATGGGTCGGAGCAACCAAAAAGCGATGGCCCGACGTTCAATTCGTCACATTCGGCGAATATGGCGAAATATGGCGCAACCATTTTCAGGACAATAATAAATGGAATTACCGTTTCGAAGAACGGGGGCTCGGCATCGGAAATTCGTGGGGTGACGAGGATATTCGCTGGTTTATGAACAAAAATTTCCGGTTGGCAATGGTTCGGAACTGGCATCAGAAAACAGCTGAGAAAGTGATTGATTTCACACGTTATGACCTTCCTGCAAAAGAACCTGCCGACCCAAGCCCTCAACATCCCGAAAAGGACTGGAGCTTAATGAACA
>CAYHDA010000440.1:0-3086 GCA_964355145.1 uncultured Mariniphaga sp.
ACGGGTTATTGAAGTACTCGATTTATTGAACAAGCTTAGTCATGCCCGTGACACCGAGCATTTATGCAATGTAAACTATTCGAATAATGCGATTGATACGCGTGATAAAAGAATAATTGTAATTCACAATTATATTGTGCAAAACTTTAGAAGTCAAATTAAGCTTGAAACACTTGCTGAATTGGCACACATGACACCTCAGGCATTCTGCAATTACTTCAAGAATAAAAACCGCAAACCTGTTTTTACCTACATCAACGACTTACGCATTGGATTTAGCTGCAAAATGCTTATTGAGAAAAACCTGAGTATTGAACAAATCGCTCAGGAATGTGGCTATAACAACACCACTTTTTTTAACCGGAAATTCAAGCAAAAACAGGGAATGACACCTAAAGCCTACCGCGAAAAATTCAAATTTTAACCCTTATTCATTAATCACAAAAGCAAAACCACCGTTTTTTCGCATTTCAATTTTTAATGTTTTATTCTCCGGAATAGTTGATTCTACAACGCCCAAACTATTTAAATCATCCGATAAATCGGTATAAACCCTTACTGATTTACTGTTCAGGAATGATAAATTTAAATTGACTGTTCTAGCCTCTCCGGCATTGATGCCGGCAACAAACCATTTCGTTCCTTTGCGCCTTGCCAAACAACAATATTCCCCGGGATAACCATCCAGAAATTTCAGCTCATCCCAACTGGCATTTAACTGCGATAAAAATGGTTTAGCTACCGAATTTAAAAGAGCTTCCGGAGTATCGCATATTCCCTGCCAACCCGATTCGAAAATGATGGACAAAGCCAATTCGTGTGCTGCGGTTGTTTTTCTGATTTTGGAAGAAAATGCAACGGGAGTGTAATCCATCGAACCCAGCACATTTCGGGTAAAAGGAAGCGAACAATTATGTTGTGCTGTGAGCCCTTTTCCACCATTGATGGTAAGATAATACTCCGAACCTTTTACTGCCTCGAAAGTGATTACATTGGGATATGTACGTGCAAAACCTCGCGGCGATTGTGCTCCATGAAAACTAACCATTAATTTGTACTGAATTGCATCCTGAATTACCTCTTCAATTAATTTGCGCGTGCTCTGGGTATAACTACTTACAAAATCTACCTTAATTCCACGTACCCCAAATTCATTGTATTTCGAGAATATTTCCTTTCTCTTCTCCGGAGTGTTTAAATTTTTTAAATCATCCCAGCCATAGCAAAGTACACCTTTCGAAAGACCATAATCAACCACATCTTTAATCCAATCGGTAGTTTTCCAATTTTCAACGGCTTTGCCGGGCGAACCAATTAATGGTATATCGAATTCCATGAAACGCCAGCCCATTTCAGCCGACAAATCGATGTATTTCTTTAAGGTATCGGGAAAGCTGTTTGCCATGTTATTGCCCCACCAGGGAAAAGATGTTACACCGGCTTCGATCCAGGAGAAATCGGTAATTTTAGTTGCAGGAGCCAAATGATCGATAATACAACTTTCGACAATCGTTCCGGGCTTTTCACCCAAAATCAGAACCCTCCATGGAGAAACAAAATTTTCAGATACGACATTCTCTGCAATTCTTTTTGTTGAGAATACGTAATTAACTTGTTTGCCTGAAAATTTTCCACTACAGAGCGGATAATCCGAAACATTTGATTCGGACATTAAAGCCCACTTTTTCGATTCGGTTTCGACGAGCACAGGAAACGATAAGGAATTCTCTTCCAATGCAGCTCCAAAAGTTCTTTTCTCAAAAGAAAGTTCATCGCTCGAGCTATAAGGAATAGACCAAGTATTTAAAATGGTTTTAAAATTATATCCTGAAAGCTCCTGAACAACACTTACCTTTTTCTTATTCTGAATTCGATACGAAAAAGCCACCCCATCATTAAACAGACGAAAAATAAAATCAATTGATTCGTTGGCAGCATTTTCAAATGAAAAAACAGTCTCGGTGCATCGATAGCTTCGCGAAACAGTTTTACCGGCAACCATTGAATATTTTTCGTCAATTTTGCGCTCACTTTTACGAATAAACTTCAAATTTTTACTAAAGTCTAATCCTTCCTGATTGAAAATAATCCCGAGCGGAGAGTTTTCAATAACCATTTCGTTATTAAGAAGAACTAAAAAATATGCTTCCCCTTTCTCGTTCGTATTCAATACTACTTTTATATTTCCCTCCGGAGAAATGCTTTGCAGTTTTTTTGTAAAATCGCAAGAAGAAAAAAGGATACTAATAAGGATCACTATAATTTTGGTCTGCATAGCTTATCTAATTTTTTACAACTTAAAATTCCAAATTGATTTTTTTGAGCTGGTTTTCATACCGGCAATAAGACAAAAGCTATTTAATCGTGGCCAATTTTGTTTAACTCCAGTCAAAAATATTTTTTATCCTTTGTCTTTGGGGCATAAAATGCCTCCTGTTTTGCATTTTTTTAGCTAATAGAACGTAGCTCGCCCATACATTCTCGTGTTGGTTCTCATATCTGCCTCCTTTCTTTGTTATTATGCCGCTTCGATGAGCCTGTCAAGCTCTTCCCAGTCGGATTTGTAAAAATGATGTTTCCCGATGAATCGGGACAGGCTATACATTTTCAATTGCTCACTAAATTGTTTGTTTTTATTGGCGTTCGCGATCGTTGATTCAATTTGATGCCCGCTATTGGTTGTTTTTTGCAGGAACTGCAATAAACCGATCAATAAATGTCCGGTGTTTCTGTTTTTTGAACTTGCTTTTCTTTTGGCGCACCCGCCAGGCTTGTAGGCGAACTCACAGATGGCAATGTCTTTATTCCCTTCTACTGGCAGACAGATTTGTTGTCCAAGTAGTTTTTTCAGGTTTTTCAGTTTCACTTTCACCAGGTAGTCCCAGGTGAAGGATTCAGGCAAATCGAAAAGTTCCCCGGAGAAGAAACCGCTGTCGGTACGGAAAAACACTTTTTTTATTGTTGGGGGCAAGGTGGACTTCACTTCCTGAAGAAAACTGACAATACCGTTGGACGTGTAGGCCGAACCCGTCCGGAACCAAGTGTGGTACAACGGTTTTATCCCGCTGATAGAGGCCAATGTAATT
>CAYHDA010000441.1:0-3082 GCA_964355145.1 uncultured Mariniphaga sp.
TCCCTTTCACTCCCCATTGCTGCCATACTTTTAAGACATCCTCAAGCTCCCAGTCGTTGATGGCACTCTTTCGTTTACGATCGATGTATAAAAAAATTCCGACACCTTTACTCCGGGCATACTTAATAACCTCGCGCATGTCAAACCCGTTGCCGGTGAAAGTATTGTTCGTTGTATTTAACCACCAGGCAGAAAAAATAACATATTCAATACCCTTTTCCGCTGCAAAATCAATATAACGAACATAGGATTCCTGATTTGCGCCATAGGTAAAATCACCCGCTCTGGCTCCAATACCTCGCCAATCTTCGAATGCAATTCCAGGTTTAATCCAGGAAACATCTTTTATAGCACACGGGGGATTGAGATTACAAAGGAGGTTTGATTCCAGTAAATCACCAGCTTTCTCTCCAATCATAAAAACACGCCATGATGATTGGGCAGGAGTACTTCCTGTTGAGGGTTCAATATCGAATTGAAACCGGGTTTTACCATTTGGTTTTAAAAGTGCATAACTAAAGTCGAAAGATGCTGCTTCATGAACGGCCAAATAAGTCTTATCAGCCGTTTCAAATACCATCGGAGTCGAAAATTTTCTCCGCTTCTTATCCTCCTTTTGGTCATCAGCTACCCTAACAGGTCCGATGTTGTCACTTTCGCCGTTAGGAGCCCAGAAAACATTGTCACCGGCAACATCAAAGCTTGTCAGATCACTGTTGATTACAAAATTATTGATCGCGGCTTGTTTCGGAATTTCATATCGTATGGCGACTCCGTCATTATAAACACGAAAAACAATATTCATTTGCCGCTTCGATTTCTTATTCTCTTCTACGGAAAGGATTAATTCATTGTATTCGTTCAATATTTCCGATTGGGTGCCGGAAACCGGTTTCCACACCTCAGAAAAAACGGATTTCTTCTTCTTTATAACCTTGAAGGCATTAAAATCAGCATCATTTATTGACAATCCCAACTGGATATTTTTAACCAAATCAACCCGTGCCTTGAAGATGTTTGCATTCAAAGTCTGGTCTAACCTTATTTCTGCCCTCACATTCTTGTTTGGTGAATAAATGGTTTCTGTCTGGCCATGCACGCTAAAATTCAGCAGCACAACAAAGGCTATGGAAATCAGTCTGTAATTCATGCTTGTCTGAGAAAATTTATCAGTCTAATTTGCTGGCATACGAGTTCATTCCTGATTTTTATTTTTTCTTCCTGATCATTATTGCATGTCCGCCACCGGGAGCCATTTTAAAATGGTGAACCTGCCCTTTTGATATTTTTTCGCTCGATATTTTATAACCCTCTTTATTCCCAAATGCCGAGGTATTCTGATCATCTGAATAAATAGTTGCTTCGTATTCACCTTCATCAAGAAAATCAAAACGAATATCCAGCTCTCTGGCTTCATCATTAGTTGCAGCGCCTACCAACCAGGTATCTCCCTTTTTTCGTGCCACAACGATGTATTCACCTATTTTGGCATCCAATACTTTTGTTTTATCCCAGCTTCCCCTGATCTGTGCAATAAAATTAAACAAATCCTCCTTGGCTCTGTAGGCATCAGGATGGTCAGGCAGAACAACCAAGCCGCTGAATATGATAAAAGCTCTGGCTGCTTCGGCCACCACAGTGGAGGGTACCGGCTCACCAATGGCCGTTCGCCCCATCAATGAGTTTAGTTCAAAATAACCATTGTCCATATCCAAAGAACCGGCAACTCCGTTTACCAAAGCTGAGGTAACAAATGTTTTGGGTCCAAAGGCTTTTCTTGCATCCGACTGGGAATGACAATACTCTCTTGTAATCAAATTAGGCCAGGTGCGCGAATCACCGGCGGGAGGTATCGGGTGATCATGAAAATCAACAATCATCCTGTATTTTGCGCAGAGCTCCACAATCTGTCGCGTTTTTTTGACCAGGGCTTGCCGCCCTTTACATTCTCCGCCTAAAAATCCGTACTTTATCCCTTTCACTCCCCATTGCTGCCATACTTTTAAGACATCCTCAAGCTCCCAGTCATTTACGCCAGTCTTTCGTTTACGATCGATGTAAAGCAAAATTCCAACCCCTTTATTTTCAGCATATTTTATTAATCCGGGCATATCCATCCCATCTCTTGAAATAGTTGGTCCATTTGTATGATACCACCCGGCATCAAACAAAACGTATGTTATTCCCCTTTCCGCAGCAAAATCTACAAACTTCAGGTACGATTGCTGGTTGATCCCGTAGGTAAAATCACCCGCTTTTGCACCATTTGCACGCCAATCCCAAAGTGATATTCCGGGTTTAATCCAGGAAACATCCTTAATAGCACAAGGAGGATTGAGATTACAAAGCAGGTTTGATTCCAGTAAATCTCCTGCTTTATCCCCAATCATAAAAACGCGCCATGATGTTTGTGCCGGAGTACTTCCTGTTGAGGATTCAATATCGAATTGAAACCGGGTTTTACCATTTGGTTTTAAAAGTGCATAACTAAAGTCGAAAGATGCTGCTTCATGAACGGCCAAAAAAGTCTTAGCCGCCGTTTCAAATACCATAGGAGTTGAAAATTTTCTCCCCTTCTTATCCTCCTTTTGATGATCAGCTACCTTAACGGGCCCGATGTTGTCATTTTCGCCATTAGGAGCCCAGAATACATTGTCACCGGCAACTTCGAAGCTAGTGAGATCGCTGTTGATTACAAAATTACTGATCGCCGTCTGCTTCGGAATTTCATATCGTATGGCTACTCCGTTATTATAAACGCGAAAAATAATATTCATTTTCCGCTTCGATTTCTTAGTCTCTTCTACGGAAAGGATTAATTCATTGTATTCGTTCAATATTTCCGATTGGGTGCCGGAAACCGGCTTCCACACTTCAGAAAAAGTGGATTTCTTCTTCTTTATAACCGTGAAGGCATTAAAATCATCATCATTTATTGACAATCCCAACTGGATATTTTTAACCAAATCAAACTGAGCCTTGAAGATGGTCACATTCAAGGTGCTGTCTGATCTTATTTCAACTTTAACATTTTTATTTGGCGAATGCACGGTTTCTGTCTGACCTTGCACGATAAAATTCA
>CAYHDA010000442.1:0-3055 GCA_964355145.1 uncultured Mariniphaga sp.
ACCACGCCTATCATTCCCGATTTTGATGTTGACGACCCAAAAATCATTTCGTTTCTTTTTTGCAAAAGGCAATAAAGAGTCCAGTACATTATCTTTATCCCCTAAGGCCAGTAATAGCTTGGCATGAAAATAAGCTGGATATTGAAAATCCGGATATGTTTCAACTATCTCCGATAGTACAGGAAGGAAGGCTGTTGCTTTATCCCTGTCAAAAATAATCTCTCCTGACTGAGTTTGTTTTGGTAACAAATGTCTGGCATAAGCAATGTAAGCCTGCTCCCCTATCGACATCATCTCTTTGCCATTGGGCATTTTTTCTTTCTGAAGGTCTTCCGGCATGAAATTTTTAAAGTCCCACCAGTCAGCTAATTGCAGGTAAATATCGCTTTCTTTCAGCGACTTATGTAACGCCTTAAACAAGAAGCTGTATCCTTCTGATGGTTTCGCAAAATGAAATGATTGAATCAGATGAAACACCTGAATACATTTATCAGGATTTGCCGGATAACTTTTATGCAATCCAAAGCACATGATGCCAAGCTGCCAACATACATTCTCAAATATCATTTTTTCGTCGGCCGGCAATTCCAGATTTTTAAGTTCCGTTAGCCAGGAGATAAATGAGTCGTAATTTTCGGGCGTGTTGTTAGCCTTCAGATAGTCATAGTACACCCAGCTGATGTTGCGTTTAGCCCAGATATTAGCTGGTTCAGCCGCAAGTTCGGCTTTTGCCATGTTTAAGGCTTCTTCCAGCTTCCCTGACTGGCGGAGTTCTTTGATCTCTTTAGCCGGCATAGTTTAATAATTTATAAATTAGTAATTGTAATTTCTTGTCGTCCAAACAATTATAAGTTTTGGGAATAGCAGTTGTTAATTGATCTTTCGCGTTGTAATAGAATTGAATATAGGCGCAAAGAGAATCTGTTTTTAGATAATAATTGACGTAATTGTTGTTCCCTTGAACGATATTGGTGATTGCAATATTTAGTTCACTGCATTGCTCCTGCATCATGGAATATAGATCGGCTAAAAACTCCTTATCGGGCGTATAATTAAGCTGATATTCGGGGGTAAAATCTGCATTTAGAATGGTTTCAATCTCTGCAATTATAGTTTCATCCACAGCATTAATAACCTTAAATCCATTGGGGAAATGCCCTGATCCTTTATGATAAGCATCCGCAATAATTTCCAGCCCATCCTTCGATAAGGTATAACGTTCGTGAAAGCCACCGCTTAAAGACTCCACTCTTGTAATAAAGTAGCTTGTAGTTTCCAACTTTTCTACTATCTCCCAGTATTTAAGACTCTTACATTTGTGATCGTCTAAATTATGGAATCGTGAAACGGCAACAAAATCCAAAGAAAGAGCGTCTTTGGGCAAGGTTCCGATCGTACCTACAGGAGAAAATTTAAACTTATCTAATTTTCCAAATTGCGGAGAATTAACAGCAAATACAGTTTTTATTCCTCTGGTAGTTGCAGTATAGCACCATCTCAGAGGATCATCGGTAAGCCCTACCCTTCCGGAATAATCTACAAAAACAGTATCCCATTCACCTCCTTGCGCCTTGTGACAAGTAATGGCGTAACCATATTTTATTTTTAAGGCATTGTAAAACGGATCTCGTTTTAAGGCTTGTTTAAACTCTTCAGACCCGACCTTAAAAGCTGCGAACCCCGATTCTTTGTTTTTTTTCTGTTCCTCATTAAAGCGAATCATAAAGTTAATATACAATGCCTTCATTTCATTAATTGACAAATCACGGTTTATCGAATTAAGAAGTGTATCTATGATATAGCAATAAATTTCATCGGGATGTGATGGAATTCTCAGTGTTATTTTGCGAAACACAAGCTCAATATTCTTCTTGACTCTGGAGCCATTTACATCACAATAAACCGGAGCCATCTGTGTAACCTGATCAGGGTTTATAGTGATCACTTTAGCAATATCACCATTAAATAATTCAGCACCATAGGTGTGATAATTATTGTTATTGATCATGATCAGGTCTCCTGCAACGATTTCCCTTTCACCTGGAAATAAATGCGATCTAATAGCCATATTGTAGTGATAACTCTGCGCATTTGAAAAAGAAATAACCACTCCATTGCCGATCTCCGGATTGGGAAATTGGAAAGTATATTGCTCAATGATGCCTCGTTCATCAATTTTCACAAATGATTGATCATCAAATTGAAATTTCATAAATGACCGGTTCTCTTGGGCTAACACCTCTCTGATCATGGTGGCATTTTTGAGTATCAGATTATCGCCTTGCCTGAGTACATCTTTCATTTCAGTTTCTTCAATAGCAAGACCTAAACCTTCGAAATAATCTTTCTTTAGTGCTTGCGAATTATTATCTCCATAGGGTGGCAGCTGAGCAGGATCACCAACGAATATGATTTTGTTCTGCCCATTTTGGAGCTTTGCAAATGTCATCATATCATTGAGCAGTATACTGGTACCAAAGGTGAACAATTCATGCTTTGACTCAACGCTAGAGATCATTGATGATTCATCAACAATAATAATTTTTTCGGATGGCTCAATTTCGTTGATTGGGAAATAATAATGAAACGAATGTTCGGCATCGTCTTGTGACTCTTGATTTATTGACTTTAGCAGGGAAAAATTATAAATTCCTTTATGAATGGTTGATCCGTATCCGGTTTTGTCCTTTAGAATTTTTGCTGCTCTGCCCGTTGGAGCCATTAAGAGATATTCTTTTTTGAGAAGGGTAAGAAACTCAACCAATCCTTTCAGAATGGTTGTTTTACCACTACCTGCATAACCCTTCAATATAAAAACCGGAGTTGAGCTTTCCAAAAAAGCTTCGATTTTAGTTAGGGCAGTTTCCTGGCCGGGGCTTAGTTTCAGATGCTTAAAATGATTAAAAATGCTCATTAGTGATTATTTTTTAGGTTGTGAAAAATCATTTTAAGCAGAAATTACGAAGGTACAGAAAATGATAAATTAAGTGCATAATTTTTTCCATTTTAATAGACGCTATTGTTCTTCTTTTTGACCAACATAGTATTTAATCCT
>CAYHDA010000443.1:0-3049 GCA_964355145.1 uncultured Mariniphaga sp.
TTAAGGTTTTGAGACATCGATAATGCCTTCTCAAAAATCATTGGTGACATTACGGCCGATCCGATAGACATATAAACGCCATTCTCAAGATTGCTTACACTTTTCGAAAAACTGAGAAAATCATTTTGAGCTACACGACCAATAGCCGCGCCATGGTTCATTGGATGATTATAGATGATGTCGCACCCAAACATTGGATGACCGGTAAAAGGAATTCCTAGTTCGAAAGCGCGTGCCTGCACGGAATAGCGCTTAAAAGGATGAGGAATACTCATAAAACCCGGCTGCAATTTGAATTTCTTAATTACACCCGCAAGATCCGCCGCAGCTGCTGAAAGATCAGGATTTGTTTCCATTTCCTTTTTTGCCTGGTCATACAAGCCGGCAATTTCGGGGATCTGCAATCCTTCCTTCGAAATCATCTTGCCTACAGATTCGCCATAACCCAACCCTTCGTAAGCTCCTACAATAAGCGCGAGATTGATATTGAATCCTGTATGATCCCATATTCCAAACTGGCCGAGTTCCACATTTTCACGTACATCTTCGCTCGATTTTCCCTGAAAGGCAAACTCCCAATCGTGGATTATCCCGGCGCCATTGGTTGAAAGATGGGTTAACCATCCTTCTTCCATTAAAGCAATAAGGGTAGGTGCCATACCGTTTTTAATGGTATGTGCGCCAAAAGTAAGCATGGCAGAATGTTTTCCTGCGCGGGCCAAACGAATACGATCAGCCGTTTTCCCTATCAATTCCCGGCCAAATTCCGACAGATGTGCAGGTTTTTGGCTAATAGAAACATGATCTTTTTCAATATAAACCTTGTTTTTCCGGTCAACCAATCTCTTGATGGCCAATCGGTCACGGTCCAATTTTGGATAAGGCATAATATTAATATTAAATATTTAGCAAACTTAACAGCTCTGGTAACTGTGAGAAATCCGGAATGATCACATCGGCACCGGCTTTAATGAGCCTTGTACGTTTATTTTCATTCAGACCAAATCGTCTTAGCTCATTGCTCGCAATCCCAATAGCAGCGCCACCTCTCTTACGCGTTTCGCGCATTTCGACAGGTCCATCCCCAAAAGTGACTACCTTGCCGGCTGCCGAATCTCCGATAGAATCCAAAATACGATCAAGCACGATTTTTTTGGCCTCTTTTGTGATATCTCCAACTGCTCCATAGATCCGGCCTTCAAACAGGTGATCGTAACCCAAAACCCGTGCTTCACTTTTCACATCCGCGTCATCAGTACCACTTGCGAGATAGAGTTTAACACCCGCATCATGCAATTTCTGAAGAAAAGAGACCGCATTTTTCATCGTCACATCTTCGATTGACAGTTCCCCTCTTGATAATTTTTTCTCACGTTCTTTGACCATAATCAGCAACTCGTCGTTGTAGATCTGCTTATAGCCAAATTCGTCCAATATTTTCTCTTCAGGTACACATCCAAATTCACGGATTAAATCCATTAAGCCTTTCATTTGAACCAAGGTCTGAATTCCTGTCGTTTTATCGATGAATTCATCAACTCTTATTTTTACGTTTTGGAACAAAGCTTCATCGGCCTCAAGGTATTTCTCACCCAAAACGGCTTTTATCATCATTGGCGCCATAATCAGTTCCCATCCTTCGCGGAGTGTGGAAATTGTACCGTCATGATCAAAAATAGCGTGTTTGACTTGAAGATTATCCGTCCATTTATTAACAATTTCAATTTCTGAATCCGCCACATATTTGGCATGTCGTTTATCTTCAGCTAATTCTGAAGCAAAGATATAATCCGGATCCAGTCCGATTGCCATTATTTCGTCAGCTGTTGCGGTACCACATTGGAAGAGCTTCTGCACAGTAACGCCGGCAACAAAAGATCCGATTTGTGCTGCAATATCCATACCATATCCTGCGGCCAATGATGAGGCTGCTCCGGCCAGGTAACTATCTCCGGCTCCGACTGTATCCACTTTCGAGAGAATCATCAGTCCAGGAATTTCGGAGATTCCATTTTCATCAATTGTCAGCGAACCCTTGCTGCCTCTTGTGATAAAAAGTGGTTTCTTGTATCGTTTATACAATTCATTCGCGGATGCGACCACTTCAGAATGAAGCACTACTTCATCGGGTTTTTTATCCATTCCGCATAACCGCGCCGCTTCAGTATCGTTCATTTTACGAATTGCACCGTTGTAATAGTCATTGAAATTACGACTATCGACGATAAAAGTCTTTTCAGGAAACTGGGCTATCACATCCACTAACCGCTTCTTAAAGTATTCGATATGAATGCCGGAAGGAACTTGCTGATTGATTAAGACAATGTCCACTTCAGGAATCTCTTTGATCAGGCTTGCAATTAACCGGTCTGCAGTCGCGACTGATAGCTTATTGTAATTTCCAAAATCAACACGGTTCAATTCAGTATCATTAATATAAGGCTTCGCGTAAGCATGGGTTGACCACTCCTCTTCCTGAATCAAAAGATTTCGCGGGTCAATACCTGATGCTTTCATCACGCGAACCATCTCAGCGCCAAAAGGATCAGTTCCGATTACACCAAATGCACGAATATCTTTGATCGCCATTGAGGCAAGATTATTTGTAACATTCCCTGCTCCTCCCAATGAATATTTTTGCTGTCCGACGGGTCTGGTGGCCTGGTTCGTTTCGACCGAAATTTCACTCATCGCTTCATCGATAAACCAATAGGCATCGAGACAAAAATCGCCTACAACGGCAATTTTGACGCCACTAATATCCTTCAGAATTTTTTGTAATTGTTCCTTTTTCATGTTAGATTATATTTGTATATTATTCAATGTCAATATTTTAATCCCATTTAATTCTATTTTCACTATGCACTTCCCGCTATTCACTTTTCACTATTCACTATTCACTTTTCACTATTCACTTTTCACTATTCACTTTTCACTATTCACTTTTCACTTTCCACTTTTCACTATTCACTTTTCACTTTCCACTTTTCACTTTTCACTTTTCACTTTTCACTTTCCACTTTTCACTTTCCATTATTCACCTGAGTAG
>CAYHDA010000444.1:0-3042 GCA_964355145.1 uncultured Mariniphaga sp.
TTTCTAAAATTTGTTGTCTACATTTAGGGTACATCCATAAACCGTGCCAAAAATAATTGAAGTGATTTTTTATGCCTTATTATGGTTGAAATAAAACTGTATTCATCTGATATATAAGTCATATAAAAAATTAAAAAAAAATTAAAAAAAATAAATTTAAGCGTATTCTGGGTTTTTGAAGGGGAGAAAAGAGAGGGATCCGGAAAAGGAATTTTACAAAATGTAAAATATTATTTTGTAAAATAGCCGAATGAAAGGCGAGATTCAGGAGGTTCGAATACGGGAAATTTAAGCAATTGTGAAAATTAACGGTATTTTTGTTTGTACTCTTATTTGATTAATTTTGATTTTCATGTCCGGGCAAATTTGTCTGACTGATAATAAATCAGATCATTGCACTTTATTAATTGATATTTTCATAGTATATGGCAGTCAAACAGATCGTTGTAATAGGCAGCAGTAATACGGATATGGTCATTAAAACATCTAAATTACCCGTTCCGGGAGAGACTATTCTGGGGGGTGAATTTCTGATGAATGCTGGCGGCAAAGGAGCCAATCAGGCTGTTGCAGCTGCCCGCCTGGGTGGAAAAGTGAGTTTTATTGCTAGGACAGGCAACGATCTCTTTGGAAATGAGGCTAAAAAATTATTTGAAGCCGAGAATATCGACACCAACTTTCTGGTCACTGATGCTGATCACCCGTCAGGTGTAGCCCTGATTACTGTTGACGCAAAAGGAGAAAACTGCATCGTTGTTGCTCCCGGAGCAAACAATTACCTGCTCGAAAGCGACATTGATCTGGCAAGCGAGGAGATTCTACAATCGGAAATCGTGTTAATGCAACTTGAAATCCCTTTAAAAACAGTTGAATATGTTACTGATATTGCCTTTTCAGCAGGGAAAAAAGTGATTCTGAATCCTGCACCCGCAATAAAATTAACGGATTCACTGTTATCTAAACTTTATATGATCACCCCAAACGAGACAGAAGCTGAACTGATCTCCGGCATACCCGTAACAGATACTGAATCGGCGATTCTAGCTGCAAAAAACATTTATAACCGTGGAGTTCAAGTTGTGATTATCACCATGGGCAGCAAAGGAGCGCTGTTATTTACAGGCGAATCTGCTGTTGTTATTCCTTCGGTTAAAGTAGTGGCAACAGACACCACCGCTGCCGGTGATGTATTCAATGGCGCTATTGCTGTGGCGATAGCGGAAGGACTGCCTCTTGAGAAAGCGGTCGGATTTGCCTGTAAGGCTGCTGCAATATCAGTCACAAGAATGGGGGCCCAGGCATCAGCTCCCTACCGTGAAGAAATAATTTAAGGTGTAAAACAATAAATGCAAATAAGTAATTGTCAATTAATAGTGTTCAAAACAAAAATAGCAATGAAAATCAGACTTTTTAATTTGATTATTTTAGCACTGGCTGTCTTTCCGTGCTTCGGGAAATCGGAAAACAAAGCTCCGGCTACACAGTTAATATCTGCCAAAGAACTAAAAGATAAGATTGCAGGCGGTTGGGCTGGAAAAATTATTGGGGTTACTTATGGTGCACCCACCGAATTTAAAGCTCAGGATAAGACTTTTGATGACCCGATAAAATGGGTTCCTTCAGATGTGATCGGCTCACTTGAACAGGATGATCTGTATGTCCAGCTCACATTTCTGATGACGATGGATCAATATGGAATTGATGCCTCGGCAAAAAAATTTCAGGAGCTTTTTGCCAAAGCCGGCTACCAGTTATGGCATGCCAACGTACAGTCCCGAAAAAACTATTTTGACAGTATATTCCCGCCACAGTCGGGGCACCCCGATTATAATATACATGCTGACGATATTGATTTCCAGATAGAAGCGGATTATATTGGATTTATGTGTCCAGGTATGCCTCAGACATCCAATAAGATATCAGATAAAATCGGACATGTAATGAACTATGGCGATGGTGTTTACGGGGGTGTTTTCCTGGGTGCCTTGTATTCACAGGCATATTTTGAAAGTGATATCCGCAAATTAATTGGGAAAGCGCTCCTTTCACTGCCTGAGAAAAGCGATTATGCCAAAATCATTAATGATGTGATAATTTTACATGAGCATTATCCGGCAGACTGGCGGGCCGCCTGGAAAGAACTGCAAGCAAAATGGGGAAGCGTACACATTTGTGATGCGGGTTCCTCATCCAATATCGATGCCAAGTTCAACGGCGCCTTTATTGTAATGGGACTCCTTTATGGTGATGGCGATCCAATAAAAACGATGGAAGTTGCAACACGATGTGGAC
Organism: uncultured Mariniphaga sp.; assembly: GCA_964355145.1. Lineage (GTDB taxonomy): Bacteria > Bacteroidota > Bacteroidia > Bacteroidales > Prolixibacteraceae > JAAFHB01. The sequence continues at coordinate 2,293 of CAYHDA010000444.1, forward strand.
AGGATTCGGACTGCAACCCATCAAATGCCATGGCTGTTCTGGGTGTCATCAAAGGGTTTAGCGGATTGCCCAAGGCCTACCGGGATGCAGTTCAGACGATGGGCGACTCTCTGTTTATCAATACGAATTACTCTTTTAATAAAGCCGTAGATCAGACATTTAAATATGCCAAAGACCTGATTGTGAATAATGGAGGTAATGTAACAGCATCTGAAATAAAGATTAAAACCCAGATACCGACGCCATTTGCCATGGAGACGGCATTTCCTAAGTTGGTTTTCGATCGTCAGGTTAGTGTATTCCAAAAGGATGGCTGGGAATTTAAAGGGAAATGGCAAACCTATAATCGGGGACGCGATCAGGCAAAAGTCAGTGCCAATAAAGGTGATGAGGCAGTATTTAATTTTAATGGAACAGGGGTTTCTATTTGTGGAAACTGGTTCAAGGACTGTGGTAAAGCCGACATTTTTATCGATGGTGAGCTCAAACGGACCATCGATGGTTATTTCTGGTTCGCAAAACAGACCCACGACGACATGAATCTATACCACATCACCAACCTAAAAGAAGGTAACCATACCGTAGTGATAGTCATTAAAGGGGAGAAAAGACCGGAAGCAACAGCAGCCAATCTCTATCTTACCAAAGCTATTGTCTTTAAAACAGGCGATAAAATAAACGAAAATTACAAATTCACTTTCCAGAAATGACAGATTACAAGATGCTATGAAAAATAATCAATGGTCAATA
>CAYHDA010000445.1:0-3029 GCA_964355145.1 uncultured Mariniphaga sp.
CGGTATTATTCAGCATATTGATTATTAAACCTGAATCTTTCAATGCTCTCGCTGCGTCTAAAGCGTTATTGCTTTGTTGCATCGCAAGGTTATAATCTCCTTTGGTAAACGAAACGATTGCGCTCTTTTCATTATAGAGATATACCCCCATCTTAAAATTTAGAATATCAGACAATTGTTTGGATTGTTCCAGATAATAGATAGCCGAATCCTGGTTGTTGGTTTCGTAGGTATCAGCAATTTGTATCAATAGCATAACTCTGCCGGTATCTTTTGCAGATGATGCGAGAAGCTGATACAAACTATCCCGACTTTCAACCTGGGCATTTGCTATTGTTGAAGAAATAAGTAAAAGAGCGACAAACTGAAATATTTTCATTGAGCAAATTTTTTCATAGGCAAATGAACAACAATGCCAGGTCAAAACACATCCCCTTTTTCCATGATTTTTTCAAAAATCCTAAATATCCTGTTTTCAGGGGATTGATTGGTTTTACAAGAAATCAGACTTTTACCCGGGAAAGCTACAAAAAAAACAAGGACAATTAATCAATGAAACAACAAAACCAATTTATCATGAAAAAGTTACTGCTAATTACCATTTTGAGTGCAATTGCAACGGGCAATCTGTATGCACAATTTAAAACATCAAAAACCCTGAGAAATACTCAGAACTTAAATCAGTCGATTCCACCACCGCCGCCACCTGCCGCGAACAAAACAGCCGGTCCCATATCCAATACAGATGCGTCCGCCAGTGTTTATACCTTAACATCTGCAAGGGTTAATATCAGAACAGGCAGTGACAATAAGGAGTTTCCGTCAAAGGTCATAGTATGGGTTAGGGCAAAGAGCACACGTGCAGATTGGGGTTGGAGTCCTTTCTATCAACCAAATTTGACTAATGAAATGAGAATAAATTCAGATACAGAGTTTGGCCTGCAACGTCAGGAGCAATTGCGTGGGGATATAAAATTGGAATCCTTTCAAGGTAGTGGACTGGTACTGGACATATTATATGCGTCCAATTTATTGGTTGATGCTTGGAAAATAGAAAACGTTAGTGTGACGTTGGAATTTAAAGACCAATTTGGTAACCTACATCCAACATTTGGAAGAAAAACAATTGCCTTTAGTAATGCTTATGGATTTTTAAATTTTGAATATAGATATATGGAATGTGTTGCAGATGGAAATTTCGCTCCACTTTCTGCTGTAATAAAAAAAGAATTTTAACATAAGCGTGAACTGCGAATAAAATCAACAATCAGATACAATAAAGACATGAACAAACTCTTATTAGCTTTATCTATTTTGTTTACAGGTTTTACTGCTATTTCTCAAACCAAAACTAAAGAAAAAACTCCTACACAAAATGAAGTGCAGGACATGATGAAAGAATTGCAAAAGTCGATGGATGAAATAAGTCCGGAAGACAAAAAAGCGATGGAAGACATGGGTTTTAAACTGCCACCGACTAAAAACATTCCGAATTTAACAGACCAGCAATTGCAGGCAGGTGCTGACGAATTATCAAGGATTGTTCCTAAAAAGGATTTGGCAAGGATTGCAAGCATTCCGAAAACTCCATTGACAAAATCTTCGCTGCCAGCCTACATAGCTGCAACCGATGCGAAAGTAATGTTGCAATTAAAGCCACAATCCAAAACAAAGGGCGACGAAATCTATAAACTGATTAAAGCAGAACACAATTCGGCCGCAGAAACCGGTAATGCAGCTGCCGGCCTGTGGATGATGGGCCGGGTGGAGCTGGCCATCTACATCTTGGGAAAAGCATGTATCGATGATCCTGCAAACACGAATAACCTGAACAATTATGCTTCCATGTTATCCATGTTGGGAGCAGAACAACTGTCAATTCCTATTCTTGAAAATATAAACAAGAGTTTTCCCCGAAACAGTACCATTCTGAACAACATTGGTCAGGCATGGTTTGGATTGGGTGATATTGATAAATCTGAAAATTACCTTGACAGTACCATCCGTATTTATGCCTACCATCCTCAGGCCAATTTCACCAAATCGTTCATTGAGGAAAACAAAGGCAATACTGAAGCTGCCGTTCAGGCCGCCAAGCGCAGTATTAAAAGCGGCTACACCAACGAAAAAGAGACCAGGCTGTATAAGTTGGGATATGACCTGGATAGTAAAGATATCTATTGGGATAAACCTTTGCCTCAGGATCCACTGGGGCTGGAGAAATTCAACTGGCCTGCTTTCCCTAAGTCAGTAAGCAGCAGTATCCAATTGGAGAAAGAGTGGGAAGCATTCAGTGAGGCCTGTGCAAAGGAGGATGACGTATTGGAAAGTCAGCAGGCAAAACTGGAAGATGCCTGGGCTACGATTAGTGAAGCACGCCAACAACAGCTAATAAAAGCCAGTCGCACCGGACAGGGAGGTTCACTGTTTCCTCCACTGGCTTATAAGGCATTTAAAAAGTTAAAATTTCTTGTTGATGACAATGATGGGCAACTTATATTTTCAATGGACAAGAAAATAAAGGCAAAAATGGCTGCAATTAATGAGGTAGAAAATTTAAGTCAGTCACTCTCGGAGAAATATAAGACATTAGACCAGAGGTATCAGCCTCAATTTGGAGAAGGTAAGGCAAATCCGTTTGACGCTGCATGCAATGACTACAACGGTGCAGCAGACGGTTTTTTAAGTTCTGCGAATACCTTGCTTGAACAAACACAAAAAGATTATCTCAATGCATTACGTCGCTACCTGAACAACCAGATTTATTACGACCAGTACACCAAGTGGCCCGAACAATTTGAACTGGCAAAAGTCATTGCCAAAAGAAAATGGCTGGGGGCTATCAATCAAAAGGTGATGTTCAAAGGCCCAAGCTATTATTGCCAGGAGAAGGAAGAGATAAAACCGGGGAAAGGCAAACTTCAGGATTTTGACGATGTAGCCTGTGAATACCACAGTGAGCTAAAATTACCTATTGGTAATATTAAGGTGGATTGTAGCCGGGTAACCAGTGAACTTGATTTGAAAGT
>CAYHDA010000446.1:0-3024 GCA_964355145.1 uncultured Mariniphaga sp.
TCTTTAATTGAATTAAATGCCGAGTCTTCTGTGAAATTTCACCCCTACTGGTTTAAAGTATCCCGAACAATAACACTCAATGGTGAAGCTTTTTTTAAGGTGTTGCACGGAAATACTTTTAGAGTTGTATCTGCCCGGGGTGAAACAACTGTGCTAGGTACAAGCTTTAATATCTTTTCACGTGCGAATGAATACCGGGTTACCTGCTTTACTGGAAAAGTTGGTGTGGTTTCGACTGATAAAAACGAAAGCCTTTTGCTGAATCCTAACGAACAGGCCTTCCTTAATAAAGAAGGTTTTTTGAGTTTCGTTCAGGAAGTAAATACATTGTCAGTTAAATCCTGGAGGGATAATATGTTCTTTTTTACGGGTTCAACAATTGCATCTGTTTTGAAAGAGATTGAACGTCAGTATAATATAAGGATTAAATTTGAGGCGGATCCACGTCTCACTTATACCGGAAATTTTTCTAAATCAATGTCGAAAAAAGAGGTGCTCGATTTGGTTTGCACGTCATTAGGACTTAAATTTGAAGTCCGATCAGATACCGAATTTCTGGTTGATTAATATCCCGGAGAGCGTGAGGCATCGTTTAATCATTTTGCTTATTTTACTTCTTGGAGTTGCCCCATCTTGCTTTTCGCAACAGATTGATATTAATGTAGATAAACTGCCTTTGAATAAAGTGTTTATTGGATTACGCGATAAATACAACCTGCAGTTTTCGTTTAACGATCATCTTCTCTCACAATATAAATGCTCCCTCAACCAGTTATGTGCATCCCCTGAAGAGGCAGTTAAATTGTTAATTAAGGGATTACCTTTGACTTACCATAAAAAAGGAGCTGTTTTCATCATACTTCCTGACAGAAAACAGATAGTACTCCGAAATTATTTGTTATTAGGGCAGATTGCAGAAGCCAGATCGAACGAGCCATTACCATTTTCCTATATCGCTGTTGACGGCCGTTTCGTTGTTTCTGACCTCAAAGGAAGCTTTTCCTACCAGACTTCCGGAGACAGTGTTTTTCATGTCAAAATTTCCCATTTGGGATATTTTATTCTCGATACCGTTTTGGTTGCCGGAACCAACCATCATTTAAATCTCATCCCTTCTGCTGTTGGCCTGCACGAAATTATTATTAAAGACAAATCTCCGGACCGTTCGACTCAGATTGGGCATAGAGCCGGAATGATGCGTGTCAATCATCAGATCGCAAAGTATCTGCCTGGGAATGATGATAATTCAGTATTCACATTGTTGCGGCTTATGCCCGGAATTTTAGCTTCAAGCGAACAATCGAATGGTTTGATAATCTGGGGCTCTTACGAAGGTCACAGCCAGATCTTGTTTGATGGATTTACAATATGGGGATTAAAAAGTTTTAATGAAGATATTGATGCAGTAAACCCATTGATTGCCAAGGAAATAGAAGTGCAGAAGGGAGGGTACGATGCCAGTCTGGGTGATAGAGTGGGGGGGATAGTTCGTATTGCAGGAAAATCAGGAAGTTTAACAAGGCCTTCATTTAGCTTTAATATTAATAATGTTACCATGAACGGACTTGCAGAACTGCCGCTATGGAAAAAAAGTGCGCTGTTATTGTCATTTCGTCAGACTTATTATAATTTGTATAATGGCAAGATTATTCTTCCGGCCAGAACTCAAAAAACACTTGAAACAGCCGGTACAGCGAACTCTGCCATCGATTTCACCGTTCTTCCTGATTACAATTATCGCGATGCAAATCTGAAATTTACAACACGCAACGATAAAGGAGCCCTTTTCTCTATTAGCACGCTAGGTGGTAATGATCATTTTCAATATACCATTAATCAGGTTTCCGGTCTTAACAGCCTGTTCAAAGTCAACTCAGAGAATAATAATCAATATGGAGCATCTGGTTTCTACGGACGTACAAGGCGCAATGGGAATATTACCAATATTACGGCGTCCTGGTCTTCCCTTGGGACTGAGTTGTCTGATGTTCAAAAGTATGTGCGCTCAAACAAAACAATTGTTGTAAGGCGCGATTATCAAACCTTTAACCAAATTTCGGAATTCAACGGCCGTACGGACAATTTTGTAAGGCTGTCACAATCTCATTTGCTGGAGACCGGGGTTGGATTTATTAGGAATGAAGTTGGTTTAAGGGCTGATTCATCCGGATTCAGACAAACTAATCTCAATACGGAAGTATCCCGAATCAATGGGTACTTGCAGGATCATATTACATGGGCCGGTCAGGTGGATTTTAAATTAGGATTTCGCGCAGATATCCCTTTCAATCTTAATAAAGTATATATTCAGCCACGCTTTTCAGCGAGTATAAATCTAAATGAATTTGTAAAATTTAATAGTGCCTGGGGTCTTTACAATCAGTTTATCTCCAAAAGTTCAGTAATTGATGAACAGGGCAATTACCGCTATATCTGGACAGCCTGCGACAATAAAGATGTTCCCGTTCTTAGCGCTGTGCATTGGGTTGTTGGCAGTTCCTATCATCATAATAATTTAACCATAAGCATTGAGACTTACTTAAAGCAAACGGATGGACTAACCCGGTTTATCAATAGAAATCAAAAATATAAAGATTTGATTTACAAGGGAGAGGGAAGAAGTTTTGGTGTTGATTTCTTTATCAAAAAAGATTACAAAGGTCATTCTGCCTGGGTTTCTTACACACTGAGCAAAACTGAGGAAAAATTCTCTTACTTCCCCAAGGAAGAATTTCGTCTGGCACCTCAGGATCAGCGACATGAACTAAAAACAGCACTATTGCTCAATTTTAAACCATTCAATTTTTCTGCAAATTATGTATTCGGTTCCGGCTTCCCATTAAATAACGGAACATTTCAAAAACCTGACTATACTGATCCCGATTACAACCGGATCGATGTTGCTGTTAACTATGGATTTAGTATCGGAAAGGTCTCGGCAGAAACTGGCATATCTATTTTAAACCTCTTCGATTCCAAAAATGTCAGGTATTCTAATTTTGAAAAAGTACCGGTTGATCAATC
>CAYHDA010000447.1:0-3014 GCA_964355145.1 uncultured Mariniphaga sp.
AAGAGTGTGAGCGACATGAAATTGCGTATCGGTTACGGTGTCAGCGGTAACTCTCTCGGGTTTGATCCTATGATTTCCAGATTAAAATATGGTGTGACCGGCGTTACCTACATCAATGGCGTTCAACTTCAAGCAGTTGGCGTAACTCAAAATGAAAATCCAGATTTAAAATGGGAGTCGACAGCCATGACAAATGTTGGTCTGGATTTTGGTTTCCTGAATAACCGCATAACAGGTACCATTGAGACTTACAGCAAACAGACCAGCGACCTCATCTGGAGCTATCCGGTTTCAACAACTAAATACCTTTACTCCTACCTAATTGCCAATGTCGGCAAAATAAGCAATAAAGGTGTGGAATTACAGATCAATGCGATACCGGTAAAAACCGGAAATTTCGAATGGACTACATCTTTCAATATTTCCAAGAATGTGAATAAAGTGGTATCTCTTTCCAACGATCAGTTTCCTACCTTCACAAGTATCCGGACAGCAGGAATCGGGGGTAAAGGGCAATCAGGAAATCCTGCTCAGATTCTTAAGGAAGGTGAACCTATCGGAACATTCTTTGTCCGCCAATATGCCGGCCGGAATATTAAGGGTATTTCAATGTTCTACAAAGCAAATGGTGATACTTCAAAGGTGGTCACAGTCGAAGATTTCAAACAAAGCGGCAGCGCTCAGCCCAACCTGATGTTTGGATGGAATAATACTTTCAGCTATAAAAATTTCGATTTTAGTTTCTTTCTGAGAGGTGTTTCCGGAAATAAGATCCTCAATGCGACCCTTGCAAGTTTGAATGATGTGAACAATGCATCGGTCAATAATATTCCAAAATTCTCCCTCGGAGAACCGGCAACGGATGTAAATTCATTTTATAATTCAACCAGGTACATCGAGAACGGATCATATATCAGGATGGATAATGCCACGCTTGGATATACCTTTAATCTCAAGGGGGTAAAAATCAAGAGTGCCAGACTGTATATTACTACTAATAATTTGTTCGTAATCACAAAATACAGAGGTATTGATCCTGAAATTAATCTTGGTGGAATTGAACCCGGTATCGACAACAATAATTTTTATCCTAAAACGCGATCCTTTATTTTAGGGGTAAACATTAATTTGTAATTATTGATAAGTTCAAATTTTAATCCTTTTAAAATTATTAAAATGATAACGAATATATCTGTTATAAAAAGAATTACCGGAGCCTTGTTTTTGGCTGCGATGCTATTTACGAACTGTACCAATCTGGATATAAAAGCTGAATCGGAATTAACTCCCGATAACTTTCCAACGAAACCCGAGCACTTCGAGGCTGCAAAGGGAATCATTTATACCATTCTCCCGGCCAATTATGCAATTGATTATTGGCGCCTTGAATCACTTTCAACGGATGAGGCGCTTACACCTGCCAGGGCTGGCAACTGGGATGATGGTGGCCAATACCGCGAACTCCATAAACATACCTGGACTCCGGACAATGCCATTGTCAACACTATCTGGACCTATGCTTTCAACGGGATTATTGCCTGCAACCGTGTCATGGGTATGTTTGATGCAGTTCCGGAAGGGACATTAAAGAGCCAGCAATTTGCTGAACTTCGCATGATGCGCGCTTTTTTCTATTTTATCCTGTTGGATAATTATGGGAATGTCCCGATTTTGAAAAAATTTGGAGACGATACTTCAACATCGCCCCGTGCCGATGTATTTGCATTTATAGAGAGTGAAATTAAAGACATATTGCCATTTCTTCCAAGAAAAAAAGATGCCACCACGTACGGACGTCCGACAGCCTGGATGGGCCATGCACTACTTGCCAAAATGTACCTCAACGCACAAGTTTACAAAGGCACGGCTATGGTTAATGAGACTGTAATCCGGTGCGATTCAGTGATTAAATCGGGACTGTTCGCTTTGGATGCCGATTACAAAAGTATGTTCCTGCCTACAAATGGTCCGGCTGTAAAAGAATTCATTTTTGCCATCGTTTATGATGCCTACAAAATCCAGGGAAATTCCTTCACCCGTTATAGTCTTACCCCTGAATTGAGAACAAAATACGGATTAGGATCAAGATCACCCAGCAACTCAACGAAAACACTACCTGAGTACTTTGATAAATTTAATCTGGCGGGTGATGTACGCAACGCGACCTGGCTGGTTGGAAAGCAATTTGAGTTTGACGGAAAAACACCGATCACTGTAAAAACAACTTACAAAGGGTTAAATGAAACCTATGTAGGTCCTTATGGTGGCCGTGATACCATCTGGCAATTGGAACTTACCAGAGAAATATGGCTCAGGGGTGATCCCAATAAAATGGATACCGGCAATGATTTCCTTTCCCAATATATGGGTGCCCGCTCCATTAAGTTTTATCCCGATCCAAACTGGGAGCCTAACTCAAGAAGCGACAACCACGACTTCCCTGTTTTCCGATATGCCGATATTTTGATGATGAAAGCTGAAGCGATACTCAGAGGAGCCAGTGCCACTAATGGTGAAACCGTTTTATCTTTGGTAAACCAAATCAAATCAAGAGCAAAAGCGCCAGTACTAACGGTCAATCCGACCCTTGACGAGTTTCTCGATGAACGTGCCAGGGAATTTGCATGGGAAGCATGGCGCAGAAACGATATGATTCGTTTTGGAAAATATAGCGGACTCTGGTTATTCAAAGATGCCGTAAGCGCAAAATATCGCGAAATCTTTCCGGTGCCGGGGAATGAACTTAAACTGAACCCTAAACTGAAACAAAATGACGGCTATTAGAGACAGCCAATATTGATTTAGAGGCTGTATAATTATTGGTAAAATAATCGGCCAAATGGGCAAGAGTTCATTTGGCCGGTTTATTTTAAACTTATGTTTTAACGGGTTCCCGGTTAAATTTCTGCGGGAAGTTTTGGCTCCCAAATTTATCCTGGCCGGAAAGGCAATCTATATAAGTTATTATCTATTTTTACCATTAAATCTAACTTCCAGCCTAAATAGCAAATGAT
>CAYHDA010000448.1:0-2987 GCA_964355145.1 uncultured Mariniphaga sp.
TCCTTCACGAATGGCATTTTCATCACTGTCAGCTCCGTGAATCGCATTGGCGGTAAAAGATGCCGCAAAAAGTTTTCTAATTGTACCTTCAGCAGCATTTTCAGGATTCGTGTTACCTATTAATTCGCGAAAATCGTTTATAGCATTTTCTTTTTCAAGAATAGCCGCAACAATTGGTCCTGAGGACATGAATTCCACCAATCCTTCGAAAAAAAACTTTCCTGCGTGAATTCCGTAAAAAGCCTCGGCACGTTCGCGGCTAAACCGGGTCATTTTAATAGCCTTGATCCGAAACCCTTTTTCATTGATCATTTTTAGTATTGGTCCGATATAATTACTTTGAACAGCACAAGGCTTAATCATTGTAAATGTGATATTTCCATTCATAACAGGAGACAATTTTGGTAAGTAATTCTTTAAATATTAACAACGGATAAATTTAGCAAAATATTGCTGAGATTCTGTTGTTACTCCGGTTTTCAATTTTACTATTGAATTGAATATTTAATGAATGATTCAATTTTCGGCGTACAACCAATAATGATATCTTTGCATCTTGATAAAAATAGTAACCGTTGAAAAGATTTGATATAAATACTTGTAATAAGGTTAGTGAATTGCTGGGTTCAGTAGTCAGGCGGGTTGTAATTATTCCGCATGTTAATCCTGACGGTGATGCAATTGGCTCTACCTTAGGATTGAACGACGTGATGTTAAATGCAGGATTTGAATCTTCTGTGATTGTTCCAAATGAATTTCCCTCTTATCTCAATTGGCTTGGTTCCGAAGGCATACCACTAATCTATGAAAAAAATCAGGAGGAGTGTCATAAATTGATTGATCGGGCCGATCTTCTCTTCTATTTGGATTTTAACGACCATAAAAGATTGGGAAAGTTGGAGAATTATTTGCAAACATCGTCGAAATCAATAGTTCTGATCGATCATCATCCGGAACCCCAGATCAAGGCTGATTTTATGTTCTCTGATACTGATGTCAGTTCAACGGCAGAGCTGGTCTATGACTTCATCGAGGCTTTAGGCATGATGAATCATCTTGGACCAAAAGGTGCCAATGCTTTACTCACAGGAATCATTGCAGATACCGGCTCATTTAGTCACAATGCCTCTCGTCCGGATATGTACCGGATTGTCAGTGAATTAATTAACCGGGGAGCTGATAAGGAGAAAATCAATGAATCACTTTACAATAATTTTTCCGAGAAAAGAATGCGGTTATTAGGCTATTGTCTCTCTGACAAGATGGAGATATTTGTGCAGCACCGGACCGCATTAATCTGGTTGTCAACCGAAGAATTAAAACGATTTGATTTTCATCCTGGTGACACAGAGGGATTTGTGAATTATCCACTTTCAATAACCGGGATTGTTTTCTCAGCTTTCTTTATGGAAAAGCATGACCATGTTAAAATTTCTTTTCGATCGAAAGGCTGTTTTTCAACCAATGAATTCTCAGGCGCTCATTTTAACGGAGGAGGGCACAAGAATGCATCAGGTGGTGAAATAAAGCTGCCGATTGCCGAGGCACTGACACTTTTCAGGTCGTTGCTGCCTCAGTATACAAAGCAATTACAGAAAAATTATTAATAATAAAGATCATTTTTACAAGCCATTCACTTGTAAGAGGATATAATTGGGTTAATTTTGCGCTAAATCATTGAAGTATGAGAATTAGGTTATTCAATTTGTTTTTTGTTATCGCCTTGGCAGCGATCGGGTTTTCTTCTTGTAATGAGACAACATTGCAGATTTTACAAGGTCAGGAATCCACCTTACTGTCCAAATATATCTCCAAATATCATCCGGACATAAAACCCAAAACCTCCGGGCTATATTTTATTGAGACTAAAGCTGCTCCTGCGGGAACCGATACCATTAAAATCGGAGATCTGGTTAAAGTATATTACACGGGATACCTGATAGAGGATGACGCTACCGCCGGAATCAGAGACGGTTACAAGTTTGATATGTCAGGCGAGTTTGAGCCATTTTCCTTTACAGTAGGTACAGGTTCGGTTATAACAGGATGGGATGAGGCAATGTTGTATATGAAGGCTGGCAGCGAAGCAAAATTGGTATTGCCATCTAAGCTGGCATACTCAAGCCAGCAGCAATCAACAATTCCTGCTTATTCAACTTTGGTCTTTTATATTAAAGTTTACAAAGTCTATAAGTCAACAGATGTTTGGCCCACCATTGAGATTCGTCCTAAAAATTAAATGGTAATAACCGGGTTTCCTTCGATCATTCCACTTGAAACAGGCAGCACTTCTTAAAAAGATAATACCAGGTCTTATACCCCTTTTCGTTTTCATTATCGCTGACGAATTTTGGGGCCTGAAAGTAGGGCTGATTGTTGCTTTGTTGATCGGTCTTGGAGAGATGATATTTACCTGGATTAAAGAAAAGCGACTGGATCGTTTTATCTTACTTGATACTGCATTGCTGATCGCCTTATCGGGAATCTCCATCCTTCTGGAGAATGAGATCTTCTTTAAATTAAAACCCGCACTCATTGAATTGATTCTCTGTGCGATATTAGGAGTCTCCGTATTTTCTTCAGTAGATATTGTCGGAGCAATGACCCGAAAATATATGAAAGGAGTAGAGATAAATGAGGCTCAGGGAGTTGCTTTTAAACACAATCTGCGCAACCTTTTTTATATCATTCTGTTACACACGCTTTTAATTTTCTATTCTGCATTTTACATGAGTAAAGCGGCATGGGCATTTATCAGCGGCGGATTGTTTTATATCCTGTTTGTCGTTTATTTCGGATTTGAATACTTTAAAACCCGAAAATTAATGCGCAATAATGTGTCAGCAGTTTCTGATCATTCATTTGAAAATGAGGAATGGCTGCCCATTGTGGAAGAAGATGGGAAAATTATTGGCAAAGCTGCGCGGTCGGTATGTCATTTGGGAGAAAAATTACTTCATCCAGTCGTTCATTTACATGTTCTAAAT
>CAYHDA010000449.1:0-2967 GCA_964355145.1 uncultured Mariniphaga sp.
AATGGATAGAATGGAGGATTCCGGTTCCTTTGATCTGGGTTCGAATCCCGGTGGGGTCACAAAAAGCCTGCATATCAATGATGTGCAGGCTTTTATTCTTCATGCTTATTTTACACTCCTTTTAAAGGATTATTCACCTCTTGTTTTTCTCAACTGAAAATATACCTTTGCCTCGGTTTGAACCTTAATTATCGTTATAGATTTTGATCTTATGCGTAAAAAAGTGGTTTTTTGCAATTGTGGTGCGCAAATAATCGGAAATGACCGGTTAGAGGCTATTTCTGCATTTTTAAAGCAGATAAACGTCCCAACTCTTGAAATTTCCGATTTATGCGGATGTTCTGTCGATCGAAAAAGTGACACAAGGGATCAACTGATTGAAGCTGAAAAAGTAATGATTGTTGCATGTTATCCCAGAGCAATCAGACATTTGCTCGAAACCTGCGGAATTGATCATCAGTCAATGAATTATGACTATGTTAATTTCAGAGAAATGACCAACGATCAGATATTTGCTGCAATTCAGTCTTTTTCTGAAGGACATACAGGGCCTTGGGAATCTTCTGAACTGAAAAGCAATTGCGAATGGCCTTCATGGTATCCAATAATTGACTATTCGCGCTGTACCGCATGTGGCCAATGTGCTGATTTTTGTCTTTTTAGCGTATACGATAAGACTGACAATAAGGTAGTTGTCGTTAATCCAAAAGGATGCAAGAATAACTGTCCGGCTTGTGCCAGAATCTGCCCCCATACAGCAATTATTTTTCCAAAATATCAACATGCAGGTGCTATTTCCGGTGATGATTCGATTGATGAAATCGCTGAATTGCAACGACAAAGGCTTGATATGAATGCCATTCTTGGCAGCAATATTTATCAGGCTCTCGAAATGCGAAAGGCTAAACGTCAGTCGATTATACGCTCTACAGCCATGCAGCAGGCAATAATTGAACGAGAAAACGCACTCGCGGCAAAAAATAATCATCAATAGCCACCAGACGATGTCAATATTAAGAAATTTTTTAAAATCGGATCGCCGGTGTTTATGGAAATTCACCTATAATCTTGGGTGGAAAGGAATTGCAGGGTTTAATAAATTCCAGAAAAGAAAGCAACGCGGAGAAAATTTTCCTGCTTTTCAGTTTATTTCAGTTACCGATGACTGTAATCTGGCTTGTCAGGGTTGCTGGATAACTAAAGGGGAGAAAAGTACGACTCTCAATTTACAGGCCATTAACAAGATCATAAACGACAGCAAAAAGTATGGTTGTTACTTTTATGGTATATTAGGAGGCGAACCGTTGATGTATAGTGAGTTAATGAGTATTTTCAAGGCTCATCCCGATTGTTATTTTCAGCTGTTTACAAACGGAACTTTGCTCAGCGATAAAATAGCTGCCAATTTGAGGGAGGTGGCAAATGTCACACCACTTATCAGTTTTGAAGGGGATGAATTGATCGCAGATATCCGGCGGGGGAGTAAAAGCGTTTATCGGCGAACGCAACAGGCTATTGACACTGCAATAAATCACCATTTAATTACTGGCGTTGCAATAAGTGTCTGTAAATCAAATATTGAAATGGCATTATCTGATGAATTCATTTCAATGCTTCACGATCGGGGAGTGGTCTATCTCTGGTATTATATCTACCGCCCGACCGGTGAGAATCCACACTACGAACTGGCACTTTCGTCCGAAGAAATCCTTAGACTACGACAATTCTTAGTCGATGGCCGAACCAAATATCCGCTGGTATTGATAGATTCTTATTGGGGTGCCGATGGCGAACCATTCTGTCCGGCTGTTGAAGGCCTGAGTCATCACATTAATCCTGCAGGAGATATTGAGCCTTGTCCAGTTATACAGTATTCGTGCGATAATATTCTGAGCGGAGATATCAAATCTATTTATGAAAATTCTACTTTTATCAAAGATTTTAAAACTCAGGTCAATAAACAGACCAAGGGTTGCATATTAATGGAGAACCCTGCCTGGCTTGCAAATTTTTCTGCTGATCATCAAGCGGTTAATACATCAAACAGAATAGAAATGCCGGATCAGTTGGCCAATGGCAGTATGATTTCCAGTCATGGAAGTTGCCCCCGCATTCCGGAAAAGAACTGGATTTACCGGATGGCAAAAAAACGGGCCTTTTTCGGTTTAGGAGCTTATGGATAAATTTTATTACTATGGTTTCAAAAAAAATAGCTGATTCATTATTTTTGCTTGATGTACCCACTGAAAAATTAAAACGAGCTCAGATCAGGGCTGCTATTGAGTCTTATTTTCTAAAAAATAAGGTGATGCCACCTGTCAGCTACGATAGCCTGGTGCGATTTGCCGATTTGCTGATTGAAGCAGAAAAATGGGAAGAGCGTTTCCATGCATTCATTATGGTTTGTTGCGGCAATGCAATCTGGCGGTCAGTCGTAGGTGCAATTCCCTTTAACCGGCGTATTTTTCTGCTCCCGCATTGTCTTCGGAATGTGGCAATCTGCAAAGCACCAAAAGATGAACTTGGACTATTGTGTGCCGAATGTGGCAAATGCAGTATTTCCGGTTTTTTACGTGAGGCTGAAAATCTTGGTTATGTTGCGCTGGTTACAGAAGGAACGACCATAACTACACGCTTGATTGAGAGTGGAAAAGTAGATGCTGTTATCGGTGTTGGATGCATGGATGTTTTGCAAAAAATGTTCGCCTCAGTGAGTAAATATTCTATTCCGGGCATCGGAATCCCTTTGACCTCATGTGGTTGTGTCGATACAACGGCTGATGATGAATGGATCAGACAAGAAATCCACAATTTTTGTGAAGATTCTTCGATCCGCCTGCTAAATCTCAACTATCTGAAGAATAAATCTGCTTCTATTTTTGGAGAAGAACAATTGATCCGGATCCTGGGTGTTGCCAAAAACAAAACTGAAGCCATTGCATTTGAATCATTACTTTCAGGAGGTCA
>CAYHDA010000450.1:0-2948 GCA_964355145.1 uncultured Mariniphaga sp.
TCACACCACATATCGCCTGGGCTCCAAAAGAATCAAGATCAAGATTAATGAATACCGCTGTTGAAAATTTAAGATTATTTCTAACCGGAACCCCTCAAAACGTTGTTAAGTAACTGATAATTGAACATTGATCCGCCAGCTGGCGGAGAACATTGATAATTGAACACTCCTAATTGATAATTAATAATTGAACATTGACTTATGTTGCCATTAGATATCTTGCTCAAGCTAAAACGCTGGAATACTCCTACCATCTACAATGGATGGGAGCAGATTACCAAAAGATCCCGGACAACCGGATTTAATCTCGAGGAGACCAAGGATTTCATGCCCGAATTCGGACCGATGATTGGATATGCTGTAACGGTAACTATCAGACCGTCCGCGCCTGGCTCCAATCCGAATGCCTGGACCGAATACCGTAACTACATTGCCTCCATTCCCGGGCCCAAAATTATTGTCATGCAGGATCTTGATAAACCAAATGTGATTGGTTCCTTCTGGGGCGAGGTAAGTGCCAACACTCATAAAACACTCGGATGCGTCGGCGTTATTGTTGATGGCGCCATAAGGGATCTCGACGAAATGAAAAGTGCAGGTTTCAAGGCTCTTGCGCGCCGTTTATGTGTCGGTCATGCTTATGCCGCACCCATCACCTGGGGCGAACCGGTAGAAGTATTCGGGACTACAGTAAAGTCGGGCGATTTAATTCATGCCGACAAACACGGATTTTTAATTATTCCGGAGGAAGATCAGTCCCGGATTCTTGAAGCTTCGCTCTTTATGGACAATAATGAATGTGATACAGTTATCAATGCAGCTCTGGCATACGACCGCGTAGGCGAGCAAATAAAGAATGCTGAAGTCATGAATGAAGCAGCAAAAACATTTAGCCAGGCAGCTATTGCTGCATTAGGTAAGGAAGGAGAATGGAAATAATGACAGGAAAAGATTTCAGAGACGCACTGCGCTCAGGAAAAAATGTGTACGGCACATTAATCACTTCAACATCACCTAAGATGTTCGATACGGCAATCAGTCTCGGACTCGACTATGTTTTTTTGTGCGACGAGCATGTCGCGTACAACCCCGAAACGCTAAGCTGGATGTGCAGGGCATTTAAAGCTGCCGGAATAAACCCCGTTGTTCGTATTCTGGAACCGGATCCCTACCTGGCCACGCGGGCATTAGACGCCGGCGCAGGTGCCGTACTGGTGCCTTATGTTGAAAATGTCGCTGATGTATTCGATCTTGTGGGTGCAGTAAAATACCGGCCGTTAAAAGGTGAAAAGCTGAAGAGGCTCCTGTATGGAAAAGAAAAACCAACGGCGGAACTTGAGGCTTATTTAAAAAATCACAATAAAAATCATACGCTGCTCCTGAATATCGAGAGCCCGGCAGGCGTGAAAAACATGGAGGATTTCTTTGCCATTCAGTCTGTTGACGGACCAGGAGTGGACGGAATCGTTTTAGGACCTCATGATTTATCTACGTCTTACGATATGCCCGAACAATATCTCACGAAGGAATTTATCGAATTGAGCAGCGAAATCATTAAAAAGGCCAGAGCGAGTGGTGTTGCAGCTGGTGGACATAATGGCTCCAGAGGAACTCTCGATCTTCAGATTGCCTGGGCTAAAGCGGGAGCAAATATAATTATGCATAGTTCCGACATGTTCCTGTTTGCAGATAAATTACAAGAGGATTTAAACCGGCTGCGCGAAGTGAAGGGTGAAAAAACAAATACAGAACGGTCAACAGACAGTATTTAAGTAATGGTCAATTAATAATATTCTCCGTCAGCCGACGGATCAATGATCTTTGTTTCTGATTTTCAACACTTTATTAAAGTCCTTTAAAATTAGCGTTTTAATTCTATAACCAAATAAAAATTAAAATGGAAAACAAATTTAACCGCAGAGCATTTGTAGGCGCTGCTTCCATTATCGGAGCAGGTTTGTCACTCGAATTTCCGACGATCTCCCGTGCATCGGGAAGTGATGTATTAAAACCCGCTATTTTGGGTGGTACCAAAGCCCATGAGGGCATATTTCCCGGTTGGCCTGTCATCGGTCAGCCTGAGTCAAAAGCTTTGGAAGAAGTATTGCAAAGCAAAACGTGGTGTCGTCTGGGCAGTAATAAAGTGGATAATTTCGAAACTGAGTACAAGAAGCTCACAGGTGCCGGACATGTTCTTGCAACTTCAAGCGGGACAACCGCATTACTAACTTTACTTGGTGCGTTGGATATTGGTCCCGGAGATGAGGTCATCATCCCGGTTTACACATTTATCGCGACCTACAATGTTGTTGTACTGAATTATGCTCTTCCAATTTTTGTGGATACCGATATTGAAAGTTTCCAGATCGATGCCAATAAAATCGAAGCGGCCATCACAAAGCAAACAAAAGTAATTATGCCTGTTCATATCGGAGGCTCTCCTGCAAATCTGGATAAAATCCTTGAACTATCGCAAAAGACCAGGATTCCTGTAATCGAAGATGCATGTCAGGCGCATCTCGCATCGTGGCGGGGAAAGATGGTTGGAACCTATGGTCTGGCCGGAGCCTTCAGTTTTCAGGCAAGCAAAAATCTCAACTCAGGCGAAGGCGGCGCCATTCTGACAAATGATGAAAAGTTTGCCCAGAAATGCTATAGCTTTCACAATCAAGGCCAGGGAGGACGGGTCACAGGCTTCAATCCTGGGACCGGCACCCGTGGTACAAATGTTCGTTTGACAGAATTTCAGGGTAATTTATTGCTCGCTCAGATGACTCGTGTCGTTGAGCAGACCAATCAAAGGACCGAAAATGCCAATTATCTGACAAAAATGCTGAATGAGATTAAAGGCATCACACCTGCAAAGTTATATGAAGGGACAACCCGAAGCGCCTATCATTTATATATGTTCCGCTATGACAAGAACCATTTTGCAGGTCTTAGCCGTG
>CAYHDA010000451.1:0-2909 GCA_964355145.1 uncultured Mariniphaga sp.
GTGAATTTTGGAATAAACAATTAAATTTCAGATATATAAATTGGGTCTTCTGAAAAACTATTCTTTGCAACGGAGTGGCTAAATATGATTAACCCCTCCGCCAGCGGAATGACGAAACTGGGGGATGATGAATAACTCACAACTTTAGTTCCGCCAGCCAGCAGACTGAATACAAAATTAAGGTGTTAATATTGAACCATGTCAGGGTTACGGTTTCTCTTATTATTTTCAATTATGCAGAACAAGTTTTTTCCCAGCACAATAATCCAAACTATTTTTTATATTCTGGTTGGAATTGTCATTGCAACACCTTTTGCTGCTCCACTTCTTTTCTTTGAGAAACAAATTACCGAAGTTCTTCCGAAAGATCTTCCGATGTATTTGATATATGTGATTGTGATGATAATTATAATCCTTCTGGCACATCTTATAAATTTCAGAAGGCATCTGAGCTACAATTATAATTTTAAGCTGAATAATTTAAACTTGCTGCCATTAATGATTTTTGTCGTTTTCTCATTCCAACTAAGTCTAAATTTGCCATTTCAAAAAATTTATCATTTATTTATCAATTCAAATAAATCCGATCTTTTTTATTCATGGGTTTATATTACAAGCGCTTTAATGATAGTTCCATTACTCGAAGAAATTTTATTCAGAGGGATAATTTTTAAAGGGTTGCTTTCTACTTATTCTCCTAATAAAACTATAATTGTTTCGGCGATTATATTCGGTTTTTTTCATGGGCAATTATCAATGATTCCGGGGGCAATATTTTTCGGATTGATGTTTGGGTATATTTACTTCAAAACAAATAGTTTAGGATTAACAATACTATTACATTTTGTGGCAAATTTATCAGGCATAATTGCTTCTTTTCTAAACCACAAGTATGGTAACCCAAATTTATGTACAATTTCAGATCTGTACGGGAATGTATCTTTTCTCTTAATGGTGGTTTTGCTCGTCATTTTTTCAGTGTCTTCTTACATTTTAATAAAAAAAACAAATATTAATCCCTGATAAGCATGCCAAAGAAGGCAAACATAAAATTTAAAATTTATGAAACTTCAATCGCTCTGGTTAAAAGCTATTTGTATAATATGTATTCCATTTGCGCTATATAATCTTTATGAATTTGGATATCATATTGTTGATAAGGCATTTAGAGTTCAAGAATTAAAAAGCAACCTTGATCATCAGACAATTTCAGTCTATTCCATCAATTATTCAGAATTAATCTTTACAGGCATAATTATTTCACTTTTATTCGTTGTTTTATACTACGCCTTATATCCACAACAAAAGAAGTGGCATTAGATTCATGTATTCTGTTCATAATTAGTTAATTGACCAATGTTAATTGAAAATTGCTTTAAATATTGCTGCGGGTTGGATTAAAAAATCTGTTGTATTACGCAGACTGTTTTTTTGGTGATGTGACTGCAACTTTTGCCAGGCCCTTCTGAACTTATAAAAGAATTTTCCTGAGAATTTTGAATCAAAAAAGCATTTTTGAATGTTTTAATCGTATCTTTATCATTGTTCGTAATCACGCTGTTAGACTCATTTTATTTGAATTTACAGATCATTAATTAATTCGCAACGTTATGGAAAATGAAGATGAAATGGTTGAAGTATTTGCCGGTGAACTTTGGGAAGCAACTTTAATCCGGGAGTTGCTTGAGGATAATGGTATTGAAGCATATTTGGAGAATGAAGTAATGGGAAATATCGCTCCCTGGTATATAACTTCAGGAGGCACTGCCCCTGTGACCATTAAGATTTTACAGTCCGATTTTGAATTCTCAAAAGAGTTGATCGAAGGATTTCAACACCAAAAAAAGTAATGATTATGAAAACACCCAATCGGTTATTTGTCGCTGTGATCTGTTTTCTCACTGTGACATTTACGGTGAATGTCTTTGCGCAGGACTGGCCGCAATGGCGCGGCACTAATCGTGACGGGAAAGTTTCGGGGTTTAAAGCACCACAAACATGGCCTTCTTCAGTGACTCCTCTATGGACAGTCACGGTAGGCCTGGGTGATGCTTCCCCTGTAATAGCCGGGGGCAAACTTTACACATTCACACGTCAGGGTGACGAAGAAGTGATCAGGTGTATTGACAGTCGGACAGGAAAGGATTTGTGGCAAAATAAATATCCCTCTGCAGCAATTACAGGTCCTTCAAGTTCCCAGCATCCTGGTCCGAGAAGTACTCCCACGATTGGTGAGGGCAAGATCGTCACACTCGGTGTAGGGGGCGTACTCTCTTGTATGGATGCCGGTACAGGGAATCTGGTATGGAGAAATGAAGAATTCACCAAAGATTTGCCGGCTTTTTTCACCAGTCTGTCCCCACTTATCTTTGATGGAATGTGCGTGGTGCATCTGGGAGGTAAAGAGAATGGAGCTGTCGTTGCATTTGAATTGAAAACCGGTAAACAAAAATGGCAGGCTCCGGGTGATGGACCTTCTTATGCTTCTCTTTCAATGATAACCATTAATGGCAAGAAGCAAATTGTTGATTTAACTGCTAAAAACCTGATGGGCATTGATCCGGCTAATGGGAAAGTGCTGTGGCAGATTCCGGTTCCGACAGAGAACAGATTTTATAATGCTGCCTCACCGGTTATTGACGGACAAACAATAATTATTACCGGACAGGGACAAGGTACCAAAGCGATTAAAATTGAAAAACAAGGTGATGAATTTGCTGTGAAGGAGCTGTGGAAAAATGGTGAACTCGGAACAAAATGGAATACACCCGTTTTAAAGGACGGTTTTCTTTACGGGATTTCCGATGGACGGAAACTCTTTTGCATGAATGCTGCAACTGGTCAGACTGCCTGGGTTGACACAAAACTTCACCACGATTTTGGAACCATCGTTGACGCCGGTTCATTGA
>CAYHDA010000452.1:0-2898 GCA_964355145.1 uncultured Mariniphaga sp.
AACAGCGCAGGAACCGCTTACGGCAGTGATGTTCAATTCACTACATTATCTGATATCCTTACCTGGAATATTCCGGGTGATTATGTTGAAGCAAGCTATCCTGGTTCAACTTTAGCCAACTGGTCTCCTGACAAATCTCCGCAAGTGATCAGTACGATCACCGCGGGTGACAAACTTGAAGGTTACGTTTATATGGCAAATGCTTCCAACAGCTGGAAATTTGCTACTCAGGCTAACTGGAATGGTCCTAACTATGGCGACGGAGGTGCAGGTAAATTAGATGCCAATGGCGGAAACATGAGTTCTGCAAAAGGTTATTACAAATTAAATGCGGATGCAACAGCCATGACTTTTACCGCGGTTGCTACGGTTTGGGGAGTAATCGGTGATGCAACTCCGGGTGGCTGGGGTGCGCAAACGAATATGACGTATAGTCCGACTGCCCAAACCTTCTCTTTAGGAGTTCATTTGACAAGTGGTGCAGCTTTTAAATTCAGAGGAACTTCTGACTGGAGTGTCAATTATGGCAGCGATGCCGCAAATGGAACTGCTTTAAATGCGGGCGGTGCCAATATCGCAGTCACCAATACTGCTGATTATGCAATTACTTTGGATTTGAGTCATCCGAATGTATATACCTACAGTGCCAATACCTGGGGCTTAGTGGGTGCTTTTACCAATTGGAGCGGTAATCCGGACGTAGATATGACCTGGGATTCTGTTAATCAGGTTTTCACTGCAACTGCAAATATAATTGCTGCAGGCGAATGGAAATTCAGGGCAAATCATGACTGGGGCGTGAATTTTGGTGGCACTCTTGATGCCCTAACTCAGGGTGGAGGTAATCTTAACTTTGCAACACCAGGAAATTACACGGTTACATTAGACCCTTGGGCTCGTAAAGCAACCGTTACTAAAAATTAATTTACGATTACTAAAGGCTTACCCGCTGATTTAATGTGGGTAAGCCTTTTTTTATTTCAAACATCATGTTACATAGATTCAACCTTCTTTTCTGCCTGATGGCAACATCAGTTTTTGGTTTTGCACAGGTTACCACAGTTCCGGCTTTGCCCATCGAAAGCAATCCATTAACAATCACTTTTGATGCCACACAGGGAGACGCAGGTTTGAAAGATTATACAGGCGATATTTATGCCCATACCGGTGTAATTACCGATAAAAGCACTTCATCAGCCGATTGGAAATATGTGATTGCCACGTGGTCCACAAATATTCCATCAGCAAAACTTACCCGCTTAACCGCCAATACTTATACGCTTACGATTAGTCCTGATATCCGGAGTTTCTATGGTGTTCCGGCCGGTGAAATCATCAAACAACTCTGTTTTGTTTTCCGGAGTGCCGATCAGACCAAATCAGGCAGAGCCACCGGAGGAAAAGATATCCTGATTGATGTCTTTAGTGCAGGATTAAACGTGGCCATCACCAATCCGATGGTCAATACCATTCTCCCGCTTTATACAAATCTGGCCTTTACTGCCTCTACTTCTGTCGCCTCTGACATCCGGCTTTTTCAGAACAATAATCTTATAAAATTGGTTTCAGGAGGCACACAAATAACCAATACATTTAATTTTTCACAATCCGGCGATTCCTGGCTAAAGGTGACGGCTACCAGCGGAACAACCGTCGTTGCCGATTCCGTCTTTGTAAATGTCCTCGGCAGTCAGATCGTTCAGGCCCTCCCTGCAGGCTCGAAAAAAGGAATCAATTATATCGATGCACAAACAGCGCGGCTCGTTTTGTGGGCGCCGTTCAAATCAACAGTTCATGTTATAGGGGCTTTTAATAATTGGCTTCCCGCCACAGCCTCCCGCATGAAAAGAGACGGAGACTATTTCTGGCTCGACATACCAAACCTTACCGCCGCTAAAGAATATCCATTTCAATATCTTGTCGATGGTCAGCTGAAAATTGCTGATCCTTACACCGAAAAAACATCTGATCCTGATAACGATAAATATATCACAGCGATTACTTATCCCGGATTAATTCCATATCCAACGGGAAAAACGGAAGGAATAGCCAGTGTTCTTCAGACTAATCAACCAAATTACACCTGGCAATCGGGCAGTTTTACCCCTTCTGCAGCTGACACTATGGTCGTTTACGAATGCCATGTCAGGGATTTCGACGACCGGCACTCTTACTCCGGAGTGATCGATCATTTGGATTATTTGAAGGAATTGGGTGTAAACGTACTCGAATTAATGCCCGTAAATGAGTTTGAAGGAAACTCCGGCTGGGGCTATAATCCCTCTTTTTATTTTGCTCCGGATAAGTATTACGGTCCTAAAAATGAATTGAAACGATTAGTTGACGAATGCCATAAGCGGGGAATTTCAACGGTGATGGACATGGTCCTCAACCATTCGTACGGACAAAGTCCCTTCGTCCAGCTATATTTTGACGGATCGAAACCAACAGCTCTGAATCCGTGGTATAATACGAAAAGCAATTTCACAAATCCGGATGCCCAGTGGGGATACGACTTTAACCACGAGAGTCTTGCAACGCGAGCGCTCGTCGACAGCATTGGATCATTTTGGATGAGCGAATATAAAATAGATGGTTTTCGGTTCGATTTTACCAAAGGATTTTCAAATAATATAAAGGATTCCTCCGATCCCTGGGGTAGTAAATACGACGCCCAACGGATTGCCAACCTTGAAAGAATGGCAAGTGAGCTATGGAAACGGAAACCGGGAGCTATTGTAATCTGTGAGCATCTTGCCGATAATTCAGAAGAAAAGGAGCTGGCCAATTTTGGGAAAGGAATTTTACTTTGGGGAAATATGAACGGCAGCGCTTCAGAAGCTGCAATGGGGTACAATGATGCAGGTAAATCGGACCTCTCCTGGGCTTCATATGTTA
>CAYHDA010000453.1:0-2884 GCA_964355145.1 uncultured Mariniphaga sp.
TAATTTTTAAACTAAAATTTTTATATCATGAAAGCAACTTTAAAAACATCCGCAAAAACCAGTGTTGAAACCCAAAAATCTAATTTTAATTATAAATGGAACCCAACCTCAGATTCTAAATGCCTGAAAACATGGGAGGAAGAAAATGAAGAATATGCCACCTGGGACCTTATCTTTGAAGAGCAGGATACCGCCACTTACTGATCAGAAAAAGCCTCGGAAGGGGCTTTTTTGGTGGTTGTATTGAATTATTATTTAACTTAAAAATTAATGCGTATTTTTCGAAATAAATTCAATGATACCTTTTGTATGGCTTTTAACGAAAATACCAGGGTAAAAATCCCGGCAATCCTGCACCTGTGCAGGTTGGGATATCAATATATCTCATTGTTAAATGCCAAAAGAGACGAGAACACCAACATTTTCACCGACCTGTTTTCGGAAAGTCTGATCCGGATTAATAAGGATATTGATTCAGGGGAAATAAAAAAAACACTCGAAAACATATCTCTATCCCTTGATAATGAAGATCTGGGAAAGGCATTTTTTGAAATGCTGACTGCAAGTTCTGGAATCAAATTGATCGATTTCAGTACCCCTGAAAATTTCGCAAAAAACAATTCCTTTCATGTTGTTACAGAATTGACCTACAAAAACGGAGATGATGAATTCCGGCCAGACATCACACTTCTGATAAATGGTATGCCACTCGCATTTATCGAAGTAAAGAAGCCGAATAATCAGGAAGGGGTTCTTGCTGAAAGAAGCAGGATCAATGCCCGGTTTAAAAATAAGAAGTTCAGAAAGTTCATCAACATCACCCAGGCACTTGTCTTCTCCAACAATATGGAGTATGACATTGAATCAATTGAGCCTATTCAAGGCGCATTCTATTCATCCACTTCTTATTCTGCTGCAAACTTTAATTGCTTCAGGGAAGAAGAACAGTTTGATTTGGCATGCATTCTTAAATCGGAAGATGATGCATTGGAAAACTTTGTTTTAAAGGATAACAACCTTTCATCAATTAAGTATTCTCCGGAATTTATTACCAATAAAGAGCCAAATTCACCAACCAACCGGATAATAACTTCGCTGTTTTCCAAAGATCGCCTGGCAATGCTCATGAGGTATTGTTTTGCATATGTCAATACGGAAACAGGATTGGAGAAGCATATCATGCGTTATCCACAGTTGTTTGCGACCAAAGCCATTGAACAGACGCTTGAAAGGGGGATTAAGAAAGGCATAATCTGGCATACACAGGGAAGTGGAAAAACAGCACTTGCTTTTTTCAATGTTCATTATTTAACCGATTATTACCAGAAGAAGTCAGTAATTCCAAAGTTCTATTTTATTGTTGACCGCATCGACCTGATGAACCAGGCAAAAACGGAGTTCACCAGTCGGGGTTTGATTGTTCATACGGTCAATTCGAAAGATGAATTACTCCAAAACTTTCGGTTACGGCAAGCGATACATAACCTAAGCGGTAAACGTGAAATTACAGTTGTTAATATTCAGAAGTTTAAGGACGATACCGATGTATTGAGAGCAAATGATTACGACATCAATTCGCAACGGGTTTATTTTTTAGACGAAGTTCACCGTAGTTACAATCCAACCGGTAGTTTTCTGGCGAACCTTTTCAGTTCTGATCGGAACGCCATCCTTATTGGCTTAACCGGGACTCCATTGATCGGGAAAGACAGAACTTCGCGTGCCACCTTCGGAGATTATATCCACAAATATTATTACAATGCCTCTATTGCTGATGGTTACACGCTGAAGCTCATTCGTGAAGGCATTGAAACGAATTATAAAATCCAATTGGAGCAGGCGCTGAAAGATGTTGAAATTCTAAAAGGCGCTGCCGATAAACGGATTATCTATTCGCATGAAAAATTCGTTGAGCCAATGTTGGATTACATTGTTCAGGATTTCCTGTCAAGCAGAATCCGCTTCGGTGATCATACCATTGGTGGTATGGTAGTTTGCGACAGTTCTGAGCAGGCCCGGAAGTTATTTGAAATATTTGTCAGCAAATATAACCCCAATCAAAAAGTATTCGAAAAGGTCGAACCATACAAAATAGCGGCAGAACCTTCATTAGAATTCGACAATTATAGAAATGTCAATAAAAAGAGGTTAACGGCCTCATTGATTTTGCATGATGTAGGTACAAAAGATGACCGTAAAAATGAAGTGACCGATTTTAAAACCGGGAAAATTGACCTGCTGTTTGTATTCAATATGTTGCTCACCGGCTTTGATGCACACCGGCTTAAGAAATTATACATCGGGAGGATCGTTAAAGATCACAATTTACTACAAACCTTAACGCGGGTAAACCGGCCATATAAGAAATTCAGATATGGTTTTGTCGTTGACTTTGCCGATATCCGTAAAGAGTTTGATGCAACCAACAAGGCTTATTTTGATGAGTTACAAGGAGAATTGGGTGATGAAATGCAAACCTATTCAAACCTGTTTAAAACGAAAGCAGAGATTGAAGCAGAGATAAAGGACATCAAGGAAAAGCTATGGCATTACGATTTAAATAATGCAGAATTGTTTTCAAAGCAAATCAGCCAGATTGAAGACCGAAATAAGGTTTTGGAGATTAAAAAGGCTTTGGAGAATGCGAAAAACCTCTACAACCTGATCCGGCTTTTAGGTCATTATGAACTACTGGAGAAAGTTGATTTTAAAAAGTTGAACGAACTGTATAATGAAACAGCCCGGCATCTGGATTTACTGAACCTGAAAGATTCGCTGCAAAACAATGTGGACAACACCAATTTGCTGAATGTTGCCCTGGAAAACATCCTGTTCATGTTCCGAAAAGTATCGGAAGAAGAAATGATTATTGCCGACCAGTTGA
>CAYHDA010000454.1:0-2877 GCA_964355145.1 uncultured Mariniphaga sp.
AACTGTTGACCGGCCTTCCTTGCTTTCCTTTGTGAAAAGTAAATAGCCCCCAAAACAGCAAATCCAAGAACCAAAATAGCATCCAGTGCAATATAAAACCTGATGCCTGAAGTAAACGACCCGTCCTGACTATGTATGAATTCGTCATATGGAACTTGTCCCGAATCCAGAATATAAAACCACGCAATTGCAGCACCTGTCAAAGCAAATACACCGGCAAAAATACCGGATAATCCGCTAAGCGACAAAAATTTGGAAGACCGTTCCATGATTTCACGAATGGCCTGAAGATCTTCATTGGGATTTGCTCTGTTTGTTTTCATTTAAAAGTACTTTGAATTGCAAAGTTAAGAATAATTATTGAAAATGCAATAGTTTGGAAAAAAATCTGAAAATATTGTTTTAATGAAGTGCGATTTGCGCTTTTTCCCGACTGCTCATCAATTCCGTTTAGTTTAAGAAATTTACAGTAATTTAGGACAAATGAACCTACTTTTCATAAACAATCGTTTACTATATTTGCGACATACTGCTTTGTGCTATTTAGTGTTGCTCATTTTGGTATAGTCGTTTAGCAAATTTTTGATAAGAACCGGAGACTCGTCCAGATTTCCCCAAAAATGCACCAGCTTTATTGACTCTTTAACCTTATTTATCAAAATAAAAATTCATTTAGTGAAGAAACTAAGAATAGTCCTTGTCATTGCCCTCGTTTTGATCTTTGCGTCAAATAAAGTTTATGCACAGTTTTTAATGGATATGGTTGATACTACAAAAAATGAAGGCAAGGGTTTGTTAGGGGTCTATAAAAAATTTGACCATCTGAAAATTGGAGGATATATTCAGCCCCAATTTCAGATTGCTTCTGCCAAAGGCATTAAAAGTTATGAGGGGGGTGATTTTGGGTCACAGGTCAGTAACAGATTTATGTTAAAACGGAGTAGGGTACGAATCGACTATATCCACTTTTCAGAAGGTAAAGGACCTGGAATTCAAATTGTTTTTCAATTTGATGCGAACGAAAGAAGCTTTACCGTGAGGGATGTCTGGGGTCGTATTTTTGAGAACAGGTTTAAATTATTTTCTTTTAGTACCGGTATGTTTGCACGTCCGTTTGGCTATGAAATCAACTACAGCAGCAGCGACAGAGAGTCTCCCGAACGAGGAAGAATGTCACAGATTTTAATGAAAAGCGAACGCGATCTGGGTGCCATGATTAGTTTTGATCCAAGAAAAAATATCAGGACGTTTAATAGGGTAAAAATAGATGTTGGAATATTCAATGGGCAGGGGATCAATGCCACAGGCGACTATGACAATTACAAAGATCTGATCGCAAGAATATCATTAAAACCTGTCCGGTTTTCTAAGAATGTTACCTGTGCTTTTGGTGCTTCCACTTTGCAAGGCGGATTGTTGCAAAACACCAGGTACAAGTATTATACCGGCACTACAAACGGAATTAAAACAACTTTATTGGATTCAAGTGCCACCAACTTAAACGGCAAATCGTCCAGACAGTATTACGAAGCCGATGTACAGTTGAAAATTAAAAACAGAATCGGATTTTCGGAATTCAGGGCAGAATTTGTTGCCGGTCAACAGTCGGCAACTAATTCAAGCAGTGAGACGCCTGTTGCTTTGATGACTGGCACAGACGGATTCAATATCCGAAAATTCAACGGAGCTTATTTTTATTATGTTCAGAGTTTATTCTCCGTCAAGCATCAGATTGTCGTTAAATACGACTGGTATGATCCCAATACGTGCGTTAGGGGAACAGAGATCGGTGCCTCGGGTTCGACATTAACCAGTGCTAATATTAAATACAACACTCTGGGCTTTGGCTATATCAATTATTTGTCTGAAAATATCAAACTTGTTTTATATTATGCCCGTGTCTGGAATGAACATACGCTATTAAAAGGATTCACATCAGATGTCAATGATAACGTAATGACTTGCAGGATTCAATTTCGGTTTTAATCAGCATGCCTGCTATTTACTTGCCAGATAGCATATTAGTATTTCAGTTAGGTATTATGCAGAATTTCAGCAGTTTTTTGTTTCAGGAAATAAAGTCCGTTCCTTACAAAATCCTGCGCATCAGGGCACACATCTTTGAATATGCCCCGCTCATAGCCAAAGCCCTGATTTCCGGTATTGTAAGTCTCCATCAGTATTCGTGCATTCGGACACACATCAGCCAGAGCCTGAAAAACATCACTCCATGGCACAAGACCGCCGCCTGGAATACCCCGGTCGCTTTCACAGGCGTGTATGCCCCATAAAGCTGTACCGCAAATTTTTATTGCCCGGGCGTAATCGCGTTCTTCAGTAACCATGTGGTAAGTGTCGAGGTTGATATACAGGTTAGGGTGGTTGACCTTCGCGAACAGATCAACTGCATCCTGCCCTGTGTGCAGAAGATGTGTCCGGAAATGGCTCATGGGCTCAATTACAAGTTTCACATTTAAGCCTTTGGCAAATTCAGCCAAAATAAACAGGTTTTGTGCAACCCGATCTAATTCTTCATTTTGTTTTGGCTGACGCAATATCTTACCGGGATGACCATACATCGCACCACAATAAGCAACAGCGCCAAGCTCTGCAGTCCGTTCAATAATACGTCGGTGCCACGCTATCCCAAGTTGCTGATTCTTCACCACAGGGGAGGAAATATCACATTCCATTGGCCATATATTACCTGGGCCAACAGTCAGTTCAAGCCCAAGCGCTTTGGATTTTTCCCTAACAGGTTGAGGATTGAAAAAAATGTCGTCCCCAAGTGATATTTCGAAGTTATCCAAACCCAGTTCGCTAACCTGATCAAGAATATACAGGCATCCATCTGTCCAATGCTCAACCCATAGGAAC
>CAYHDA010000455.1:0-2839 GCA_964355145.1 uncultured Mariniphaga sp.
AGATTTTATTGAGAGCACCCTCCGCATTTATGCCTATCATCCGCAGGCTAATATTACCAAAGCTGCAATCGAAGAAAGCAAAGGCAACACTGCGGCAGCTGTGCAGGCAACAATCAAATCCATCAAGCATGCCTACTCCAAGGAAAAAGAAGATCACCTTCGGAAGCTCGGGCATGAGTTGGAAGGTAAGGATATCAGGTGGCCGTTCAATCCAAAGCCGAACACCTTAGGATTGGAATCATTTCAGCATCCCGATTATCCCAAATCAGTTGATGAATCCATTGCTCTTGAAAAAGAATGGGATAAATTCAGAAATGAGTGCCAAGCAAGAATAGCAGGTTTGGGGGCTCAGGCAGAACAAGCCAGTAAAGTAATGATAAGCGCTCACCAAAAGCGCACCCAGGAAAACCTTGCGTTTGTCAGAGCAGCTGTAAATGGGGGTGAGAAAAGCGGTAATCTGGATGTGGTTCCTTTTTATGAACCCAAAGCTATACTCAGACTCAAAGCCTTGATCGGAGATGAAAAAAGCGGATACAAATACCAATTAAATAAAGCTTCGGAAGAAATTGCCGGCGAGATTCAAAAAACAGTCAAATTGAAATTCAAATACGATAAGGCGATCATAACACTGGACTCCCTGGAATTTGAACAAACTGGGGAAGGTTTGGCCAACCGTGATTTCTGTCCTCAATTGAAAGCTGTCGCCGATGCATACTTGGCAGCAGTTAACACTAATTCGCAAAAGCTTTGGGAAAATTACCTCGAAATTTATCGTAGAAAAATGGAAGATGAAATCTACTGGTATCAATACATCCAATGGCCCGAAGAATTTGCAGTAACTCAATTGAAATATCAGATGAATTGGCTGGGTGCGATTTCCAGTGGAAATTTCGAATCAATAACGAAGTACAAATGCGAATCGAGGCCTGCAAAAGTAAAAGGTGGCAAACTTTCGGAATACGATGTTGTCCATTGTGTTTATCATAGCCATTACAAATCGCCTGTTGGAACGATCGACATGGATTGCAGCCGCCTGACTACCACACTTGATTTGAAATTCTTAAAACTTGGCCTGAAGCAGGATATGAATAAAGAAACTTTTAACGATCAGTTTATGAGCGGGTCGGTTGAGGTTGGTGCAGGCATGGGTATAGGTTCACGTGAAGCCGGACCGCTAAAAGTGGAAGCCTCAGTTGGAGCTTCAATTGCAATGGAATTCGACCGTACCGGTGTTACTGATGTAATTCTTAAAGGTGCAGCAGGCGTTAGTGCCGGTACAAATATCGTAAATCCGGCAAGCGAGGCTTTAGGAGTAAGTGTGAATACTGAATTGAAAGATGGCGAAGCCAGTGATGTGGGCGCTATCAATGACTTACAGATTGAGGTGGGCGTTAAAGGACAGATCAGCCTGATTAGTGGAAAATCTTCGGCTGAAGGCACAGGCATGTTAGAAGGATTATACCTAAAATAATCAAAATGAAAATTGCTGCAATAAAAAAAATAGTTCTGTTTGCTATTCTGGCAATAAATGTAAATTTATTATTAGCCCAGGGAACCAAAGAACAACGAATTCAAGACAGCATTATCGGCTGGCAAAAGATTTTAACACCTGCTGTTAAACCTAAAATTTATGAAGCGAGGGGCCGCACGTTTTCCATTAAACAACAGGAAAACATGCACAAGATTATTGAGTGGATGCAAAAAAGCTATACTCCTGTGGCTGGAATTGGCACCTTTAATACCAGGTTGTATGCCAATGAAAATGAGTTTAATCCACATCAGTACGGAGTCGACTTCAGAGTATGGAATGTAAGTTATTCGCCGGAATATCTTGATGCCAAAGGCCATTTCAAACCTGTAAGCGAAGAATATACCCGGTTTGATGTAAGTGTAAATATGATTCCGGGCAGTTACCCGATTTCCTTTATAAATACACCAAATCAATATCTTTTTGCCTGGCCGGAGGATGGATTTGTAACAGGTGATGATTCGAAAAATGGGGACAAGATCGATCCCAGGATAAATCCGAATGTGTATAAATTTATCACCCGGATCAACGAGAAACAAACCGTTTTTTTAGCACCCGGGAATAAGCTTCCCATTGTTCCGGTAACCATCGGCGAATACCTGCAACTGGCAGAAAAAGCATTTGACGGTGAACTCGAAAAGGAAAAAGAAAGAATTAATAACCAATGGCAGGATCAGAAAACCAGGGATAAAGTGCTTTTGATTTATATGGAGAAATCGGATGCACGTTACAGAAACACAGTAAAACAGCTGAGGGAAAAATATCAGGATAATCTGCAGGATCAGGCCATTTTAAGAGATATGCAACCCACGGCTCACGATTTTTATGGTGACGTTGATCCATTTAAAATTGATGCAATGGCTCAGAAACTGAAACATTATTATCCCGTTTACAAATTAGAACCTGGAGTTATCGAAAAAAGTTTTTCGGACCAGCCACAATGGATCGCCATAAGCTTCGCATACAAAACAAAAGAAGATGGCAACCAGGAATATGAAATGTATCAGTCAGTAACTGAGAATTTCAATTACTATTATGTCTGGAATTATTTTTTCGATCCCGAAAAAGTGAAAGGCAAACCCTATAAACCTGCCAACGAAGAACAGATGAATGCAAGGCTGGACGGTTATCGGAAAAAAAGTACTGGACAAAAACCGGCTGAGACTTCACAGGCTTCTCTCCCTGCAAATATATATTTTATGGATGATTTTTCTGGAAATCCTGATGGCAGCAAACCTGCAGGCTGGTACTTTTCATCTGCAGGAAAGCATTCAATAGTTACTTCAATAAAGGATATTCCAGGTAAATGGG
>CAYHDA010000456.1:0-2830 GCA_964355145.1 uncultured Mariniphaga sp.
AATGTAAATTATATCCTGAAATATCATTGGTTTTAATGGATCTTAAGATGCCTGTTATGGACGGATTTGAAGCGACCCGAGAGATTAAAGCATTCAGAAGTGACCTTCCGGTTATTGCCGTAAGTGCTTATTGCATGAACGAGGAAAAAAACGATGCCATGGAAGCAGGGTGCGACGATTATGTTTCGAAACCGGTGGACAGCATGTTTTTGATGAACACATTAAAAAAATATGGGTTGACGGCATTATAGATCAACCATTCATTTTATGGAAGATAAGAAAATAAAAGTTTTTCTTGTTAATGTTGGCAAAGATAACCGGATCAGGTTACGAACTGTGATAAATCTGGCCTTTCCCGATTCAACTATTATTTTTGCTTCAGGAGATAAAAAAGGGCTGGAATTAGCTGCAGCCAAAGATCCTGACGTTATTCTGATTGACAGAATATTGTCCGGCATGCAAAGTTTTGATTTTTGCCGTTTGATTAAAGAACATACGATGCTCTGCCACATCCCCGTGGTATGTCTCACTGCTGTAAACGAGAACAAAGAATTCCTTTCCAGTGCGCTTGAAAGCGGAGCAGACGCCTTTCTGTCGGTTCCCATCGATGTAAGCGAACTTACTGTTTTGATTCGTTCAATGTTGAAAGTGAAAAGAGCAAATACAGCAGAGAACTTGAGAAAATTAAACCATGTTTATAAATTTTCAAGTAATATTACCAAAGTAATTATTCATGCTCTTGACAGTCAGATGCTTTTTAATGAAGCATGTCAGATTGCTTTGAACGAGGGTGGATTCCTGATGGCGTGGATTGGAATTGTTAACCCTGTTCTGAATAAAGTGGAAGTTGCCGCATCAGGGGGAAAAACCGGTGAATATTTAAACAACGTTAGTATCGATTTAAACAATCCGGTACTAAGTTCCGGCCCTACCGGATTAGCTGTTAAAAGCGGCAAAAGTGTTTTTTCGAATAATATCGAAACTGACGCCAGAATGATTCCCTGGCAGAACAATGCAGCTAAACTCGGCTATCGGTCTTCAATTGCTTTACCGCTCATTGTAAAATCCGAAATAATCGGAGCATTTACTTTATACTCAGGTGAGGCTGATTTTTTTAGGGAAGAAGAAATAAAATTGCTTAATGAAATGGCCTACGATATCTCGTTCGCCCTGGAATTTATTGATATCGAGCTTAAAAGAAAACGGTTACACGACGACTTAAGTGAAAATGTCACCAGGCTTGAATTGGCCATGCAGTCTGCAAAAATGGCATGGTGGGAAATGGATATCGCAAGTGGCAAGGTGATTTTTGATAAGCACAAACCTGAGATGCTTGGCTATCTGCCTGAAAATTTTAAGCATTACAGTGACTTTGTTAAACTGGTACATCCCGAAGATCATAATAAGGCAATGGATGCGATGAAAAGGCACCTTGACGGATTGGTTGATAAGTATGAAGTTGAATATCGTATTTTAGACTATTCAGGCGAATATAAATGGTTTTATGATATTGGTTCAATTACTAGTGATGCGTTAATTTTTTAAATATTTGAATAAATAACTATATATTAATATATTACAGACGTTCTTTGATTTTTTGATTTGAATTGACTTATAGTTTTGCGCCTTAAAAGTGCAAGATTATGAATTCAGGAAAATATGTTTTCGCTCAGTTATTACAGTTTGTAAACAAATATGAGTTTGAAAAGTGTGTCGAGCTCTACAAAGGAGATTACCATGTAAGGGATTTGAATTGTTGGACCCAGTTTATTCAACTTTTCTTTGGACAACTCACTTCCCGGAATTCATTGAGAGATATTTGTACATGTTTGAAAGCACATAAAAACAAACTTTATCATTTGGGCATAAAGCAAAATGTCAATCAGTCAACCCTTTCACGTGCAAACGAACGAAGGGATTGGAGGATTTTTGCTGATTTTGGTGAGTATCTGATAAAACTAGTCAGACCACTATATGCAAACAGTTCAATCCCAAATATTGATATTGACAATGACATATTTGCCCTTGATTCAACAACCATATCCTTAAGCATTAAGCTATTCAGCTGGGCAAAGGGCAAGTATTCCAGGGGAGCTGTAAAAATTCATACATTACTCGATTTAAGAGGAAGCATTCCTTCATTTATATTTATCACAGATGGTAAATACCATGACAGCAATGTACTTGACATTATGGTTCCCATCCCTGAAGCAATATATCTGATGGATAAAGCGTATGTTGATTTTGCCGCTTTATACAATATTCATAGAGCAGGTGCATTTTTTGTTACAAGAGCAAAAGTGACATTAGATTACAGTATTGTTGAGTGTAATTACAACATTGATGAAAACACCGGATTAAGAAGCGATAAGACTATAAACCTAAATGGGCATAAGTCTAAAAAACTTTATCCGGGATTGCTTCGACTGGTTGAATATTACGATGATGAGAAAAAAATATTGCTCGTTTTCCTGAGCAATAACTTCGAAGTATCGGCAATGGAAATTGCTTATCTGTACCGTAACCGTTGGCAAATAGAGGTATTCTTTAAATGGATAAAACAAAATCTGACGATAAAAACACTCTGGGGTCACTCAGAAAATGCGGTAGCCATCCATATCTGGGTAGCTATCTGTACATACCTAATTGTCGCATATGTCAAATATTCACTCAAAAGCTCACTGTCTATTTATGAGATCATACAAATCTTAGGCATATCAGTATTCGACAAAGCACCCGTAAAGGAGCTAATTACTGAATTAGAAGTCAATCAAAATTTCAAAGAACAATATGATTTATTTAATGATCAATTTTAACGCATCAGTAGTAA
>CAYHDA010000457.1:0-2820 GCA_964355145.1 uncultured Mariniphaga sp.
GGGATGCTGAATTTCATCGCGAAAAAGTGGGAGATATGCCAACCGAAATGTTTTTTCATTTCTTTAAATCATTGTCTGATTCGGCGTTGGCAAATCTGAATATCAAAGCTGAAGGAACCAATGAGCATCATAAAATTGAGGGAATATTCAAGGCTTTCGCCCGCGCCCTGAAGATGGCAATCCGCAAAGATCCATTTGTGCAGTCACTTCCGAGTACAAAAGGAGTCCTTTAAACTGAAATAATTCAAAACATACAGATAAAAATATATGCAATCGATCCGTAAAAATACAGAAATCAGAAATACCGCTATTTTGCTTATCTACTGTCCTGATAAGCAGGGTATTTTAGCTGCAGTAACTGAATTCTTAAATAAAAACCAGGGTAATATTATTTACCTCGATCAGCATGTTGATTATGAAGAAGGACTGTTTTATATGCGTGTTGAATGGGAGCTGGAGAAATTCGCGATTCCCCGCGAGAAAATTGCCGATTACTTTGAAACGCTGATAGCAGTGAAATTTGCGATTAAGTTCTCGCTCCACTTTTCGGATAAACGTACCCGAATGGCTGTATTTGTTTCTAAAATGTCGCATTGCCTCTTCGATATCCTTTCGCGGTACACTGCAGGCGACTGGGACACGGAGATTCCGGTGATCATCAGTAATCACGAAACACTTCGCCCGGTTGCACAACGTTTTGGCATAGATTTTCATCTGATTGAAAAGAATAGTACGAACAAAGAGGAGCAGGAGCAGAAAGAGGCCGAAATTCTTAAACAATACGATATTGATTTTGTTGTACTTGCAAGATATATGCAGGTTCTGTCCGATCGGTTTGTAGCCGGTTATCCAAACAGGATCATTAACATTCATCACTCCTTCCTTCCTGCATTTGCGGGAGCTAAGCCTTACCATGCGGCGCATGAGCGGGGTGTAAAAATTATTGGTGCCACCAGTCATTATGTCACCGCCGATCTTGATGCCGGTCCGATTATCGCTCAGGATGTTGTAAGAATTTCGCATATCGATAATGTAGATAGTCTTATCCGGAAAGGAAGAGATCTTGAAAAAATTGTCCTTAGCGAAGCCGTTTACAAACATCTTCAGCGAAAAATATTGGTCTATAACAACAGGACTGTAGTGTTCAACTAATACGAACAATTATGAGAAGCATTTTTAATAATATCAAAACGGTCCTGTTGGGATTGTTGATTTTCACAAATGCTTTTGCACAATCCAACAGTGAAATACCAAGACAGGAAATTCCTGAAGACTATGGTTTTACTACCAGAATAGGCGATACAATTCCCGATATAACGATGACTTTGACTAACGGGAAAAAAGTTTCATCGAAACATTGGAAAGGGAAAGTAGTCATGCTCCAGTTTACAGCAAGCTGGTGCGGCGTTTGTCGTAAAGAGATGCCATTTATCGAAAAGGATATCTGGCTGAAAAATAAGCGAAATCCTAATTTCCTGCTTTTTGGTGTGGATCGTGACGAGCCACTTGAAAAAGTGAAGAAATACCAAAAGGAGATGGATGTTTCCTATCCGTTGGCTATCGATCCCAATGCCGATATTTTTGGAATTTTTGCCAATAAAAAAGCAGGGGTTACCCGAAATGTGATCATCGACAAAACGGGAAAAATCGTTTTTATGACCAGACTGTTTAAAGAGGGTGAGTTTAAGGAGATGGTCCGGATAATTGAATTGTTACTGAAGTAGTGAGTGTGAAATTTTCATACTCACAAAATCTATAAAATCAGGAATGAAAATTGTAATTATTAAATACAATGCCGGAAATATCCGGTCGGTTGACTTTGCGCTTCAGCGATTGGGTATATCAGCCACTGTAACTGCCGATCCGGATGAAATCAGAAGTGCAGATCGTGTTATTTTCCCAGGAGTAGGTGAGGCCTCTACCACAATGAACTATCTCAGATTGCATAAGCTGGATTCGTTGATCTGCGATCTCACCCAGCCCGTTCTTGGCGTCTGTCTGGGTTTGCAATTGATGTGTGCTCATTCGGAGGAGGGCGACACACAATGTTTGGGTATCTTTCCTGAAAAGGTAAAGAAATTTATTCCCCTGAATGAGAATAATATTTTGTTTAAAGTGCCGCACATGGGCTGGAACAGTTTATCCGACTTAAAGACTCCGCTTTTTGATAATATCCGCGAAGAAGATTACTTCTATTTTGTCCATTCTTATTACGCTTCTGCTGGAATAGACACCGCTGCAATCTGCGATTATATTGTCCCTTTCAGTGCAGCACTTCAGCGTGATAATTTTTACGCCACGCAGTTCCACCCTGAGAAAAGCGGCAAAACAGGAGCCCGGATACTCGAAAACTTCCTAAATCTGAAAGTTTGAAAAATATGAAAATTGAAATTATACCGGCCATTGATATCATCGATGGTAAATGCGTGCGCCTCAGTCAAGGCGACTACACACAAAAAACTGTTTACAACGAAAATCCGCTTGAGATTGCCAAAATGTTCGAAGCCTCCGGTTTGAAACGGTTACATCTAGTTGATTTGGATGGGGCTAAGGCACATCACATTGTTAATCACAGAGTTTTGGAGCGTATTGCCACCCATACGAACCTGGTTGTCGACTTTGGTGGCGGTCTTAAATCGGATAAAGATCTGGAACTCGCTTTTGATTCGGGGGCATCAATGGTGACGGGTGGAAGTATCGCTGTAAAATCACCTGAAGTATTTCTTCGATGGATCGAAAAATTTGGCGCTGAAAAAATTATCCTTGGCGCGGATGCGAAAGATGAAATGATCGCTGTAGCCGGATGGCAGGAAAGCACTG
>CAYHDA010000458.1:0-2817 GCA_964355145.1 uncultured Mariniphaga sp.
GGAAAGCATTCCATCCTTATTAATGGAATAACGCCACGTTTTATTTCCTCTAATATCAGCTACGTACAAATACTTCCCGTCAGGAGTTCCTGTAATTCCGTTTGGTTGCTGAAGATCGGCAACAACTCTTACCAGTTTTGATGCTCCTGGTGCGAGATAATAAACATGCTGACCATCCTGTTCCGGATTTTCATGATTCCACCAGGTACGTTTATAAAATGGATCGGTAAGATACATACCGCCATTAGGTGCAATCCAGAGATCATTAGGGCCATTGAGTTTCTTGCCTTCAAAATCCCGGATCAAAACTGAAACTTTACCTTCAGGACTAATCGACCAAAGTTCATTTTTTTCGTCGGAACAACTGATGAGATTTCCCTTTTTATCAAAAAACATCCCGTTGGCTCTGCCGAAATTTTCCCCAAAAAGGGATAATTGATTATCGGTTGACCATTTCATAATACGGTTGTTAGGCTGATCAGTAAAGAAAATATTACCCTCACGATCGCAGGCAGGTCCTTCGGTAAATGCAAAATCACCCGCCAGCTTTACAGGTTTTGCTCCGGCTGCGACCAATTTCCCATCTTTATCTCTGGCAATTGACAAATTGTATGCCCCAAAAATCAGTATCAGAGAAAGCGTTATGCTAACTATTCTTTTATACTGAGGTAAGAGATGAGATAAATTATGTGGTTCGAAAGATTTCGTTTTCATACAGCCCGGTTTAATTAAAATCAAAATTAACGGATATTATTAAACTTTCTACACTATTATTTCCGAATTCAGGTAAATGAATTTATTTTTGTAGTGAATAGCCCCACGGGGCATGGGAAGTGCCTAAATGATCAGATAGTTTAAAAATCTATTTTATTAATAAAAAACACCTGTTATGAGTAAAGAAAAAAGTCCTACAAAAGACAAAAACAAAAAAGATCCTGAAAAGAATCTGAAAGAAAAGAGAGCAGAGAAAAAAGCAAAACGGGATTCCAAAAGGTAGACCAAAGATTGAAGAAGAAATGAATGAAAAATGAGGGTATTTTACCTTTAATTTTTCATTCATCCTTTTTATATTTTGTCTGAAATTGTGATTATAACTGCATTGATTGTCTTTATGTGGCAGAATCAAAGTACCTTTGTCGCAAATTAATACCGGACAAAGGTGATTTTTGGAGAATTAAATTTAAGTGGCTCATTACTAAAAGCTTTAGCTGATTTGGAGTTTGTTAACCCTACCCCGATTCAGGAAAAAGCTTTTCCTGCGGTGATGTCGGGGAAAGATGTGATCGGTATTGCCCAGACAGGGACGGGTAAGACTTTGGCCTATTTGCTCCCTATCCTCAGGCAATACACGTTTTCGAACCAGAAAGATCCGAGAATTCTGATTCTCGTTCCTACGCGTGAATTGGTAATTCAGGTGGTTGAAGAGATCCGCAAATTGACAACTTACATGTCTGTGAGAGTTGTTGGCGTTTATGGCGGTACAAATATCAACAACCAGAAACAACAATTATACGATGGGTTGGATATTCTCGTGGCAACCCCCGGGAGATTGACAGATCTAGCCATGACAGGCCTTCTGAGGCTGAAAGCGATTCAAAAACTGGTGATCGATGAGGTAGATGAAATGCTGAACCTCGGCTTCAGACCACAATTAATAAGTCTGATGGAGATTATACCGGACAAAAGACAAAATCTTATGTTTACCGCAACCCTTACTGAAGAGGTTGATCGTCTGATCTCCGATTTTTTTTCAAACACCACCAAAATCGAGGTTGCAGCACACGGTACTCCAATTGATAAAATCACTCAAATAGTTTATCACGTACCAAATTATCATACAAAAATCAATCTTCTTGAACTGTTACTGACAGAGCATAAAGAGTATAACAAGGTTTTAGTATTCGTAAATACAAAAAAAACTGCAGACCGCCTTTTTGAAACTGTTGAAGCAAAATTTCCGGGACAGGTGGGAGTACTCCATTCAAATAAATCACAGAATTTCAGGATTAATGCTTTAAAACATTTCGAAGAGGGAATCTACCGGGTGCTTGTAACAACCGATATCATTGCGCGTGGTTTGGACATCAACGACGTTTCGCATGTAATTAATTTTGAGATGGCTGAGACACCCGGCGATTATATTAACCGGATGGGTCGCACCGGGAGGGCAGATAAAGAAGGTGCGGCGATTTCTTTTGTCACTCAAAAAGAAAAAGCAGGCCAGCTTGAAGCCGAGACTCTAATGAAGATAGTTATTCCCGTAGGATCAGTACCCGAAAATCTTGTAATATCGGGCGTTTTTACTGAAGAGGAGAATCCAACAAATTTATTTGATAAAAACTATCATAAAGCCTCTACCATTAAGGAATCACAGGGAGCTTATCACGAAAAAAAGGTGAAGAATAAAAAGATCAACCTTGGAGGGCCCGGTACACGAAATCCAAAATTTGGAAGGCAGAAAAAACAACCGGTGCCGATTGTAAAACCTCCTAAATTTAAATTCTGATATTCCACCTCTGAAATTTTACCTCCATGATTAAAGCGCAGAAAAACAATCCGTTACACGGACTTACATTAGAGGAGATTATTCATCGGCTGGTTGATTATTATGGATGGGAAGAATTAGGCCGAAGAATCAGGATTAATTGCTTTACCAGTGATCCAAGTATTCTTTCGAGTCTTAAATTTTTGCGTAAAACACCTTGGGCACGGACAAAAGTCGAGCAACTCTATATCGACACGCGGGGTTTGAACGATCCGGCAATTCGATAATTTGATTATAAGCTACTGCGCGTTAACATTGATAATTCCTAATTC
>CAYHDA010000459.1:0-2799 GCA_964355145.1 uncultured Mariniphaga sp.
ATTGAAGAGCGGGGTTCTTTCGGCGTTACGGGATCGGTATTCCGTTTTGTATACGATTCCTGAAGTGTATATCGCAAACCTGTTTCTGTCCCCAGCATATTCAGTCCTTTGTTGGGCTTGTTTGTATTTCCGTTTGAGTAATGATAACCACCTGCATATAGCAGAAGATCAATATTTTGACTTATCCTGACTGAGGCATTGAGATTTAAGGAAGCATAAGCGGCACATTTTGATCCAAGGGCGATGTTTTGCTGATTTTGCTCACTAAACGGATGGATGCCACAGGCGAGACCGAGGTGCATTCCCAAATCCAGTTTCAATTTTGATCCGGAGGTCAAAGGCAGATTCAAAAAAGAATAGAGGGAAGTCGGGTTTCCCAGGAAACTTTTGGTCAGATAATTATGAGATAATCCTATTCCAATTTGAGGATAGTTGTAAAGGCGTTGCCACTCCTTTGCACCTTGTGTTTGAAAACCAAGTCTGACATTATAGAATGCTACTGAGCCTGCGAGATTCTTTAATTCGGGATGATGTGGAATTAACCTTCCGCCGCCACCTGTAAAATCGAAAAATAAATTGCTATGCTGTCCTACTCCGTTAATGTGAATCAATATTGTGAAAATCAGAAGGAAAGAATATCGTTTAGCCATTGCAGTCTTGTGAAAAGCCATTGATCCGCTCGAATAAAAAACCTGACTTTAATTTATAGTTTCAAATATAGGTCTCTTTTAGTTATTTTTGACTTTTAGAAATTATAAAGATATCAACGATGCTCAAAATAACAATAATTCTGTGTGTTCTCTTTTCGACATTACTCACTTTCGGAAAGATTCAGAGTACAAATTTTGCCAATTCCGTTACCTCTAAAGCGTTAAGCCCGAAAAATCAACAGGTAGATTCGCTTAAATGGAGCATTAATTTCCTGAATAAACTGCTCTTTTCGAATAGTGAGTGGTATCTGACTGATAATTCACTTAAGCCTCCTATACAGAGTGTGTTGAGCTATGCACTGAGTGGTCCGCTGGATACTGTAGTCGTCGATATAAGACGGCTGTTAAGTGACAAAAATGTAATCTCACTGATTGACAGGCGTCCTCAGGACATCCGTGATCTTAAAAATATCCCGGGTTATTTATCCGATGAAAAGGTGGATATTGAAATTGATGCGATCAGAAAAAATATGTTTGACAGTTTAAACAACAGCAATATCGTTGTTCCGCTGTTGGTTATGGAAGCAGAGATGGCAAAGGCGCCTCGTGTTCCCGAAGGCGACCCAGTTAAATTATTGGGCAGGCAAAAGGAGTTGCCAGGTGAATTTGTTGCTAATTTGAATAAAAAAATTGCCGAATTGACGTTTCCTCCTAATATGACAGGTTCGGCTATGGATTCGACGCTGCATCAATTGTTTATCACCTATCGAATAGCATACAACGATTCGATGACAGAACGTTGGCGTGACCAATTGATTTTTAGTTACCGAAGCAAAGCCATAGCAGAAAAGACGGATTTGAGAATCAATGCGTATAAGAAACTGGTTCAGGATCAAAATTATGCAGCTTTAATCGCCCTTAACGACAAAACCGTTGGCAGCGTTAATGATTCGCTGAAGGTGGCACTTCAATATCTTACAGATCATGCAGCTGCTGATTCCGTTCGGGTTGGGCTGATCAATTTAACAAACAATAAAACTGTGCTGTGGACAGCTAACCGCGAAATGAAGCCAATCCGGATGTTTCTCAAAAATGCGCAGCAGGATTCGTTGAGTGTATTGCTCGTCAATAATGGAAAAGGTGAAGTAAAACTGATTATTGATGACGGGGTGAAATTAACGCGGTTTTCGGAGACTCAAAACCGGTCCGTTACCTTTCAGGCTAAAGCATTGGACAAACGACTCCAAAAGTATAATCTGAAAAAAGTGGTTTATCCGGCATGGACACTGGTTGGAAACGGATCGCTTGGATTCACTCAGACTTCGCTCTCGAACTGGGCCAAAGGGGGCGAGAGTTCACTTGCACTGCTGGCAATGAGTAAATACAATGCCAATTATTCAAAGAAAAAATTGAAATGGGAAAACAGTGCTGAGTTTCGTTATGGAATTAGTCAGAGCAAATCCCGGGGATTGGAGAAAAATGATGATAAAATAGAATTTCAAAGTCGTTTTGGTTACTCGGCTTTTAAAAAGTGGTATTATTCAGGAGAGTCCAACTTCCGGACTCAACTTGGGAAAGGCTACAAATTTCCAGACAGAGATCATCCGATTTCTGCGTTTATGGCTCCTGGCTTTTGGACTATGTCTGTCGGACTTGACTATAAACCAAATAAGGATTTTTCACTTTTTCTCTCTCCGTTTACCTCGAAGACAACATTCATAAGAGATACTTCGATGATTGCACCTTCGAAATATGGACTGGAGCCCGGAACAAAAAAATTATGGGAGCCGGGTATTATCGTGAAAGCAAATTGGCACAGAAATCTTGCAGAGAATATTACCTACGACACCAAAGGGGAATTCTTCAATAATTACAGGTACACTTTTCAGAAATTCGCTTTTGAATGGGAGCAGGTGTTTATTATGCAGGTTAATCGTTTCATTAATGCCCGCGTTATTACTCAGGTGATCTACGATTACAATACTAAATTTCCGATTCT
The DNA here is from genome assembly GCA_964355145.1 of uncultured Mariniphaga sp. Classification (GTDB taxonomy): domain Bacteria; phylum Bacteroidota; class Bacteroidia; order Bacteroidales; family Prolixibacteraceae; genus JAAFHB01. The sequence goes on from CAYHDA010000459.1 coordinate 2,650, forward strand.
GGATACTGCCGGAAAGGTGATTGCCTTAAAACCCAAAGTCCAGTTTAAGGAACTTTTCACCATCGGCTTCACCTATAAATTTTAATTTTACCGGTACTTAAGTAATCGGAAAGATTTAATGTCGCATTTTTGATTTTCATTTTATTTGAA
>CAYHDA010000460.1:0-2776 GCA_964355145.1 uncultured Mariniphaga sp.
TTGTAAGCAATTCAGCGCTTTTCTTTTTTCTAGAACCCATCTTGGTACTTTTTACTACTATTATACATTTCCGCGTTCATGGCTTAACGTTTCTTATTACCACCATGTCCCCTGAAGGTGCGGGTAGGAGCAAATTCTCCCAATTTATGGCCAACCATATTTTCAGTAACATATACAGGGATAAATTTATTCCCGTTGTGAACTGCTATCGTATGACCGACAAAATCAGGCGAAATCATTGAATGTCTTGCCCATGTTTTAACTACCGACTTTTTGTCTGCTTCGTTAAGAACCAGAACTTTTTTCTCTAACTTAAAGTCGATAAAGGGGCCTTTTTTTAGCGAACGACTCATAATCTACTTTTCATTTAATAATTAGTGATTACTTTTTCCTACGTTCAATGATATACCTGGTAGAAGCTTTCTTCTTCGAACGGGTTTTAAATCCTTTCGCAAGTAATCCTTTACGTGAACGTGGGTGACCACCGGAAGCACGGCCTTCTCCACCACCCATTGGGTGATCGACAGGGTTCATAACAACACCGCGGACACGAGGACGACGTCCCTGCCAACGGCTTCTACCGGCTTTACCTGATCTTTCTAGGCCATGGTCTGAGTTTCCTACGGTACCTACCGTTGCGCGGCATGTTACAAGTACCATACGGGATTCGCCAGAGGGGAGTTTTATGATGGCATATCGTCCTTCACGCGAGGTGAGCTGCGCATATGTACCGGCAGACCGGGCCATTATGCCTCCCTGTCCGGGATGCAACTCAATGTTATGAACGATCGTACCAAGAGGTATTTTGGCTAATGGAAGTGCATTACCGATTTCGGGAGCTACTTCTGCACCAGAAAGAACGGATTGTCCCACCTGGAGACCATTCGGTGCAAGCATGTAACGTTTTTCCCCATCGGCATATACCAGGAGTGCAATGCGCGCAGTACGATTAGGATCGTACTGAATCGAATCAACTCTTGCAGGAATACCGTCTTTCTCTCTCTTGAAATCGATTACACGGTATTTCCTCTTGTGCCCTCCACCTATATACCTCATTGTCATTTTACCGGCGCTATTGCGACCACCGGTACTCTTCATGGGCCTTAACAATGATTTTTCAGGTGTGTTGCCAGTTGTAACGGTCTCAAAGGTACCTGCAATCTTGTGCCTTTGTCCCGGAGTTACTGGTTTTAACTTTCTAACTGCCATCTCTTACTTTAGATATTGCTGTAAAAATCAATACTTTCTCCTTCGGTTAACGTAACAATCGCTTTCTTATAAGCATTGGTACGTCCGGATATAACCCCGCCTTTTGTAAAGCGTGATTTTAATTTACCGGCATACACCATTGTATTAACGGTGATAACCTTAACGCCATAGATCTCTTCCACGGCTTTTTTGATCTCGTGCTTATTTGCCTTCTTATCAACCCTGAATCCGTATCGGTTATATTTCTCCGATAACAGGTTCATTTTCTCGGTCACGATAGGGCGAATCAAAATATCAACCATTGTGTCTTACGCGTTAAATCTTAAATAATTCTTCTACTTTATTCACAGAACTTTCAACCAAAATGATCTTGTTGGCGCGCATTATCCTGTAAGTGCTTAGTTCTGAGGCTATTACAATCTCTACGTTCTGTAAATTTCTGGAGGACAAATATATGTTTTTATTTGCTTCTGGTAACACGATTAGAGATTTTTTATCACTAATTTTCAGATTATTCTGAATTGCCACAAAATCTTTCGTTTTTGGAGCTTCAAAAGAAAAATCTTCCAGAACAATAATTTCATTTGACTGTGCTTTGTAAGTCAGCGCAGATTTACGTGCAAGCTCTTTGAGCTTTTTGTTCAGTTTAAAACTGTAATCCCTTGGCTGAGGACCGAAAATACGTCCACCACCACGAATTGTTCCAGATTTCCTGCTTCCTGCACGGGCTCCGCCTGTTCCTTTTTGACGTTTGATCTTACGGGTAGATCCCGCAATTTCACCACGATCTTTAGCTTTGTGCGTACCTTGACGTTGATTCGCCAGGTATTGCTTCACGTCGAGATAAATCGCGTGATCATTGGGTTCAACCGCGTAGATTTCTGCATTAAGCTCTACGTTTCTGCCGGTCTCCTGCCCTGCTTTATTAAAGACTGCGACTTCCATTACTTCTCGAGGATTAAGTATGAACCATTAGGCCCCGGAACGGAACCTTTTACAATCACAAGATTATTCTCAGGAATAACTTTCAGAACTTCGATGTTCTGCACAGTTACCTTAATTCCTCCGTGACGTCCGGCCATGCGCATTCCTTTGAATACACGTGACGGATACGAAGAGGCACCAATAGAACCAGGTGCGCGCAGCCTGTTGTGCTGGCCGTGTGTAGCCTCGCCAACGCCACCAAAACCGTGACGGCGGACAACACCCTGAAATCCTTTACCTTTTGAAAATCCTGTAATGTCAATAAAATCTGAAGGCTCTAACATATCAACTGTAATGATATCTCCAAGCTTTACATCATCTCCGAATCCGCTGAATTCCATCACCTTCTTCTTGGGAGCAGTACCGGCCTTTTTAAAATGGCCGATCTCGGGCTTTGTCGCATGCTTCTCTTTCTTATCCAGAAAGCCTAACTGTATCGCTTCGTAACCATCTTTTTCAAGGGTGCGAATTTGCGATACTGCACATGGACCTGCCTCAATCACAGTGCATGGGATGTTTTTCCCCTCAACACTGAATACGGAAGTCATTCCGATTTTTTTTCCAATTAATCCTGGCATTTTTT
>CAYHDA010000461.1:0-2760 GCA_964355145.1 uncultured Mariniphaga sp.
GCATAAAATGGTTTTTTGTCTCCATCAAACCAATCGTAGTAAATAAATAAAAAGAGATATGATGGCTTTCTCTGAATCATTCAATTTTCGTAAAGCCCAAAATAATTTTTCCTCATTTTCTGAAATTGTCTTTTCGTCAGAGGGATGAATATGTTCGGGAAACTCTTCATAATAATCAATAGATATTTTTGATTTTCGATAAATTGCGATAGCCGTATTTAAAGCAATTCTGTATATCCATGTACTTACTTTAGATTCTCTTTTGAAGCCGGGATATGATTTCCAAAGTTGATAAACGATTTCCTGGAATAAGTCTTCCTGGTCTTCTCTACTATCCCGATATAATCTGCAAATCTTATATATGATTTTTTGATTGTCATGAATTAGCTCTAAAAATTCCGTTTCCATACTATAGCTCTTTTTTAGTCATCAAGTATTTCTTTATACCGTTTTTAAATTAAGTTGTATGCTGTATAAGTTGTTTATTAAGCGGAAAATCTTACGTTTTTATAAAATAATTTTAGTGTTTGAAAATGAGGGTGAGCAATTTCACGTCCCACTAAAGCTGTGTCAGCCAATAATTGAATTAATGGGACAGTCTGCCGAAGACCTTATTGAGTTGCAGAATGGCAGTTTAACATAGCGTTCAACGTTCGCTGTCATACACAGGGCGGGATTTTGAAATACTTTGTTTTCTAGTTTGTGAAATTTTTGATTGAAAAATTATACTGCGACAACCGACAAACCCGCAATGAGTATGGTGGATGTTGTGCTTAGTACCTATTTTTACCCATGTCTTTTTTATAGTTTTTTACCATTTTTCCAAAATTTTTATCCTTTTTTCGTCTTTCAACAACCGATGATTCAAAATGAGATTTCTCTCTTTCCATTTTTCCAAAATTTTCATAAGAACTTTTGTCTAACTCACCTTTATCAACAGCTTCAAGAACCGCACACCCTATCTCGTTTGTATGGGTACAATCTTTATATTTGCAATTTTGTGTTAGGCTGAGGACTTTTTCAAATGTAGTTTCCAATCCGTTGGCTGTATCAATAATTCCAACTTCTCTCATTCCTGGATTGTCAACAAGTATTCCTCCATTTTCCAGTACAATTAATTCCCTATGACTTGTAATGTGTCTGCCTTTGCTAGTACTTTGACTGATTGAATCTGTTCTCATTATAGTCCGTCCAGAGAGATTATTCAATAAAGTAGATTTTCCAACTCCGGAAGAACCAAGCATACAAAATGTCTTGCCCTTATCTATTATTATTTTTAATGCTTGGTATCCATCTTGTGTTTCATTGCTAATTGCAAAAACTGGAATATCTTTTATTCGTTGATTTACCCTTTCGATAATTTCAGCTTTTGCTTGTTCATTTATTAAATCTGTTTTCGTTAGTACAATTATCGGACTTACTTTAGATGAATAACAAATAGTCAGGTATCTTTCAAGTCGGTTGATATTAAAATCTCTGTCAACAGCTTGAACTAAAAGTGCATAATCAATATTTGTTGCGATAATTTGAATTTCTCCAAATTGACCAACAGCCTGTCTTGAAATAATTGAGAATCGTGGTAGTATTTTATGAATAATCGAAGAATCAGAATCATAAGTTGTCAATGCAACCCAATCGCCCACTGCAGGAAAATCATCACGTTTATTTGCCGAAAATCGCATATTCCCTGTTATCTCGGCTTCAAAATCGCCCTTTTCTGTCTTGACAATATATCTTTCTTTGTGTTCCGAAATTACTCTTCCTATTTCAAAGTCTTTAAGATTATTCTCAATCCTTAACTCTTCTAGTTTATCATTATATCCTAAATCTTCTAATTTTATATCAGTATCTTATATGAGCAGCGTTTTCAGTATTAAGCATAACGGTTGCGGCTACACGCAGGCGGGGATTTTTATTACTGAACTATTTACGGTTCAATATTTTACTTTTTCTTCTTTCTTGTTCTGCGAGCACCGAAACCCCGCTTGCGGGTAGGTGCTGTTGGGCGCTGGCTTTCGTACTATTCAGACCTTAAATAGTCTTCGATCTCTTTTTTCAATTTTGGTAGGTGATTAGATATAATGCCCCAGATTATCACATCATCGACTTTATCATAACCATGGATCACCCAATTTCTGGTATCTATGATTTGTCTTGAATTTTCAATTATAAAACTGGGATCAATCCTCAGAATTCGGTTCATTGCTTCGCCAATGATTTCAATTTCTCGTTCTATACCTCGACGTAAAAGCTTATTTCTCTGGTACTCAAAAAAATTCCGTTCTCCGTCTAAATATTCATAGATTGAATCAATTGAGGTATTTATGTCGAAAAGGCATTTTTTTATTTCAAGCTTCATAAATCAATTCTTTCGTTTTGTTAATGCTCTCAATGAAATATGGGTTTGACAACGTTCTTTCCGTTACGATATCAATTTCTCTATTAAAGAGTTCTCTAAGCTTGTAATGAAGTGAAAAATAGTTATTTGTATATTCATCAACTGTCAAATTGTCGGAGAATGAAATCAGAAAGTCGATATCGCTTTTATCAGTAAATTTGTCGGATACAACAGAACCAAAGGCATAAAGTCTTTTGATTTTAAGTACCTGACATATCTTCCTTAAATCCTCTCTCCGCTTTTCAATAATCAGTTGCATTTCTCTTTTTTTTCCAAAAGTAATAATTTCTTTGGTGATTGTGTTTCCTAAGCTTGCGGCCAACTTAACAGCGTTTTATTTAACGTTTTCCCCAAAGGTATGT
>CAYHDA010000462.1:0-2717 GCA_964355145.1 uncultured Mariniphaga sp.
ATTCAACGAGGTACCGTCAATATCATACCCATATTCGTATCCGTATCCAATTCCATTATTTACGGGGGTTGGACCCTTGAGCAAATTACTCACATTAATGGTGTATTTTTCGCCCTGATATAAATTGGTAATGGCATTGGTACTGAAGTCGGAATAGGCACCCGCAGTTCCGGTTGCTGTTCCGATGGTTCCGCCCAGACTTCGGATTTGTGTTTTATTATTTAGCAATACAGTTCCTCTCTGGTCTGTAATTTTCACAGAAGAGATGTCTCCGCCAAGTGTCCCAAGAACCCAGGGAGCTTTAGTAACAGGTGCTGTTTGGGGGCCATATAGCACGACCGATGGTTGGTAACTTACTGCAGAAGGAGTCCCGCTAATTGTACCATTAACCGGATCGAGCATTAAGCCTGCCGGTAAGGGAGGACTAATCGTATAATTGTCGGGAGTTGTCCCTTTGTTTACAGGCAACAACGGAACAATTGGGACACCAAGACTGTAACTGTTAGGACCGGAATAGAGGATTTTAGGCGACACCGAAAGGTTCATAATTACAGTACTATCACAACCGGCTCTCGACTTAATCGTCACTGTTTTGGTGCCTACTTCGGTAAAAACCAATTTATTCCAGGTATAGGGAAGCTGTGAAAACGCGATGGACTGGTTCGCAATAACAGTATCAGGTTTTTCGGGACATTCTATAACTTCTAAAATAACGACAGAAGGAAGCACACTTTTGCCGACATTATTAGAGCCATAAACAATATAGGCAGATGGTTCCCATACCAACAGAGGAACACCGGTAATAGCTCCATCTGCTTTCATAAATAGTCCGGGAGGGAGAATGGCAATACCAGCAACAGCCGAAGCCGTAAACATTGGATCCGGAATTTCCCTGTACTGGGCCTCGATACGACACCCGCCATCAAATGTATTCACATACTGTACAATTTTCCCGGCGGCAACATAAAAACCTAATCCACCCGGTTCAACAGCGATATCTGTTGGACTCACAAAATCGGTCCCGACCAATTTTGCAGGATTACCGGTCATTGACTCAACTTTTTTATCCATATCTATTGCACGAACAATGTTGTTCCCATTATCAGCCACATAAAGCAGTTTGTTTTTATAATCGTAGGCAATGCCCATCGGATTATTAAAAAGAGCTTCAGTTCCGTCCTTAGTTAATCGCGACCAGGATCCGCTTTCACCAGTTTTACTTCCGGCAAATGTACTTACACCTCCCAATAAACCCTGATCGATCTTCCGGATGCAATTGTTTCCGGCATCTGATACATATACATTTTCATCTTTATCAACGGCAATTCCTGAAGGCGTATTAAATCTCGCATCCGCTCCGTCGAAATCATTTTCGTAATCTGCATCACCTATCCGGCCACCCAGGAGCTCAAAATTCAAAATCTCTTTGGCATTACCGGACATCTTAAATTTCACAATTACATGCTGTTCTGCATCTGCGATATACAAATCACCATCCTGATCAACCACCATCCTTCCGGCAACATTTTCGTTGGTACCAGCCACCGCATTTGGATTAAGGATGATATTTTCCTGATTAGCAAAAAAATATACTCCTATTCTATTTTTTCCTTTTTCACTTGTGGAATAAAAGAAATGATCCTGGTGATTACTGCGGGGATCATAGGCAATTCCCTTGACCTCATTGATTGCAGGAATTTTGTCGGTTGCTTGCTTCTGGATCATGGATTTAGGAATGCTTCGGTCTATCGATAAAGCTTCAGTTGAGACTTTGATGATTTTTGTATCCCCAAATACATCGGTTTCAGTTATTTCGTTGGTAAGTGGTACTCTTCGTTGTTTCGTACTTACCTGTTTTATAGAATTTGTTTTCCATACCTTTTCATCGAAAATTCTTGCAAAACCACCTAAAAGCAATACTCCATCCTTATCAATGGCAATTTGAGTGCTTAGAAAACGCACCTTTGTAAATGGGTTCATGCTTTCAAGCGTTGATGGATAAGCCGTGTTGGTATTCCCATAAATCTCGAGCTCGCCACCTCCGATTGAGGCTGGCTTAAGAGGCTTTATTATTAACTTGTCAACAGCAGCCATAGCAGCACTCCCAACACCCCCATCGGTATCAAATTTGCCAATATCGAGGGGGTGGTATAAGTTGGCCGGTCCTCCATAAGTTCTATCAATACCCGGAATGGTAATTCCACCCCATCCATACGAAAATGCGAATTTATAATTAATAATAGGCCTGGAAGTTGCAGGTTGTGCCTTCACCAGTGCAGGCATTAAAAGCACGAAAAAAACGAATATTTTTGAGAACAGCTTATTCATATACTTGGTTGATCATTATTTTACAATAAGGATATAACAACAGTAATATTATATTGTTTAAAATAAAATACAATATTGTCTTTTATTTAAAATATAAACCTTTTAATACAGGTTATTGCACTATATATGAACGGTATAAAAAATAGCAAATTACAACATTAATTATGTGCAATTGATCAATAGCTTAATTATTTTACACTTGGCTGGAGCGTCGATAAGTTGATGGGTTGATGGGTTGATTACGTCCGCCAGCCGGCGGAACGAATTGAGAATTACGAATTATGAATTATGAGTGGAAGTGGATTATTAGGATATTAGGACATTAGGCTTTTAGGCTGTAGGCTATTAGGCTATTAGGACATTAGCATATTGGCACATTTGCACATTAG
>CAYHDA010000463.1:0-2714 GCA_964355145.1 uncultured Mariniphaga sp.
TCCTGAATATGTTCCTTTCCAAGGTGGTTTCCGTGATTCTCCCGAATGGGGAAGCGCGGGGGTGATCCTTCCATGGATGGTTTGGCAATGGTATGGAGACAAATCGGTTATTGAGGATGCTTTGCCAATGATGAAAAGGTATGTCGGCTATCTTGGAACCAAGGCCGATAATTACATCCTTTCGTATGGACTAGGCGACTGGTTTGATTATGGACCAAATTCGCCCGGAGAGGCACAGCTCACACCCAAGGCACTAACGGCGACCGCAATCTGGTATTACGACATTGTATTACTTTCAAAAATGATGGAACTCACAGATCATAAGGAAGATGCTATAAAAATGTCGGTTCTGGCCAGCGAGGTAAAACGTGCTTTTAACGCGAAATTCTTTAATAGTGCGACGAAAGTTTACTCCACAGGTAGTCAAACAGCAATGTCGATGCCATTGGTCGTCGGATTGGTGGATGAAAAAGAGAGAATACCTGTTTTTAATAATCTGGTTGATTCGATCACAAAATCGGGAAAATCGCTTACTGCGGGAGATATCGGATTTCACTTTTTGGTTAAAGCGCTTGAAGAGGGGGGCGGATCACAATTGCTGTTTGACATGAACTTCAGGAATGATGTGCCCGGTTATGGTTTTCAGCTCAAAAAAGGGGCCACCGCGCTGACCGAATCCTGGCCGGCACTGGAGGAAGTTTCGAATAACCACTTGATGCTGGGACACATCATGGAGTGGTTCTACACAGGATTAGGAGGAATCAAACAAGAGGAGAAAAGTGTTGCTTTCAAAAATATCGTCATTCGGCCCGAAATTGTTGGAGATATCACCTGGGTAAAATCGAGTTATCATTCACCATACGGTCTGATCAGAAGTGAATGGAAAAAAGAGAATAATCGTCTGGAGATGAAGGTAGAGATTCCGGTAAATACTTCTGCAACAATCTATCTGCCAACAAATAAAGAAAGTTCAATCACCGAAAACGGTATAAAAATCGCAGTTTCAAAATCGACAGACGGGAAATTTTTCTGGAAAGTTGGGGCAGGAAGCTATATTTATAGAATGAACTTATAATTTAAAATCAACATATTGTGATATCAGTAAAAAAGGCGTACTTTGCACTTAAATGTATTTTTTGGAATGATTGGAATTGATAAAATAAATGAAATAGTTAATAAAATTGCTGGATTCTATGATCCTGATAAAATAATTTTATTTGGTTCCTATGCTTATGGGATTCCAAATGAAGATAGTGATTTAGACTTACTTATCATTAAGGATTCTGACGAACCTCGTCCAGACAGATCTGTACAAATTCGTAAAATGCTATTTGGTTCAATGATTCCTATGGATATAATCGTATTTACAAATAATGAGATTAGAGAATCATTAAGTAAAAAATACACCTTTATATATCACGCAATCACTAAGGGCAAGACGCTTTATGAACGAAAAGCAAAATGAGATTGCTGAATGGATAATAAAAGCTGACCATGATTTGGGGACAGCCATAGTTACCTATCTTCATATACCTGAATTTAAGGACACTATCACTTTTCATTGCCAACAATCAGTTGAGAAATGTTTAAAAGCCTACCTCATTTATTGGGGTATCAGTTTTAAGTTAACTCACGACTTGATATATTTGCTTGAGTTGATTCACACAAAAGATATTTCAATTAATGTGTACTTTGAACGGATTGTAAAGCTGCAAAATTATGCAGTTGAAATTAGGTATCCCAATGAACTAATATTTTTAACTCACGAAAAAGTTCTTGAAGCAATCGAAACGTCTAAGCTTGTGAGGAAAGCAATTTGCGAAAAGATGAATATCACCATAGATTACAATAATATTATTGATGAAAATTTGTTCGTCTTTTAAGATTTTCATATAAATATTCTATCAGAACTGTTCAACGCTAAACCAATTAAATTCTATCTTCAAATAATATATGTAAAAAATTGTAGTTTTTGAATGGATAAAGAATACCAAATTATTTCTGACACCTTTATGAAATGATTTCACTAAGGGGAATGAGACTGCTTTTCGGATCATCTAAACCAATTATGTCTAGTCGCTTTTAAAAAATGTCGGAAATTTGAGGGTTGATGAGATACTGATTTAAGACAAAAAATAAATAAATTTCTCGAATGAAAATATTGATCTCTCTTTTTGCTTTAATCTTATCCACCAGTTTCGGCTTAGCCGGGCAATCGGCAAAATCGCATGTCTCCATTGTTTGTCCTCAGAATGCATCCGCCAATATCTATCTGGCAGCCAAAGAAGTGCGCAGATACGTTTATCTCACTACCGGAGAATTGCTTTCAATCTCATCATCCTTGTCTTCGAAGTCATCTATCGTGCTCAAAACCGACCAAGGGTTGGGGGAACAAGAGTATCGTCTGAAGACAGAAGGTGAAATGCTGACCATTTCAGGTGGATCAGATGTGGCAGTATTGTATGGCGTTTATGCTTTTGCTGAAAAGTTAGGTGTCAGGTTCTATATTCACGGCGATGTGATCCCTGATGGAAAGATTGCGTTCAAGCTGCCTGAGCTCGATGAGAGGCAGAAACCTTTGTTTGAGTTGCGCGGCCTTCAGCCTTTCCATGATTTCCCGGAAGGACCGGATTGGTGGACGAAGGACGAATGGCTGTCATTAGTTAGTCAGACAGCAAAAATGCGCATGAACTTTATCGGGCTTCATACTTATC
>CAYHDA010000464.1:0-2679 GCA_964355145.1 uncultured Mariniphaga sp.
TGTCACTGTGCAATCAATTCCCTTTTGGGAAAGCAGGATACTTATCGGTCTGCCAACAATATTACTGCGTCCGATTACTACACAATTTTTCCCTGAAGTCTCGATTTTATACCGCTTGATAAGTTCCATAATTCCGAAAGGAGTAGCGGAAATAAAAGCGGGCATTCCGGCCACCATCCGGCCAACATTTACAGCATGAAACCCATCTACATCTTTATGAGGATTGATTGCCTCGATAATTTTATCCTCCGAAATATGCTTCGGCAAAGGAAGCTGAACGATGAAACCATCAAGGTCGTCGTCGGCATTCAACTGTGCAATACAATCAAGAAGTTCGGCTTCTGAGATATTTTCTTCAAATCTGATCAATGATGATTTAAAACCTACGCGTTCGCAGGCTTTAACTTTAGCTGCCACATAAGTTTCGCTTCCACCGTCGTGTCCTACCAGGACAGCAGCGAGGTGAGGTATTTTTCCCCCGTTGTTCTTGATTTTAACAACTTCGTCAGCAATTTCTGACTGTAATATTTCGGAAGTTTTTTTTCCGTCGATAAGCACCATTATCCTTTATTTAATTCAAAATTAGCAACAATTACAAGTCAGGCATTATAGTTTGGACAACTTGGATTTTCATCCTATCACCGGAAATCTAACGATTACGCCCTTTGGGTTGTGCCAGCGCATTACGCATATTACTGCCCTGAGAAACCATTTTCATCATTTTCCTTGTATCGGCAAATTGCTTTAGCAGGCGGTTGACTTCCTGGATTGACGTTCCTGAGCCGTTTGAAATTCGTTTTCTGCGCGAGCCATCAATAATACTGGCATCGGCTCTCTCTTTTGCAGTCATTGAATGTATGATTGCCTCAATATGTTTAAAGGCATCATCATCAATATCAATATCTTTCATCGCTTTTCCCATACCTGGAATCATGCTTGCGAGGTCTTTTAAATTACCCATCTTCTTGATTTGCTGAATCTGTTTCAGAAAATCATCAAAGTTGAATTGATCCTTAGCCAGTCTTTTCTGTAATTTCCGGGCCTCCTCCTCGTCAAATTGTTCGTGAGCACGTTCGACAAGTGAAACGATATCACCCATTCCCAGAATCCTGTCGGCCATACGGTTCGGATAGAAAGCGTCGATCGCATCCATCTTTTCGCCTGTACCAACAAATTTAATTGGTTTGGTGACCACCGAACGAATTGACAATGCGGCACCACCACGTGTATCTCCGTCAAGTTTGGTAAGCACCACTCCGTCGAAATTCAACCTGTCATTGAACTCCTTTGCGGTATTGACAGCATCCTGACCGGTCATGGCATCAACAACAAATAGAATTTCCCCGGGATTAACAGCTGATTTAATGGCTTCAATCTCTTTCATCATCTGTTCGTCGATAGCAAGGCGCCCGGCTGTATCGATGATGACTACATCATTTCCGTGCAATTTGGCATATTTTACAGCCTCTTTTGCAATACGTACCGGATCTTTGCTCCCCTCTTCGGTATAAACTGCCACATCAATCGCAGCTCCTACAATCTTTAACTGTTCGATTGCTGCAGGCCTGTAAACGTCGCAGGCTACCAATAAAGGCCGCTTACCCGATTTGGTTTTTAAGCGATTAGCCAATTTCCCTGAAAAGGTTGTTTTTCCCGATCCCTGAAGTCCTGACATTAAAATAATTGCCGGTGATCCTTTCAGGTTGACATCAACTGTTTGTCCGCCCATGAGCTCGATAAGCTCATCATGAACAATTTTCACCATTACCTGCCCTGGATTAAGTGCTTTAAGCACTTCAAGTCCTAAAGCTTTATCCTTCACTTTGGAAGTGAAATCCTTGGCAATTTTATAATTGACATCCGCATCAAGCAAAGCCCTGCGAACTTCTTTTAACGTTTCTGCAACATTAATTTCGGTAATCTTCCCCTGCCCTTTAAGCAGTTTGAACGATTTCTCAAGCTTATCCGTAAGATTTTCAAACATTCTTTATTCTATTTTAAGGTTACAAACTTACATGAAAAAAACTTTTGCAACAAGACGAAAATTCAATCAGATTTATATTTGGTCAAAACTCATAAAAGAAGACTCAAAAGTTGCATTAAACTGACTTTCAATTTACTGAATAAATGACAAAATGAGCAGATAATCAGGATAACATAAGCTATTTTCAAGTCTGAAATTACTCGTATGCTACTAATATTCAACATCATAAAAATATTTTAAAATAAATTTGATAATTGCTTTTTGCAATTAATAATGACTATTTTTACATCGGATTATTTACCATTTAAATTTAGTTACTTAAATTATGAACATTTTCGTAGGAAGTCTGCCATTTAGCTTAGAAGAGGCAGAATTAAAAGGATTTTTTGAAGAGTACGGCGAAGTAGCTTCAGCAAGAATCATTACAGACAAATTTTCCGGAAGGAGCAAAGGATTCGGTTTTATTGAAATGCCGAATGACGAAGAAGCCAAAAAGGCTATTGAGGAACTTAATGGTGCAGAGGTTGACGGGCGCACAATCGTTGTGAACGAATCAATTGAAAAACCAAAAGATGGTACAAGACGTCCAGGTGGTAGCGGCGGTGGCGGCGGTTTCAACCGTGGTGGTAGCGGTGGTGGCGGCGGTTTCAACCGTGGCGGTGGCGGTGGCGGCGGCTACAATCGTGGCGGCGGCG
>CAYHDA010000465.1:0-2674 GCA_964355145.1 uncultured Mariniphaga sp.
GGTTGTTGAAACGATGGCAAAAAATATTTCATTCGATCCTTTAAAACCTGCTTCGAGCGGTGTCATCCCTTGTTCAATTTTCACATAGATGTTTTCCATCATCACAATGGCATCATCAACTACCAATCCAATCGAAAGCACGATGGCCAGAAGCGTGAGCACGTTGATGGTAAAGTCTGAAATATACATGATGAAAAATGAACCGATCAATGAAACAGGAATAACCAGAATTGGTATGATCGTGGTGCGCCAGTCGCGCAGAAAAGCAAAAATAATGACAACCACAAGAAAGAAAGCGATGTAGATGGTACTCTGCACTTCATCAATCGATGACCGGATATAGGTTGTATTGTCGAAACCAATTTCGTATTTCACATCATCCGGAAGATCTTTCTCAATATATTTGAGTCTTTTATATACCTCATCTACAATTTCGATATGGTTGGCGCCAGGTTGCGGAATAAGTATCGTTGCAACCATGGGTATGCCATTCAATTTCATGATACCACGTAAATCTTCAGGGCCAAGTTCGGCACGGCCAATATCACTTACCCTGACAATCTGATCACCGGTCTGGCGTAAAATAAGACTGTTGAATTCCTGGGGCGTGGTCATAAGTCCCAAGGCACGTATCGTAAGTTCTGTGGTTGTTCCTTCGATGCTGCCTGCCGGAAGCTCTACGTTTTCGCGAAGTATAGCATTTCTTACATCAAGAGGCGTCATTTGATATCCGGCAAGTTTCGCAGGGTCGAGCCAGATTCGCATCGCATAACGTTTTTCTCCCCAGATCATTACGGCGCTAACACCCGAAATGGTTTGAAGCTGCTCTTTAAACGTGAGTAATGCAATTTCCGAAAGTTCAAGCAACGATCGCTGCGGGCTTTTCACTGCAATCATCATAATAGGACTTGCATCGGCATCGGCTTTCGATACGGTGGGCGGGTCGCAGTCGCGCGGAAGCATCCGTTGTGCCTGTGATACTTTGTCGCGTACATCGTTGGCCGCGGTTTCCATATCGACCGATAGTTCGAACTCGACGGTGATACTGCTGCGCCCCTGGCTGCTTCGGCTGGTCAGGGTGCGGATACCCGGAATACCGTTAATGGATTGTTCCAAAGGTTCGGTGATCTGTGTCTCAATTACATCGGAGTTGGCCCCCGGATAAGAGGTGTCGACCGAAATAATAGGCGGGTCTACACTTGGAAACTCCCTGACTCCCAGATAGGTTAATCCGATTGCTCCAAATAAAAGGATTACCAGCGAAAATACGGTGGAAAGAACAGGCCTCTTTATACTTGTCGATGCTAAACTCATTGAATGTTGTTTACGATGGATTTGTTTGTAACCAGCGTATCGAGCTGAACGGGTATCCCTTGACGCAATTGCAAAATTGCAGTAGTAAGCAGAGTATCCCCAAAATTCAATCCCTTTTGAATCTGAACATGCGATTCGGTCCGAAGTCCTAACGTAACCTTCACTTCTTTCGCCTTGCCATTTTTAATAATGAATACCTTTTCGCCTTCCATTTCGGGGATGACGGCTTCGGTTGGTACTGAAATGGTATTGTCAATTTTTGATAAAAGCGCCCTGACACTGGCAAAACGCCCTGGTTTCAACTCCTCATTTTTATTGGGATAATAGGCTCTGGCAACAATGGTTCGGGTATTTATATCCACTTTGGGAGCTACCGCGTAAACCTCGGCCGTAAAAGATTTCTGAACCCCGTCAATAACAAAGGTGATAGGATATCCGGGCGTAACTTCACCGGCATACCGTTCCGGAATAGAAAATTCAATTTTTAACGGACTGATTTTTACAAGTTGTACTATTTTGGTTTGAGTGGTAGCAAATGCCCCTTCACTTACCATACGCAATCCAACAATACCATCGAAAGGGGCTCTTAACTCAGTTTCGGAAATACGTGCAACTATCAGCATTATATCGGCTTCGAGCGATTGAAGCTCGGTGGCAACCTGGTCGTAACTCTCACGGCTAATGGCATCGCGGTCGAGTAACTGTCGTTGGCGAAACTCACGTTCTTCGGAGAGCTTTCGCTGAGCCTGCAGTTTTAATAATTGCGCCTGTAACGGCCTGTCGTTTATCTTGGCAAGTAATTCGCCCTTTTTTACCCTGGTGCCTTCCTTGAAAAAGATGCCCACTACTTTGCCCGCTGCTTCGAACGAGAGTTCCACCTCCTCATCCGGAATCAAGGAGCCAGTGCTATAAATAAGCTCATTCATTTGGGTTGGGACAATTACATAGCCACTCGCAAACAAAGATTAACCTCCCCCGCGCATCCCCTTTGCACCTGCAGGCGAACCAATTTTTGAACCGGAATCCGTTTTAAACATGGGTTTAATCTTGGGATAAAGGATGATCCCAATTACAATAACAATCAGAAGAATTGTACCAGGAGTTCTGATTGAATTTTTTATTTGAAATACCATTAGATTACTTTATTATATTCGCTTGGTTTAAATAAAACTACTGACCTCTTTTGACTAAATTAATGTCAAATAGTTTAAACGCAAACAAGCGAATTGTGGAGATTATTCCATCTTAATCTGAATTGTATTAACAAAGGAGTTACGGGTTACGAAGTTACGGGTAACTTGTAACTTTTTTTACTTGTAACTGGTTACGAAAGGTACACAGGGTTTTAAAGGGGTTACGG
>CAYHDA010000466.1:0-2671 GCA_964355145.1 uncultured Mariniphaga sp.
CCCGCCCATATTAAAATGAATTCCTTCACTGACAATTTGCCGGGGAAATAGTTCTGCAGGGTAACTTTCTCTATTCTCAAAGTCTCCATCCGCCCTGTTCCTGTCAAAACTTACTACATCGTGATTATAAGGCAAATCAAGTTGGATTTGCTTACTCTTTTCTTGAATTTCCGAAGCAAACTTAACAGCGAAACTCCGAATCGTATAGTGTGAAATATCGAATTTGAGCATTTCGGCAGAGAAATCTGCTGACCCGATTTTTTGCTCTTGTCCGTTCACCTCATAGGCATCTTCAATTTTCGCATGAAATTTCGCACTTAATCCTTTTTGGTCTTTTCCAAATAATTCGTTGACACGAATGATGATATAATCACTGTTCTCGGCCTTTTTGAAAGCCATCAGTCCAACTTTCGGTGCACTAAAATCTAAAAAAGAAGCACTTTTTGTGAGTTTACCTTTATGTTTTGGAGCTTCGAAGGCAATCAATGGTTTGTTCAAAAATTCAGCCTGCCAAGGGGTTTCACTTTCTGACCAATTTCCTTTATGACTGTAAATTCCATATTTTACATCATGAATCCCCCAATCCTGCGAACTTTGGTGCCCAAAATCATGGTGTGCCTCAGGGGTATAAAGTAAGGTAAGGCGCAACGTGTTATTGTCAGGTTTGTCGGAGCCAAACTTACAATCCTCCAGTATTGAAACACCAAATTTTCCGGATTTATCTGTAAGATCAAGCCATTGTTTTGATGGCACTTCAAACTTTTTCGAATGGTTAGTATTACGTTGTATTGTTCCAACACCTATATTGTAGGTTGCATTTTCGTTCTCCGCCACTAGAGGGAAAGCCGCTTTTAGACAGACTCCTGTTGACTGCCAGTCGATTTTGTTTGTAAATTCAAGCCGTTTACCGGCATTGCCGGCTGAGAGGCTAATAATCTGGTTAATTTCAGAATTCCGTTTTTTACGTGTCACCTCAAGAGCAATACGAACCGGACCCTGTTCAATTATTTTTATCGAGGCATCGCCATCGAGGTAGTCAACCGGAGGATTTTTACGATCATTCCAATCCATATTCCATGCTGACCAGTAACCCGGTTTTTCGTGAAGAAACTCCAGACGGGCCGGTTTTAATAATAACTCCTTTTTCAGTGTTTTATCAAAAATACTTGTGACATCTCCATTATTACCAACTATCACTTTGTAAAACAGGTTTTCAATTGAATTTGGTGTCACTTTGAGTCTGGAATCTGTTGCGTGTGCACTCCTTGTTTCCTGAACATCGAATACCGACATTCCAAGAGAAGGAACCTGAGCTACGAAAATAAACTTTAGCTTATTTCCATTTTTGGACAGGATCTGTGAGGGAACTTCTTTCCCATTTGGAGCGACTACTTTTATATTTTCGGGCATGACGGCATAATCAATTTCAGCGGCAACAACATCTTCTCTAGTCATTGCTACCGGATTGTAAACACCAATTGCTCTTCCTGTTACTTGAGTATTGAGCTGCAAGGAGACATTATTGAGACCGCTTTTGATTGATTCCAAAAATCCGTTGGCAGCGATGAACTCATCGTTCCATGCATAATTATAGGCGATAGGAATGGACGTTCCGGGAAGAATATCATGAAACTGACTTCCCAGAACCAGGTCCCAGGCGTTGTTCAATTTTTTCATTGGATATTCTGACCCCGTCAGTAATGTCCCCTCCGACGAGAGCTGCTCTGCCGATTGAGCCAGCATTTCATTCTTCCGGTTCATTCGTTTCATAAACGACTGAGAGGTCAGTGAACCTGCACTATGTTCGATCAGCAATAAATCACCTGAATAGACAGGCAGTTTTTTCCGCAGTTCGGGTGTAATCTCTTTATAGATCTGGTCTGAAGAAGATAAAACGACTTTAAATTTACTGTCAGTATGATTCAGACTTCCTACTGCATGCCGGACATCATTTTCCCGCGGCGCACCACCCATGTCTCCAACTCCATAATACCGGTAATCGAAAGCGAACCCATACTTTTTATAATTATCGTCAAGACGCGCACTCCATAAGCTGTCCTGATCGAGCCGTTTTGTGACTGAGCCTCCATATTCAGTAGCATTTAGTGCTGCAATAATTCCTTTTCCGTCGGGACCATTCCAAACACCAATATTAAATGGGAGATCGACAGCTGCATTCCAGGTTAACTTTTGAGTCGAAAAACCCAGAAGTCCGCAATGATGCCAGATAGACGGTGTGTTGGCAATAAAACCAAAACAATCCGGCAGCATATAATCCTGACTAACCACACCAAATTCTTTCTGAAAAAAATCATTTCCATATAAAACCTGACGGATCAGGGACTCTGAAGAGGATACATTTACTTCACCTTCATCAACTGAAGATCCGGAGACATGCCATCTTCCCTGTCTGATGTAATCTTTGACTTTTTCGTACATCACCGGATAATACTCTTTCATCATATTATAACGACGTGACCCGGTGAAATTAAAAACATAATCAGGATACTTGTCGAATAATAAGAAATTCTCAACCATCGTATTTTTGATGTACTCGTTGATTGTAGTAGGATAATCCCAAAGCCATTCTGTATCCAGATGCGCGTATCCGACAGTGTACAACACGCGGTCCTTTGTAATATCTGATTTTTTCTGTTTTTCAAGCGGTTGG
>CAYHDA010000467.1:0-2670 GCA_964355145.1 uncultured Mariniphaga sp.
ATAAAAGTTTAGAAGGAACCTGTCAAATGAACGCTCTTAAATTGTATGCAAATAAAAAAGAGTCACAACTTTTCCAGCTGCAACTATCTGATTTTCTATAATAACAAATGGACTCAAACCATCGGCCCTACTGACTTAAAGATGATGGTCTTTTTTTTCCCGCTCCTCCCAAAAGGTTGCTGAGTGAAGTCGAGCCAACGCATATTCTTAAAATACCTGCGCCGAACCCTACCCTCTTCATACTTCCTGTTTTTCAGACCATTAGAATCATTCCAAATAATTCATGCCCAACAAATTAACCCGGATAACTGATTAATCCTATTTATTTTATCATTATCTTTAATTGTAAATCGGGCTTCTATAAACATTACCGGCTGCGTTTTTTGATCAAATTTTCTGCATAAACGCAAGTGGTGGTTTGTTGAAATGTTATACACAAGCTGACTATACAGACATATTTGCAATAGTCAGGCTATGCACGAAAATAAATTACGAGCACATAATTACATCTGGCAATAAAAATCGAATTGCATGTTAGAAAGAATAATTGATTTTAGCGTAAAGAATAAACTGATCGTTATTCTGTTTACGCTTACCATTGCAGCCTTTGGAATGTATGCTGTTTTAAATATACCCGTGGGTGCGGTGCCCGATATTACAAATAATCAGATTCAGGTAATCACCACTTCAGGAAATTTATCAACTCAGGAAATCGAACAATTTATTACAATGCCAGTTGAAATGGAAATGGCCAATCTTCCAGCCGTTAAGGAAATCCGTTCCATTTCGAAATTTGGCATTTCTGTAGTTACAGTAGTTTTTGCCGAAAAAATAGGAACCTACTTACCCCGTCAATTAATAGCTGAAAAAATTAAAAAAGCCTCGGCTAATATTCCAGAAGCTTATGGCTCTCCCGAAATGGGACCAATTACCACAGGTTTAGGCGAAATATATCAGTACATTGTTGATGTAAAACCTGAATTCAGAGAGAAATATACCCCTATGGATTTAAGGACAATTCAGGACTGGATTATAAAGAGAAGATTATCGGGGATAAATGGAGTAGTTGAAATAAATAGTTGGGGCGGATATTTAAAGCAATATGAGGTTTCTGTGATTCCTGCAAGGATTAGAAGTCTCGGTATTAGCTTAATGGATATTTTTGATGCGCTTAAAAACAACAATGGCATTTCCGGAGGTTCCTATATTGAAAAAACAAATCAAAGTTATTTTATAAGGGGCGATGGACAGGCCCGGTCATTGGAAGATATTGAGAACATTGTAGTAAAGAATAATGCGGGCAGGCCAATCCTTATAAAAGATTTGGCAAACGTTAAATTCGGCTTTGCTAACCGTTTTGGTGCAATAACAGCCAATGGAAAGGGTGAGACAGTGCTTGGTCAGATCATGATGTTAAAAAATGCAAATTCAAAAGTTGTAATTAATGAAGTAAAAACCAGAGTAGCTGAAATTCAGAAAAATTTACCGGAAGGCGTCTTTATCAATCCTATCCTTGAAAGGAGCGAACTTATCTCCAAAACTTCATTCACTGTAGTTGAAAACCTTATTCTTGGCGCAATCATCGTATTTTTTATCGTTATTTTGCTTTTGGGAAACTTTCGCTCGGCATTGGTTATTGCATCTATGATACCCCTTGCACTGTTGTTTACCATTGGCATGATGTTTATTTTTGGTATTGATGCCAACCTAATGAGTCTTGGAGCACTCGATTTTGGGATTATCATCGATGGGGCGGTAATCATTGTTGAGTTTATTGCCATTAAAATGGCTCTGCAAAAAAATGAAATTTTGTCAAGCCAAGGTAATGAACGCCAAACGATGATGGATAAGATTTCTATTTCCGGCGCATCAAAAATGATGAAATCAGCCATTTTCGGACAGGTTATAATTCTTATCGTTTTTATCCCTATTTTGTCGTTAAGCGGTGTTGAAGGCAAAATGTTTCGCCCAATGGCATTGTCATTTTCTATTGCCATATTAGGCGCTATGATATTAGGTCTTACATGGTTGCCTGTTGCTTCGTCACTCTTTCTAAAACCAGCCAAATCCAGTGAACGAAACATTTCCGATTGGATTATGGACAAGATAAACCAATCCTACTATCCGGCAATCAAATGGTCGTGCAGTCATAAGCGCATAGTGCTTGGAGCAGCCATTATTTCGCTGCTGCTTACCGGATTAATGTTTACCCGCATCGGAGGCGAATTTGTACCAACTCTCGATGAAGGGGATTTTGTAATACAACCAGTGTTAAAAACAGGAACTTCGCTGTCTAAAACTGTGGAGATGACTACTAAGATGGAAAATATTTTGATTGAAAAATTTCCTGACGAAGTGAAACAGATTGTTTCCCGTATTGGTGCTGCTGAAGTGCCCACTGACCCCATGTCGATGGAAGAAATTGATATGATAATTAAGCTTAAACCTAAAGACGTTTGGACTTCGGCTACTAACAAAGAAGCTCTTGCGGATAAATTCAAAGCAGCACTTTCAATAATTCCGGGTGTGGAATATGAATTCACACAACCGATAGAGATGCGTTTCAATGAATTAATTACAGGTGTACGTTCAGATATTGCCATTAAAATATTCGGCGAAGACCTCGATTACATCAACCAAAAAGCCCTTGAAATAAAAAATCTCATTGCT
>CAYHDA010000468.1:0-2660 GCA_964355145.1 uncultured Mariniphaga sp.
TAAGGTTGTAGATGAAAAAGTTCGCTACAATGTGTTTGAAGGCGCAGAGATGCTGAATAATCCAAACTCTGCCCTTTTTGGAGACACATCCACAAAATCTGGCGATACGGCAGGGCTCACAAGCAGGGCAATATACGACTGGGCATATTCGCTAAGAGACGTAAAAGATATAACCGAGAAGCTGCAACACAATGCTTTAAGCGAAGCGGGGACGATGATTGATGAAGCGACTGGTGAAATGCGGCAAAGTCTCTATTCAACAGAATATATATTGCCGGGAACCCTTTTCCCGCATTTCATAACAGTGGATAACATAACCCCTGAACTGTTTATCCATCTTCTTTCCTGTGTTCTTAACCAACACCGCTATGGTGCGCAGACAACAACAAACGCCAATAATATGATAAACCACCTTATTGCCATAGGTTTTGCCGATTTTGAGAAACCGATTAACAGCTACACTGTTTCAAAGGTATGGAATGGAATAACACAAAAAGATGCGCCGACATTGGAATCTGTAAAAACTCTTATTTGTAGCGAGATGAAAAACCATTACACGGATGAAGGGCTGATAAAAAATCTCGATGAACTTGTAAAATGGCTTGATGGCCTCTGGAAAGAGAAGGATAAGCCTTCACTTAAAGAGATTTATACTTCGGCCAAAACAAGCGTTGATGGATATCTGAAAAACATCAAAATGGTTAAAGAATCTGGAACTGGGAAGAAGCAGAAAGGGACACAAAAGGGAAAAGAACCAAAAGCGGAGGGTGGCAATGAAAATAGTACCCCTGAGAATTAAACTTCTTTCGCCCATGTTTAATTATTGCAGGGTAACCACCGGCGGCGCCATAACAAGCGATTTTATTGGCGATATTGCCTTAACTTATGCAATTAACAGGGTTAGGAAAGACAGGAACTTTTACGAGGAGTTCCGAAGAAAGCCTTATTATGAGGAATTGAGAGGACTTGATTATTATGTTAGCGTTGGAAAGCCTGTCAGGTATGAGATGACAGGGATATATACCAGAAATACGCTTTTTAATACGGATGGATTCCCGGATTTAGATGCAATTATGTCATCCGGCAAAAATCTGTTTAAAAACTATTTCAAGGTCCAGGGTATTCGGCCGGATGGGGAATTTTCGACCTGCCTGATCTGTAAAGACTCATTCACCCTTGATTTACCCTTTACAATCCGTTTAGGAACTGGCAGAGAATGTATGGCAATCATTTATAGAGATGACACATTTGATGGTAACCTCTGGTTGAATGCTTTTACTTTAAAAACAGTATTTGGCAATTTGCAGACAACTATCCAATCCCTTAAATCCTATTGTTTTGAATACAAACTGGAAAACTATATCCTGATGAAAAACATTTCTACAGAACAGGTTAGTGTGATTTTTGGCGGCATATTCTAATGACGGATAGCGTTTCTCTAAAAATATTGCCCCAGTTTGTGGATACAGGGGATGAGCAGTTTGAAAGTCGCCGTTTGCACAAAATCCAGCAGGTGCTTTTGAACTATGATGATTTACCTGAATTCACTGTAATAACAGCACCAACCGGAACAGGAAAGAGTTTTGCCTTCCCGCTTCCTATAATCCAACACAAAATATCAGGCAGCTCTTTTAGCAAACGCAGGTGTATCATTGTTTCCCCTACAAATGCCTTGATTGATGATATGGAAAGAGAATATGCTAAAATATTTCCAGACATTCTGGTTAGTAAACTTAATAGAAAGAAACTGGATGAACTTAATGCAAAGGGTACTGCAAGATGGAATGCAATTATCCAGATAATCACAGATAACGAAGTCATTATCACTAATCCTGATTTGCTCAATTTTGCCCTCTTTGGCGGTTATTACAGGCATAAGGGACAAAAAGAGGTAAGCGAAATATTTGCCCGTGTAGATTACTTTGTTTTTGATGAATATCATTTGTACGATGAAGAGCAGATTGCCAATATCATTTCATGGATTGCTGTAAAGAAGGCTTTAATCGCAAAACCGGTAAAGTTTGTTTTTGCTTCGGCAACGCCGGAAAAAGGATTACTTGAAGTGTTACATGCCCAAGGCTTTAAGCCTGCGGAGATTATAGAATCCATATCTGATAAGGCAGCTCCATCTCGCCGGAAAATTCATGGACAAATAGAGGTCACATTTTTGAAAGGCAGTACTCCGCTTCAATATCTCATCTCGAATGCTAAAACCGTTAAACAATGGATTAAAGACGGAGAAAGAATATTAGTTGTATTTGATAGAATGACGGAACTCCGAATGGCAAGACCAGAGATAGAAAAGCAATTTCATGATGTGGTTATCGCAGAAGTATCAGGTTATTATACAAAATCTGAATTCAAGGAAGAGCTTGGCAATGCCGGTTTGATACTTGGCACTAACAAAATAGAGGTTGGCGTCAATCTGGATGTGTCTATTTGTCTTATGCAGACCGGCAAGCACTTTGCGAACTTTGTTCAGCGATTCGGGCGCATCGCAAGACAGGGGAAAGACGGCAAGGCAATAATCTTTCTTGATAACAAAATAAAGGAAATAGAAAAGGCGTTTAGTGGAAAAGAAACGCAGTCGTATTATGACTTTATCGAGCAATGTCGAAATATTGAGCTTTTGTCAGATCGAAAATTTTATTCTGAAAAAA
>CAYHDA010000469.1:0-2655 GCA_964355145.1 uncultured Mariniphaga sp.
GATCTGGTAATTGGTATCGGTACACGTTACAGCGATTTCACTACCGCCTCTAAAACTGCCTTCCAAAATCCGGATGTAAAATTTATTAATATCAACATTACCGATTTTGATTCTTGGAAACACAGTGCTTTACCGCTGACCTGCGATGCCAGGGTATGCCTCGAAGAACTGACAGAAGCTCTGGGGGACTATTCAGTGAATGAAGAATATCGTACCCGGGTTGCCACATTTAGTAAAACATGGGACGAACAGGTCAGCGAATTTTACAAGGTATCAGGAGATCTTCCTGTTCATCAGGCAGAAGTGGTTGGAGCAGTAAATGATTTTGCCGGACCACGCGACGTAGTGCTTTGTGCAGCAGGAAGTTTACCCGGCGATCTGCATAAACTCTGGCGAACCCGAGATCCCAAAGGATTTCACCTCGAATATGGATATTCTACAATGGGGTATGAGCTGGCGGCCGGCCTTGGTGCAAAATTGGCTTGTCCCGATCGTGAAATTTATGTGATGATCGGTGATGGAAATTATTTGATGATGAACAGTGAAATTGTCACGGCCATTCAGGAGGGGATTAAGTTTAACATCATATTGTTGAATAACAATGGATTTGCAAGCATAGGAGGACTGTCTCAGTCGATTGGATCACAGCGATTTGGTACAAAATATCGTTATCGTGATGAAGAAACCGGACTATTAACCGGAGATATTCTCCCGGTCGATTTTGCACAAAATGCACGAAGCCTGGGCGCTCATGTGATCGAAGCGCACGATATTAAATCACTGAAAGCTGCTCTGGCAGAGGCAAAAGCACAAACACAAACGACTGTAATCACTATCGAAACCAGCCTTACAAAAGGAGTGCCCGGATATGCGTGGTGGGAAGTAGCTATTGCCGAAGTTTCTGAAATGGATAGTGTTAAAAAAGCCCGTGCCGACTATGTTGAAAATAAAAAGAAACAGAAGTACTATCTATGATCTGTTTTCTTTCTAAACAGACCGGGAGCCATGTAATTGAAAGTGGAAATTGTAAGAGTAATTAAAAAACTAAAATATTCTAAAATGCCAACAATATTAAAAAATTATATTAATGGACAATGGATTGAGAGCTATGATAATGCCTCATTCGATGTAATCAATCCTGCCACCGGGCAATCAATTGTAAAAGTTCCTGCCGGATGCAGCCGGGATGTTCAGGATGCTGCAGGTTCAGCCCGCGAGGCGTGGCCGTCGTGGAGAAATACTCCTGCCACCCAACGTGTTCAATTTCTTTTCAGAATGAAGCAGGTGCTGGAAGCACACACCGATGAAATAGCTGCAATTTGTACTAAAGAGTGTGGTAAAACGTTTGCTGAATCGAAAGCCGAAATGACCCGCGCGGTTGAAAACATTGAAGTAGCCTGTGGAATTCCTACGCTGATGCAAAGTGTATTCTCAGAGGATATTGCCAATGGAGTTGACGAGTTTGTGATTCGCCAGCCATTGGGTGTTGGTGCCTGCATTTCGCCGTTTAATTTTCCGATTATGATCCCTTTCTGGTTTATGCCCTATGCCATAGCCTGTGGAAATACCTATATCATAAAACCTTCGGAGAAAGTGCCCATGACAATGACCCGTATTTTTGAATTGATCGAAAGTATTGGCTTACCCAAAGGGGTGCTTAATATGGTTCACGGTGGCAGAGAAACTGTTGATGCCATCCTGGAACATCCTTTCATCCCTGCAATAAGTTTTGTCGGCTCGACACCTGTGGCAAAGCATGTTTATCAAACAGGTACATTGAATGGCAAAAGGGTACAGGCACAGGGAGGAGCAAAAAATGCAGTTGTTGTGATGCCCGATGCTGATGAAGAAACAACTGTGAAAATAATTGTTGACAGTGCATTTGGGTGTGCCGGTCAAAGGTGCCTTGCGGCTTCTGTAGTGATAACAGTAGGTGAGGCAGGCGAAAAAATTACCGCCAAACTCATTAATCTGGCTAAATCAAAAAAGACAGGAAACGGTATGGTTCCCGATGTTGATATGGGTCCGGTGATTACTTTGGAAAGTAAAGAAAGGATAGAAAGACTCATTCAGACAGGGATTGATGAAGGAGCTGAACTGTTACTTGACGGGCGTGATGTGAAAGTTACCGGGTTTGAAGATGGTTATTTTATCGGACCTACAATTCTGGGAAGTGTTAATCCGGAAAGTCAGGTTTATAAAACCGAGATTTTTGGCCCGGTGCTGAGTATGATCAATGTTAATACCTTAGAAGAAGCAATTGACCTGATTAATAATAACCGTTACGGAAACTCAGCCTGTATTTTTACCCGCAGTGGTGCAGCAGCACGCAAGTTCCGTCACGATACGCTGGCGGGGAATATTGGAGTTAATATCGGAGTGGCTGCCCCAATGGCATTCTTCCCTTTCAGCGGATGGAAAGAAAGCTTCTTTGGTGATCTGCATGGCCAATCGTCGCACGCTGTTGAGTTTTACACTCAAACCAAAGTGGTTATAGAGAGATGGAATGATGAGTGGTCGAGAAAGTTTTAAATAATGTTCAATTAACAATATTCAATAAATTGCTGAAGATGATTAAAATAGCTAATGCACCATGTTCGTGGGGAGTTCTCGAATTTGATCTGGAAGGCAAAGCCGCCGGATTTGAACAGGTGC
>CAYHDA010000470.1:0-2640 GCA_964355145.1 uncultured Mariniphaga sp.
TGTATAAGCAATTGAACGTAAAATGATAAAAAAAAATATATTTTCAAATCCGGTGAAACTTTCATTGATGATGTTCTTTCAGTACATGATATTTGCTGTCTGGTGGGTCCCTTTGGCTGCATATCTTACCAACATGGGTGTCGAAGGAGTGCAAAAATCGTTGGTGCTGAGTTCTATGGCGATCGGATGCATGGCCTCGCCGATTATCGGCATGGTCGCTGACCGTTATTTCGTCGGACAAAAAGTATTGGCAGCATTAAATCTGTTTAGTTCGGCAATGTTATTGCTGGCGGGGCTGACCAGCAATCCCGATTGGTTGTTTCTCTTTTTATTGCTGGCCATGCTTTTTTATATGCCTACCTGGGGTTTGACCAGTTCAATTGCAATGGCTCATACCCAGCCCGAGCAATTTTCACGAATACGTGTTTTTGGATCAGTGGGTTGGGTGGTTTCCGGAGTTTTTAGCATAATCATGATGAAAAGTTTTAACATCCGTTTCGACGGAACCAATATTCCCTTCTTTTTTGCATCAGCAATCGGATTTTTAGCTGTTATCTTTAATTTATATCTTCCTGCCACTCCACCTTCCGGAAAAGGCAAAAAAACTTCGGTTATAGATGCACTGGGATTTCGGACCGTCCGGCTGATGAAAGATCACAATTTCGCAGTCTTTATCATCCTTTCGTTTTTGTCAATGATCCCTTTTTCGATGTATTGGTCCTATTGTTCAGAATTCCTGCTTAACCGTAAATTTGAATACATCTCAATTACGATGAACCTTGGGCAATTAGCCGAAATGCTTTTCCTGCTCACAGTTCCTTTATCCATCAAAAAAATTGGATTACGTAATACCATGATATTCGGGCTAGTCGCTCTTTTAATTAGATACGTTGCATTCTATATGGGGTCAGCCACCGACATGCCTGCTTTCTTTCTGATAGGGATATTGGTACACGGATTTATTTTTGGTTTCTTTTATCTTGGCGGACAAATATACATTGACCAAAAGGCACCTCTGGAACTGAAAGCCCAGGCTCAAGGGTTTATCTTCTTTGTGACATTTGGATTGGGACTTCTGGTGGGCAATTTTATCAGCGGACTTGTGATTGAACATTTCTCAGAGACGAAAGGTGCCATCCACACCTATAAATGGAACAGCATCTGGGCTGTTACTTCGGCCTCTGCCATGGCGCTTTTACTTGCATTTATGATCCTTTTCAGAAATGAACGAAATCCTCAGAAACTTACGATTGACCAATAATATTAAAATAATCTGATCATGAACGATCTGAAAAAAATATCCATTGGGTCTCGTGTACCGATTGCCACAAGAATGATGATCGTGTTAAAAAATTCCGTAGGATTCTTTAACACGATGGAGTAATATGGGAACGCGGATCTGGTGGATTGAGCTGATTTATGCGGATAAATAGTACTCATTATTTAAAACAAGCTGTTCTAAAATTATTTCAGGATCTAATCCCCGAACTAAAAATTCAGGCTATTTTTTACAAAATAAATTCATCCAAAGTGTTATGAATAAATCTCTATCCCTTATCAGATCAAAATTACTGATACTATTTACGGCAGCCTTCCTGTTTTACGCCGGGTCGGCGGTTGCCAAAATCAAACCGGATAAACATTCAGCCGATGTGATCATCTATGGCGGCACCTCTGCGGCTGTAACGGCTGCAGTTGAGACCGTCCAAACAGGGAAAACGGTTCTGCTCGTTTCACCAGATACTCACCTGGGTGGACTTTCATCGGGAGGACTGGGATTTACCGATACCGGAAACAAATCAACAATAGGTGGTTTGTCACGTGAATTTTACCACCGTGTATGGCAGCATTACAACAATCCGACAGCATGGACCTGGCAGAAACATTCCGATTACGGGAATAAAGGACAGGGAACTGTTGCAATGGATGGCGAAAACCGGACGATGTGGATCTTCGAACCACATGTTGCCGAGCAGGTTTTTGAGGATTTCATTACCGAAAATAAAATCACTGTTTTACGCAATGAGTGGCTCGATCGCACCAATGGGCTGGTAAAAGAAAACGGTAGGAT
Organism: uncultured Mariniphaga sp.; assembly: GCA_964355145.1. GTDB lineage: Bacteria > Bacteroidota > Bacteroidia > Bacteroidales > Prolixibacteraceae > JAAFHB01. The sequence goes on from CAYHDA010000470.1 coordinate 2,072, forward strand.
CATTTCATTCAAAACCCTTTCAGGAAAAACCTTTTCAGGAAAAATGTTTATTGATGCCACCTACGAGGGGGACCTGATGGCCGCTGCCGGAATATCGTACAAGGTTGGCCGTGAAGCCTGTCAGGAATATAACGAAACATGGAACGGTGTTCAGGGAGTTAATTTTCAGCACGGACATCATTTTAAGGATAAAATCGATCCTTATAATGTTCCTGGCAAACCCCAAAGTGGTTTATTGTATGGCATTTCATCTGAAAAGATTGCTGTAAACTGTTCATCAGATAATAAGATTCAGGCCTACTGTTTCCGGTTGTGCATGAGCAACAACCCTGATAACCGGGCCCCTTTCCCAAAACCGGATCATTACAACCCTGCAAACTTTGAGTTACTGGCGCGTGTTTTTGATGCCGGCTGGAGGGAGTGGTTTGGCAAATTTGACATGATCCCCAACCGGAAAACCGATACCAACAATCACGGCCCTTTCAGCAGCGACTTCATAGGCATGAACTACGATTATCCTGAGGGATCGTACCAGCGTCGCAAGGAAATCATCAGGGAACACGAAGATT
>CAYHDA010000471.1:0-2556 GCA_964355145.1 uncultured Mariniphaga sp.
TATTTCCAAAGGAGAGTTCACGAAAGGTTTTATTCTCGGGAGATTCCCACCAATTCATCCTGAACACCTTCCTGCTCAAACCTTTAGAACATTTTAAAATCAAATCCTGAGGACATCTGTATTCCAAACCCTTGAGTGTTCTATAAATAATTGCCGCTACAGGATGTTGTTCTTCATGTATCACCCTTAAAAAGCTCTTTTTCATTCTCCCATTTGGAATAAAACTTCTGAGATAATTGATGTCATCATCATTCCAATAGGCATGGGCAATCCTTATTTTACCCAGATCGATAAAAAAAGGCAAGGTGCGAAACCATTTTAAATGATCGCGCCACTCCGCTACATAGCCTTGAAATGCAGTGAGCGTACTCTGTATCTGGTTTCTGTTTCCGGCAATATGTCGGGAAAGAAACATTCCGTTTGAATCTTTTATATGGTACAATACGGCACTATACTCGTGGTTTCCCAAAATAGTCAAGGCATGGCCGGCTTCTGTCATTTGTCTGACGATCTGAATCGTCTCCCTGATCTCGGGTCCGCGATTAATAAAATCACCAATAAAAATGGCTGTACGTTCGGGGTGTTGCCAAATTCCATCGGTTTTAATATAACCCATTGTTTTCAGGAGCTTCTTTAAAAGCGATGCATAGCCATGTACATCACCGATTATATCGTATTGCTGAAGTTTCATAGACTTCAAAATTAAAAATATTTAGTTGATTACAATGACGATAAAATCAGGAAATAAGAAGGTAAAAAAAAGAGCGCCATCCGTGAATTCCGGATAGCGCTCTGTAATGATTTAAAGAAAAATCGTGCTATCTGATCTTCGAACCTTTTTGGGCAAAAAATACGAGGTAGGCATAATAGACAAACATACTGCTGACTGCAATAATCACTGAGCCCGTAGCTGTTTGTACAGCACCCATTATTGGAGTAAGAATAGCTGCGCCGATTACCGAAGTGGCAATTACTCCTGATGCTACTTTTGCGTGAGGGCCTAAATCTTCCAGGGCAAGGTTATAAATTACCGGCCACATTATGGAATGGAAGAGTCCGGTTCCCAGGAATAACCACATCCCTAAAGCAGGAGCTCCCGATCCAAAAATAAATGAGCCTGCCAATAAACTGGCACCACCAAAAGCACAGATTGTAAGAATCTGTCCCGCCTTATATTTGCGAAGCATAAATATGCCAAGTATACGTCCAACCATCAGCCCACCCCAATAAAATTTAAGAGTATCGGTAGCCTTGATATTTTCGAGTCCCAGATACTTCACATAATCACTGAAAAAGCTTGGAATTCCAATTTCAATACCCATATAAAAAAAGATCGCCAATGAGCCTAACCAGACATGTGTATACTTAAAAGCACTTGATTTATAATTTTTAACTACCGACTTATCATCCGACTCATCTTCTTTAATTTCAGGTAGTTTAAGAAAGAACATAATAGCCAAAATAGCCAATGTCACAATTCCGATCATCAGGAACGGACCTTTTACGATCTCTTGAATCACCGAATTTTCGAGCTTTGTTCCAGCTTCAATTTTTGGAGTCACCAAGAGGATAGAAACAAAAATCGGGGCGAAAACAGTAGCCACAGAGTTTAACGCATTGGTCAGAGTTAACCGGCTCGCCGCTGTCTCGGGACTGCCCATCGCATTCACGTATGGACCTGCAACAACCTGTAATATAACAACGCCGATTGCAAAGACTGAAACCGCGCTTAAAAAGCCATAATAACCCATTCCAACGCCTGGAATGGAGAGAAAGAATCCCAGAGAGATTAAGGCGAGTCCCAGCAATACTCCGCTTTTATAGCCAATCCGCATCAGCAGAAGACCAACAGGAACAGAAAGAATATAGGCTCCATAGAAAAAACTGTTCGGAAGCTGTTTCTCAACATCATCCAATCCGAACGCGTTCTTTAAAAAATCGATGGTCGAATTGTTCATCGTCGTAATAAACCCAAATAAGAAGAAAAGGGAAGCCATTACGATCAAGGGGAACAAATACTTGTTACTTGAATTAGTTTTTGTCATTGTTTAAGGAATAAAATTATCGTTTGATTTAAAATAGTTTCTTTCCGCCATCTCCAATTTCAGCAACATAAAAAACGGGTTTCAATCCGGTTATCTGCTCGTAATTTTCACCAACCTGCTTTATAAAGTGGTCAACGGCTTCATCTTTTACCAGACTCACTGTGCAGCCGCCAAATCCGCCACCGGTCATTCGGGTACCAATCACTCCGCCAATTTTGCGCCCTTCAGCGACCAACGTATCTAATTCCAGACCGGTTACTTCATAATCGTCACGCAATGAGTCGTGTGATCCATTCATCAACTCGCCAAATCTGACCAGATTACCGGCCTTGAGCTGGTCAACAGCCTCTTCGGTTCTTTTAATCTCACTTACCACATGCCGAGCCCGACGACGAACCGTTTCGTTTTCAATCTTATCCTGAACTTTCAGAAAATCATCCCATGAGATCTCCCCAAGCGCCGAGATTTGTTGAAAAGGCTGTATTGCTTTAACAGCAGCCTGACATTCAGC
>CAYHDA010000472.1:0-2522 GCA_964355145.1 uncultured Mariniphaga sp.
AGAATTTTATACTCTTTAATTTTATAAAACAGTGTTTATTTTTTAGTTGTAGCTTAGTTGTAGGATAACTATATATATTTCAGTCATTTACAAGGATAACAACCTACAACCTCAACTTTTATTTAAAATTTTTTGTACATACTGTTGCGTTATTCCCGTAACGGCTGCAATGTCATTTTGTGAATTTATTTTTTTGCTGTCAACCTCAACGCCTGCAAGATATTTGATAACGTCTTTTTTGTTTACTGATCCAGGGCGATTGTCGAAAAGTTTATGATGCACTTTTAAAGCTGTGCCTCGGAAGTATTCCGTAATATTTAAAGCTGATCGCATCTCAGGTCCACTGATTTGTGCACCGTATAAATCGCCCATCCCATGGATAACGAGAGCTAACCTCAACGAAATAATATCAAGCTTACCGTAGGCCCCCTGTAAATGGAAGGAATCTTCGCTCCGAATTTTATCCCTGTTTGAATTGTACCAGGCTATATAGATCTCCTCTGCATCTCTGGATAAAGGGATATTGATTTGCTGCGGCAGGGATATCATTTCATTTATATAATCTCGCCATTCTTTTATTAGCAGTGCAGGAACAGTTTTAGTTGAGTAATATGGACTTAGCTCATCATCTGGCCAAACAAATGCAAGGCGTGCAAGAAAACCGTTATCAAGTCTGTTGTCGGCTGCCAATGATGACAATAAATCTGGCTGCATACCGCCAAATATATTAATATGCGGCATATCAATTCTTTGGACTGACTCAGAACCCCCACCCTTTCTATTTATCTGCCATGGAACTTGGTTAAAGGTTGATAACATGCTCGATTGCTCACCGCTTGGCCTTCTCCCGTAATCATCTAACATACCTTTTAACTCGTCTCTGACTATCATTAATCCCCTTTGATTACTACTATGCGCCTTAAATAATCCCTCAGGGGTAGAGTCTGAAATGATCATTTGTTTACAGCCAGGGGCTAATGTTTTTGAATAGGCCTGCTCTTTTCTTTGCTTCACGGTCATATTTTCAATTTCTTCCCATTTCTGAAACAGTTCCTTCCATTCAGAATGAGACTCCTTATCTCTTTGGTAAAAGGGCTTTAATGTGGTTGTTATAACAGGAGTTTTGCCATTACTAATAATGCCTATTAGGGTCATCCAAAAAATGGGCGCATTATCATACTTGCCAATCTGTCTATAATTAGCACCTAATGCTAATGCAACGGCCATTAATGCAGCGGCCGCCCAATAGTCTTGCGAAGAACCATATACATCAGCGCATGTAGTGATATATTCTTGAACAAACGAAGGCAGACCTTCGATTGGCAACAGACCAATTTTTGGCTGTTTTTCCGTTGGTTTTTTGTTGATGGTTACTCTTTCCGCCGAAGGTCTTCTGTCTCCATATCCGGCATTATATAGCCGTTTTGAAGCCTCTGAATAATCATTGTTACATTCCAACATCGTATAGACCTGAACCGGATTGTAGGCAGCTCCGGAATTAAAGGAAGTTGAGGAGCTAAACACATATAACAACCGCTTTGATATGTGAAAGTTTCCGCTGGTTGGACTGTCAGTTTTCCCTGGTCTTTTTAAATGAATCCTATCCCCTGACTGTTTTAACTTTGTCCACCCATTCGATTCAAGTAACGAAACGACATCTGCCCGGCGATTGTAGTCATCAAATGGAGACAATCCGTCCCATTCTTTTTTTTCGTTTATGGTTTTGTACTCCTCTGGCAGTGTTGTCGGCGGCATTTCATCAAATGACCTACAAATAGCAAGGAGACCTTCACTTTCCTCTTTACTGATTGTAGGTATTTTGTCGGTTTTGGAACTACTTATAATATTGTATCCAGGGGAAGGTGGTGCAATAACATAACCGCCTTCACCACGAGTTTCAATTAACACACGGAGTTTATCATTGTTCGATTTTTTTAATGCCTCCTCTTCAGTAGATCCTTCACCTGTCGCATCTTTGCAAGTTAGTTCTCTTTCCTCTTCCGTGGTGGGTCTTTGTGCCAATTTTTGATTGCCTTGAATTTCTTCACATCTGTAATAAATATGATATCCATTGTTGACAGTTTGGACTATTACGAATTTCTCCCACAATTCCGGGTACTTTTCTTTTATCGTAGCAGATAGATTTACCCAAAGACATCCGGTTAAATCATATTTACAATCTACATCAAGCACTAATAAATCGCCTGATACCCTACCGCAAATAATCCCTATACCTTCAATTTTATCGTTTTTAAAAGAGTTTTCTACATCATCCTGAAGCATTTTTTCAGATTGTAATTTCCCCCATGATTCAAATGGTTTTTTCCCTGCTAGTGTTGGAAGTACAGATAAACCACGAGAAAGGTAAGTTTTGGCAGCCTTGTATTTTATTTCTTGAAAATACTTTCTTTCTTCAGATTTAATATTATTCATGGCTTCCAAAGTTTAAGTTGTGCCACGATAAAAAGTTGCAAACAATGTAATCCGGTGGTATACTCGGATACCTGGCACACTTTACCTCA
>CAYHDA010000473.1:0-2499 GCA_964355145.1 uncultured Mariniphaga sp.
TTTTACCCGTTTGTTTCCGAACTCAAAAACTTTAGTAACCAATCCTGAAAGAAAATCACGGTCATGTGAAACCAGAATCAAAGTTCCGTCAAAATCGAGAAGAGCGCTCTTTAAGATGTCTTTTGTTTTCATATCCAAATGATTGGTAGGCTCATCAAGGATCAGGAGGTTGACAGGTTCGAGGAGCAGTTTAATCATGGCAAGTCTTGTTCGCTCTCCGCCTGAAAGGACTTTGACCTTTTTAGACATATTGTCACCACCAAACATAAAGGCACCCAGTATATCCCTGATTTTGGTCCGGATATCTCCTTTTGCGACATCGTCAATGGTTTGAAAGACAGTAATCTCTTCCTCGAGCAGTGATGCCTGGTTCTGCGCAAAATACCCGATCATGGTGTTGTGCCCAAGCGTAAGCTTACCCTCATATTCTATTTCACCCATCAATCCTTTGACTAATGTTGATTTCCCTTCTCCGTTTTTTCCCACAAAGGCAACCCTCTCACCACGCTGGATAGTGAGTGAAGCATCGGCAAAGACCAGATAATCCTCATATTTTTTGGTCATATCTTCAAGCACGACGGGATAATTTCCTGATCGGGGAGAAGGCGGAAATTTTAGCCGAAGGGCAGAATTATCTTCTTCATCGATCTCTACAATGGTCAATTTTTCCAGCATTTTAACCCGCGACTGAACCTGATTGGTTTTGGAATAGGTTCCTTTAAACCGGTCGATGAAATCCTGATTGTCGGCTATCATTCTGCGCTGCTCTTCAAACTGTTTGAGCTGCTGATCCCGGCGCTCAAGCCGTAAAGTGAGGTATTGCGAGTAGTTCACCTTGTAATCGTAGATACGGCCCATTGTAACTTCAATGGTGCGTGTTGTTATACTGTCGACAAATGCGCGGTCGTGAGAGATTAATATTACTGCTTTGGCGCTGTTAATCAGGAACTCTTCAAGCCATTGTATTGACTCAATGTCCATATGGTTTGTGGGCTCATCAAGCAGAATCAGGTCGGGCTTCTGAAGCAAAATTTTTGCCAGTTCAATTCTCATTCGCCAGCCGCCACTAAATTCATTGGTTGGACGAATGAAATCTTCTCTTTTAAAACCTAGTCCGAGGAGAATTTTCTCAACTTCGGCATCGTAATTAATTTCTTCAATAGAATAAAATTTCTCACTTAACGTTGAAACCTGGTCTATTAAATCATAATAACTTTGTGATTCATAATCAGTTCGTATTGACATTTCGAGATTAAGCGCTTCAATTTCGCGTTCCATTTCGAAGATATTTGCAAAGGCCTGAGCCGCTTCCTCAAATACTGTACGGTTATCCTCAGTCATCAAATGCTGCGGAAGATATGCAATCACGGCATCTTTGGGTGCAGAAATCTTTCCGGAAGAAGCTGTTTGTTTTCCTGCAATTATCTTTAATAAGGTTGATTTTCCGGCTCCGTTTTTACCCATCAGTGCGATGCGGTCTTTATCATTGATAACGAATGAGATATCTTTAAAAAGTGTGGTTCCTCCGAACGCTACGGTGAGTCCGTCAACTGAAATCATATTTGAATTTTAATAAGCCGCAAAGATACTATTTTCGGGCAAACCGTTTTTTGCCATTATAAATATTGCAACTATTTATATCAATACATTCGGCTTAAAACGAATTGTAAATAAGAAAATTAAGTTTTTAGTATCAGAAAAGTCTTTGATAATTACTATTTTGTGCACATTGTAAACGAGTATTTAATTTATTTTAAAATTTTATTGATGTATAGATTTTCCATAAAGATTTCAAACCGTTTATTGATTTTTGTAATCATTTCAATAATATTTCTTGCCTCTTGCAGCGTTTCCAGAAAATATGCCGGGGAGGCAAAGAAAAATTATGAAAAGGATATTCTTAAATTTGAGCAACAGGATAAAGCTGAGAAAGATCCTGATAATGCCATTTTTTTTGCCGGCAGTTCAAGCATCAGGTTGTGGTCAACCTTGAAATCAGATGTTGCGCCTTACCCTGTGATTCAACGTGGGTTTGGCGGATCGAAGTTTTCTGATCTGGCTGTTTATACTAAGCGGATCGTTTATCCTCATCAGTTTAAGGCATTGGTAATATTTGAGGCCAACGACATTACCGGCAGTCCGGCGGATAAGTCGCCTGAAGAAGTTGTGAAGTTGTTTCGGAATATCGTTCAAACAGTCAGAAAGAAATATAACGATCAGCCGATATTTTTACTTGAAATTACTCCCACTAAAAGCAGATGGGCTGTTTGGCCAAAGATACAGCAGACAAATCAACTACTAAAGGAATCGTGCAGTAAATTGCACAACACGTATTTTATTGACACATCAGCCGCTTATCTGAACAAAGATGGTGAACCCCGTACAGAGCTTTTCATCAAGGATTTACTTCACCAGAATCATGATGGATATCTAATCTGGGGAGATTTGATCCGCAAAAAACTGGATGAAGTATTGCCTTAGTTAGCAGCTGGTTACGGG
>CAYHDA010000474.1:0-2498 GCA_964355145.1 uncultured Mariniphaga sp.
TCTGATCTTTAAAACCGTTCGACGTAATAAAACCCTTACCGAGTCCTGTTTTATCAAAGTCGAAAGCGTAAGTCCAGGCTCCGTTCAGATTTTTCCACTCGGCCCGCTCAAACTGGGGTCTGGGGTATTCCGGACGGGGCATTGTCTGGGCATCGGTATTTTCAGAAAAGGTGATGCACACCAATGAAATTATTGTGATAAATAAAGATCGTTGAACTCCTGTTTTCATGAATATTTGATTTATTCTTTTGTATATGTTCAACCCTCTTCAGGGTTGTGGTTTTGTTGTTTGTTTTTCTGCTGGACCGCGAATTTCATTCACGGTCACTCACATTGAACCGTTTCACGGGTTGAAGGATGCCGGCACTCTGCTGAATACCTTTCTGATCTTACTCATGTCGAATTTTCTGGTCCGGTTGTAGTTGTAGATGCCGTTTTTTTCCTGTTCAACATCAAACAATTGGGTGTAACAATAACCTGAAATTGAGGGGTAGAAAAGGATTGCGTCAGTCAGTTGCGTGAGACGTTCAACAAATTCGTCTTCAGTTGAAGGGGCTTTGTCGTAATACCAGTAACCATCCTCAGGGATAGTTTTGGATATCAGCCTTACTCCGCCATACTCATCAAGGAAAAAGGGTTGTCCTTCGTACTGCGCCTGATCCGAATTATTGACAAACACCGCCGATTTTTCTGTCGGTGCCAGCATCTCTTTTAATTTTGCCGGATCCTGTTCGTAAACATGTGACGAGTAAATATCTGTTTTAATATGGTAATAGCCACTGGCATCGTTGATTGGCCGGGTAGGATCGATCAGTTTTGTAGCATTATACACATCATTGACTAATCTGTCATAATGTATAGGATGATTTTTGCGGATACCTGTTTCATTAAAAGGAGTCCAGGTAATAATCGACGGGTGATTCCTGTCTCTTTCGACAATATCTTCCCATTCGCTGATAAAATTACGGCCTGCTTCCACATCGGTAGTGTTGCAACCCCAGCTGGATGATTCGCCCCATGTGAGGTAGCCTAATTTGTCGGCCCAGTAGTGAAAACGCTCTTCAAATACTTTTTGGTGAAGTCGTGCGCCATTAAAACCGGCATCCATCGAAAGTTGAATGTCATTTTTTAGTGCCGCGTCGGTCGGTGCTGTCCATATGCCATCGGGGTAAAATCCCTGATCCAATACCAGCCTTAAGTAAACCGGTTTGTTATTGAGCAACAAGCGGTTGCCTTCGATGTGGATTTTTCTTAATCCGGCGTAGCTTTTTACTTCATCGAGGATATTATCGTTTTTATCAATGGTCTGGTAAACAATGTCATATAAGAATGGGGATTCAGGCGACCATGTTTTTGGATTTTTGATATCCAGTTCAGCAGAGGTGGAGTTACCTGCAGTAATGATTTTCCGGGCAACGGTTTTGCCATTTTCCAAAACAGCAACTTTAAATTTCATGCCATTTTCCAGATTATAGAACTGAGGCTGAAAAATAAATCTGTTATGGTCGAGGTCCGGGGTGATTCTGCAATCTTTCAGCCCCTTTGATGCGACAGGTTCCATCCATACGGTTTGCCATATGCCGGTAGTCCGGGTGTAAACGCCACCCCACGATTTAAGCGACCCGCTTTGTTTCCCGACCGGTTGTTTACCTGATCGCGTATTGTCAATGACCTGTAATACAATATTGTGTTTTTCTCCGAATGAGATAAAAGCGGTAATGTCGTAGGAGAAGGAGGCCGTTCCGCCAAAATGCGTGCCGACAACTTCCCCGTCAATGGATAATTCACTTTGGTAATCGACGGCGCCAAAATGAAGCAGTACTTTCTTTCCCTTCCAGGAGGAGGGAATTTCAATCACACGGTGGTACCACATGGTTTCGATGAAATCGGTGAAGCCGACTCCGGATAATTGACTTTCGGGACAAAAGGGAACGATTATTTTCTTTTCAAAACCGATAGAAGAGCGATAGCCTTTCTCGGATCCCGTCTTGCTAAAATCGAATGTATAACTCCATTCTCCGTTGAGGTTTCTCCAATCTGCCCGCTCGAACTGAGGCCGGGGGTATTCTGCCCTTGGAACGGTCTGTGCCATGGCGTTGACCACAAACAACAGGCCACCAAAAAACACCAAAAAAGAAAACAGACCAGGATTAATATTTTTGAATATTTTCATGTACCTAAAAGTTTATACTCTGGCAAAACTCACCCGGGTCACCAGATCGTTCGGGTAATTTTCTTATTCTGAATTCAGGCTTTAAACCCGTTTTTTGTATTAATTATTAAGAGAGAGAAAATTTGATTTTATAGACACTAAAATCAATTTATCAGCATTTTTTAATAATAAAATTGCATGAGGCAATAGTTTTCGGGAGGAAATACGGATGACACAGAGGGAGTAATCAGATTTATTATGAAACACCCATGATTCTGTGCTTCGCAAACACGAATGAAGATAACACAGGTGTTCTCCCGATAAATCGGGACAGGCTATCAGGCAA
>CAYHDA010000475.1:0-2487 GCA_964355145.1 uncultured Mariniphaga sp.
TGGACTTTTTGCTTATTAAAGGTTACGACGGCACAGTATTTACAGGCCGCACGTTATGCACTAATTTTTGTAAAGTGAACTACACATTATCACAAAAGATTGAATTGAAGACAAACCTGCAATATGAGGCAGTTATTTCTATTCTGAACGCATGTATTGAAAACACCAGTGGTTTATTTCCAAGTAAATTATTGAATGGTAGCATGGACAATGGTAGTATTAAGGCTGTAATAAACCCGCCTAATGGTTTGGTTGATCCATTTAAATCACGGTTACGAGGAAAAGTAATGTCCAAAGGTGAGTGTACAATTCTACATATTATTGTTAATCCCAGCTGGGTAGTTATTGCCTTTCTCGTTCTTTGGTATTTATTGTTACTAATGTATACCCTTTCCTTTCTGGCTTCTGATCATGTCACTTCAATTGTTTTTTGGATTATAGAAATAGTTTGGATAATGATTCCTTACATATTCGCCAAACTCAAATTATATTGGGATGTTATAAGGCTTAGGAAAGGATTGCTTAATAAAATAAAAATCAGTGCATAACAGGCAGGCAACCAAAACAATGCTAACTTTATTAACGCCTATGAAGGCTTGCCCTTTGCTTCGGTTGCCTGCTAAGCGTTGGCTGCCATTAAAGGAGAACACCAAATCTTTACAAGTTACCAACAATGCAAGGAACCTTTTAAATTAAGTAGTAACTTTGTAATCATAGAGGAGGTTATATGGAAATTCGGACAGATTTATATCTAGGTGATTGCAAAGAAAAGCTTGAGTTAATAGAGGAAAGCTCTGTTGATCTTATTGTTACCTCTCCACCGTATGCAGATCAACGGAAAGATACTTACGGGGGAATACATCACGATAAATATGTTGAATGGTTTTTGCCGATTTCGGAACAACTTCTCCGGGTTCTCAAACCAACAGGTACTTTTATCCTTAATATAAAAGAGAAAGTTGTTGATTGCGAAAGAAGTACATATGTGATGGAACTCATCTTGGAAATGAGAAAGCAAGGCTGGCTATGGACAGAAGAATTCATTTGGCATAAAAAAAACAGTTATCCGGGTAAATGGCCAAACCGTTTTCGTGATTCATGGGAAAGACTTCTTCAATTTAACAAGGACCGTAAATTCAACATGTATCAAGATGAAGTGATGGTTCCAATGGGTGATTGGGCCAAAACTAGATTAAAAAATCTTTCTACAACGGATAAAATTCGTGATAATTCAAAAGTTGGTAGCGGTTTTGGTAAGAATATTTCAAATTGGTTGGAAAGAGACAAAGCATATCCAACGAACGTTTTGCATTTGGCAACTGAATGTAGTAATAAGAACCACAGTGCAGCATTTCCAGAGGAATTGCCTGAATGGTTTATCAAACTTTTCACAAAGGAATATGATACGGTCTTAGATCCATTCATGGGTTCTGGAACAACGTTGATTGTTGCTAACAGAATGAAAAGACATTCAATCGGTATTGATATTGTTCCTGAATATTATGATATGGTAAATAAACAGGTCAGTCCTGTCGAGTTATATTTATTAGAGCCAACTGCAAAATATGAAAAAACTGAACCTAAAAAACGTTACGCAATTCGTTGAAAAGAACATTGGAGAGTTTCATAAAAGTCGCCTTGAAACTGTCAAAGGCATCAAACTTAAGGAAGTATTAAAATCAAAAAATCCTTATCTGTTTAAAGCAAAAAATGTCTCGTCAGCCAGCGAAATTGTTGAAGGTATTTTAAACGCTTATCTCTCCTCTAGTGAAGAAGGGATTTTTGGTAATTGGCTTGAAAGACTTGCTATTTTTATCAACGACTCGGTTTATAATGGAAGAAAAGCTGGAATATCAGGAATTGACTTAGATTTTGATAATGACGGACATCGTTATCTTGTTTCAATTAAATCTGGCCCAAAATGGGGAAATGCCGATCAGATAAAGAAAATGTGTGACCAATTCGATTCTGCCAGGAAACGATTGACAACTTCAGGAGGAAAAGGATCCATTATTTGCATAAATGGTTGCTGTTATGGGAAATCCAGAGAGGAAAGTGAATATAAATCAAAAGGAAATTATTACAAAAAGTGTGGAAAACGTTTTTGGGAATTAATTTCCGGCGAACCTGATTTGTATATTAAAATCATTGAACCTTTAGGCCACGAAGCAGCAGAAAAAAACAACGAATTCAAAATATCCTACGGAAACCTTGTCAATAGATTAACAAAAGAATTTTTAGATGATTTTTGTAGAGTAGATGGTAGTATTGATTGGGAAAAACTACTGATCTTCAATTCCTCCTTTGAGTCCAAAGGTTAAACGGTAAATTAAAGAACAAAACTTAACGGCAGCCAACATGCGCATAACCGTTACAATACCAGCTTTTTACGTGCTTATTAAAAATACTCGTTTGCAACGGTTATGCGCAACGCGTTAGCTGTTAATAAAAAAAAGAATATGATACGTAAAAGCATGGTCCTGGCTA
>CAYHDA010000476.1:0-2473 GCA_964355145.1 uncultured Mariniphaga sp.
TAATGTCAGAAGGAATATCCGGGATGACCCCTGACGAGATTCAACAGATTGCGTTTTTAATGAGAAAATCGGCCACCAATATTTTCAGGTTACTTGAAGATCTTTTGGAGTGGTCGCGAATGCAGCAGGGTTTAACCCCCTTTGTCCCTAAGTCCTTCAAACTTATTGCCAAGATTGGAGATGGTCTGGTTTTGGCCTCGGAAGCTGCCAAAGCAAAGGATATTGCAATAGTTTACGCGGTACCTGAAGATCTCAGGGTTTTTGCAGATCCAAACATGCTGGAATTCATCATTCGGAATCTGGTAACCAATGCGGTAAAGTTTACGCATAAAGGAGGCGTTATAACAGTGTCAGCAAAGGCGGTTTCCAATCAGGATGTTGAAATAAACATCACGGATACAGGCATTGGAATGGATGAGAAAATGCTCAGAAATCTATTTCTCCTTCATGTTAATACGAACCGGAAAGGTACAATGGGAGAATCCACATCAGGACTGGGGTTGATATTATGTAAAGATTTTATAGAAAAACTTGGAGGGAAATTACTGGTAGAAAGCGATGAAGGCAAAGGAAGTACTTTTCGGTTTACGCTAAAAACGGATTCGGTTATTACTGAACCCATCCATTCGAACCAGCCTGATGCAGAATGCTGAATTTTAGGCGCTACCGAACATATTAAATTGGAATTTTGTTGTTTATTTTCTAAATTTGTATAAATCATCAACCATCTGCCATGGAAAATTATTCTTCAGAAACCACAAGAAACCATGCCCAAATTGAATTTTTGGATTTGCTTAAGCGCGGCGATGACTTTTTTCAGGTTGAACTTCTTAGACCGGCCAAAAGTTATTATGAAAAGGCTATGAAGTTAAACCTGGAAACTGATAAAGTAAAGGAAAAGATTGCCGAGTGCGACCGGCTTTTGGCATTTGAAATGAAAGTTATCCGTATACTTGTCGCAATTGCAATTGCTGTAACACTAATCAGTTATATGCTCATCAAATAAGCCTTTAACGATTACCAAGTTCCGCTGTTTCGGCTATTCTTGTGCAAATTCAGTTGCAATAAAAGTTGCTTCCGGTTTTTTATTCTGAAGCTTCTTATTGGCTGGCATATCGCTGCATCGGTGATTATTCCGCTAAGCGGATTGGTTTAACAAAAGTGAAAGTTCATTTGTTCTGCCTTTTCAAACCCCTAATTTGGTTGGAGCCCAAAAGGTCAATAATTCAAAAAATAATCAAAAAATTTTGCTTTGCCATAATTATTAACTGATCTGTGTTGGTTACGTAATCAACCTGTAATATGCAGCTCCTATTCTTGCACTATTCTTATCCAAGAGGCATTCATGTGTGTAAACTGGTTTACATCCTGGTTGACAAATAACCCCAAAATCGTGTGAAAAACCCCCTAAAAAAGAAAAATCAGCCAATCACATACATAATGTAATTAACTGATTTTAAGCACTTTAAAGTGACCCAATCTGGGATCGAACCAGAAACCTACAGCTTAGAAGGCTGTTGCTCTATCCAATTGAGCTATTGGGCCAGCTTAATTGTGGCGCAAAAGTACTAAAAATCCCCATATGCCGTAACATAATGGGGATTTTAATTTTTTAGGCGAAAACTTACCTCTGATCTTATCTTCTCGCCTTCCTGTTATCAATTGCCGAATTGGCAAATTGGTTAATTAACAAACTGTATTATACCATAAAAATATTGCGTTCCAGACATTGCCTGATCATTTCTTCAGGCCAAAGACTGGCCTGAACCTCACCAATATGAGCTTTCCGCAACAAATACATGCAAAGTCGTGATTGTCCTATTCCACCGCCAACCGACAGTGGCAATTCATCGTTCAGAAGCTTTTTATGGAATAAAAGTTCTTTTCTTTCGGTTAAACCGGTTATCGTAAGCTGCCTCATCAGCGCTTCTTTGTCAACCCTGATACCCATCGAAGAGATTTCGAGTGACTGCTGCAATACCGGATTCCAGATTATAATATCGCCGTTAAGTCCCTTGTAACCGTCGGTATTATCAGTTGTCCAATCGTCGTAGTCGGGGGCACGCCCATCATGTTTTTCACCATTGGAAAGGTCACCTCCAATACCGATAATGAAAACAGCTCCGTGTTCCTTCGAAATCTCATGCTCACGCTCTTTTGGAGTAAGCTTAGGATAACGTTGCATTAACTCCTCAGAATGAACAAAATAAATCTCTTCAGGAAGCAAGGGTTTAATTGCGGGATAGTTTTCGTAAACCATAAACTCAGTACGAAGCAATACCGCGTAGATCTGAGTAACCACTTTTTTCAGAAAATCAAGATTATGTTGTTTCGGCATCAGCACTTTTTCCCAATCCCACTGATCAACATACAAAGAGTGAATATTAGAAAGTTCTTCGTCTGCCCGAATAGCATTCATATCAGTATAAATTCCGTAACCGGCAGGTATTCCATATTGAGCCAGCATCAGCCG
>CAYHDA010000477.1:0-2455 GCA_964355145.1 uncultured Mariniphaga sp.
TTTGGCGGGTCAGTGTTGGAATTCCAATCTGAATGAATGCTATTCCACCGTCATTTAATACAGCTTCGAATGTTGCAAAATCTTGTGGCTGAACGATAATACCCGGATTTTCGCTGAACAGTACTTTTACACTGTCTGTTTCGTTTAATCCTGTCAGGTTTACTTCAATACCACCCTCGTTTTGAGCAAAACACATTTCCAGTAATGTTGTAAGAATACCACCTGAAGAAATATCATGACCAGCCAGAATAGATTGGGTTTCAATTAGATTTTGAATGCTATTGAAAGCTCTTGCAAAATAGTCCGCATCACTGACGGTAGGGGTATTTTCACCCAACTGACTCAATACCTGCGCCAGCGAACTGCCGCCCAGTGATTTAGGTGTCTTAGAAAAATCTATGTAATAAACAGGTTTTGAAGGATCAACAACTAAAACCGGCTCAACTACTTTACGAATATCCGAAACTTCGCCGGAGGCCGAAATAATTACTGTTCCAGGGGCATAAACCACATCGTTCTTATATTTCTGGGTCATCGATAAGGAGTCCTTGCCGGTAGGAATATTAATTCCCAGGGTACAGGCAAAGCTGGAAGCCGCTTCTACACCGCTGTAAAGACGAAAATTCTCACCCTGATTCTTAGCCGGCCACATCCAGTTGGCTGACAGCGAAATGCCTTTAATGCCATGGGTGAGTGGTGCCCAGATGATATTGGTCAGCGACTCAGCAATCGAAAGTACCGTGCCATTGGCGGCATCAATTAATCCTGCCACCGGCGCATGTCCAAGTGAAGTGGCAATTCCCTTAACACCCTGGTAATCGATAGCAACTACACCCAGATTATTCAATGGAAGCTGCAATTTGCCGGCACATTGCTGTTTCGCAATCTTTCCGGTTACCGATCGGTCAACTTTATTGGTCAGCCAGTCTTTGCAACCAACTGATTCGAGTTGCAGCACCTGTTCTATGTATTGATTAATTTGTGATTGATCGTATTTAAGTCCCGAATAGATTGCTACTTTCGATTCGTCTTCCAATACCGTTTTTGGTGGTTTTCCAAACATATAGGCCAGTTCCCAATTAATTGGTTTTTCACCGGTTTTTCTGTTTATGAATGTGAATTTATGATTTCCGGTAGTTTCTCCAATTACATAAATCGGAGAACGTTCCCGCTCAGCAATACGTGTAATCAGTTCGATATTTTCACCGCTGGTCACAAATCCCATCCTCTCCTGCGATTCGTTTCCGACAATTTCTTTAGCCGACAGGGTAGGATCACCAACCGGCAACCGGTCGATATAAATCTCGCCTCCGGTCTCTTCCACCAGCTCTGAAAGACAGTTCAGGTGTCCTCCCGCTCCGTGATCATGGATCGAAATAATTGGATTGTTGCCCGATTCCGCCAAAGCCCTGATGGTATTATAGGCTCTCTTTTGCATTTCCGGATTGGCGCGCTGTACAGCATTTAATTCAATATGACTCTCAAATTCACCAGTATCGACTGAAGAAACAGCTCCGCCACCCATTCCGATCCGATAATTATCGCCACCCAGCAACACGACTTTATCACCAACGCCGGGAACGCTTTTGAGGCAATCTTCATGACGCGCGTATCCAATGCCTCCAGCCTGCATTATCACTTTATCGTAACCAAATTTCTTTTGATTTTCGAAATGTTCGAAAGTCAGTACCGAACCATTTATAAGTGGCTGACCAAATTTATTTCCAAAATCGGAAGCACCGTTTGACGCTTTTATCAGGATTTCTTCAGGTGTCTGATATAACCATGGGCGTGGTGCAGTAGCATCTTCCCATAACCGTC
This sequence comes from uncultured Mariniphaga sp., assembly GCA_964355145.1. Lineage (GTDB taxonomy): Bacteria > Bacteroidota > Bacteroidia > Bacteroidales > Prolixibacteraceae > JAAFHB01. Next base: position 1,822 of record CAYHDA010000477.1, read on the forward strand.
CTCCATCATCGTTTCTTGAATAGGCGGTCATGTAGACTGCTGTTCCGGCGATGGGAAAACTCCCTTTCCCTCCTGCCATCCGATCACGTATTTCTCCACCGGTTCCCGTCGCAGCACCATTAAAAGGTTCAACCGTTGTAGGAAAATTATGGGTCTCGGCCTTTAAGGAAAGGACAGTTTTGATATCGGTAACCTGAAAGAAATCTGGTTTGTCCTGTGTGGCTGGCGCAAATTGCTCTGAATCAGGGCCATTGCTGAATGAACAATTATCCTTATAGGCAGAAAGAATAGTATTGGGGTTGGTTGCAGTGGTTTTCTTTATTAACTGGAAAAGGGTTGAAGGTTGCTCTACTCCATCAATTATGAAATTTCCGTTAAATATTTTATGACGACAATGCTCTGAATTGACCTGTGAAAATCCAAAAACCTCACTATCTGTTAGTTGGCGACCCAGTTTCTGCGAAACATCATTGAGATAGGAGACCTCATCTTCGCTTAAAGCCAATCCTTCGCGACTGCTGTAAGCCGCAATATCTTCAATTAAAATAACGGGTTCCGGAAGATGATTAATAACAAAAATTCTCTGATCAAGCCCTTTATAAACAACCTGAAGCATAGGATCATATTTCGGATA
>CAYHDA010000478.1:0-2425 GCA_964355145.1 uncultured Mariniphaga sp.
CTGAACTACTTTTATTCTTTTCTTCATTGAGTCAATTAATACAAAACGACAAGCCGGGAATAATATGGCAAGCGCAATCCCGGGGAAGCCACCTCCTGTTCCAACATCCAAAATCCGGGCTCCATCCTTGAATCTGATAATTTTCGCTATTGCCAGTGAATGCAAAATATGTAATTCGTAAAAGGAATCCATTTCTTTTCGTGGAATAACATTTATTTTTTCATTCCATTCGCGATAGACCGGAGACATTTTCTCAAACAATATAATTTGTTCATTTGTTAAATCGGGGAAATATTTCAGTATTATCTGCATTGCCTGTTACTTAATATAATTACAGAAGTGTTTAATCTCGTCACAAATGTAGATGAGGCTTGGCACAGGAGTCGGATAACAATCGGATATTTCCGTTTATATTCGATTTTTTCCGTTTATAATCGGATATAATTGAATATAATTGTTTATAACCAATAATTTTTTTGTATCTTAGTTCATATAATATATCAATTGTATTTTATTTGACGGATTTGAAGGATGTCTTTAATAACCCCCTAAATAGTTATATTATGAATGATCGTAAATGTCTTGAATGCTTTGAGCAACTCAGAGGTCGCTCCGACCAGAAATTCTGCAGTGATCAATGTCGCAGTGCCTACAATAATAAACTGTACATTGAATCGAATAACGTAATCAATGCAGTTAACCGTATTCTTAAAAAGAATTATTTCATCCTCTCAACACTGATTACCGAAGGAAAAACAATTGCCAACAAAAGTGATCTGCAGAAAAAAGGATATCGTTTCGATCATTTTACCTGTACATCGACTGCACGTAATAGCCGGACTAATTATTATTGTTATGATCAAGGCTTTAGAGAACAGGAGAATAACAAGGTGACGCTGGTTCGACGCGTCTTGGATGGAGATGCAGCATCCCTGAAATCATGAAACTTCAAACAAATTTCAGACTTGGTGTGGTCACTCAAAGGACACCAAGACTTTGCAAACCACCGGGTCTGAAATTTGATTAATTCTGTTGATTAATTTACAATTTATAAAATGCGTACCTAAACGCAGGAGTCTAAACCTTATTGAATAAAAACATCCAACTATCATCCAGCTCTTCCGATTTCACCATCCGGCCTTCAAAAACCGGAGCTTTTACCCCAAAATGAAAGCTATTCTTCCCAATAAATACGCGTGCCTCATCCCACAAATCCTGATCGATAAACGTCTTGAGCAGCAACTGACCTCCTTCTACAATCAACGATAAAATACCCCGGGAGTGCAAATCACTGACAATCTGGGCCACTTCTGTTCCGTCAAATATAATTTTCCTGAATTCAAGGTTTTTTTTATCAGCCACCTCATGCGCCGTATAAACGACAGTCGGAATATTTTGGTCCAACAAGGCAAGTGTGGAGGGTAGTTTCATCTCCCTGTCAATCAAAAGTCTTAAAGGAGGATTTCCTGTCCAGTCACGAACAGTCAGTGACGGATTATCTTTTCGTGCAGTATTGGTGCCAACCAGGATAGCAGATTCGTCGGCCCGCATCTTATGCACTGCGATCCTTGACAAATCATTTGTAATCCAGGTCGGCTGACCATAATGTTCATGGGAACGATCAATATCGATAAAGCCGTCAACGGTCTGAGCCCATTTCAGGATGACATAGGGTCTGTTTTTTTGATGAAAAGTAAAAAAACGACGGTTTAATTCTACACACGCTTGTTCGAGACAACCCTCAATCACATGACAACCCCCCTCTATCAGTAATTGAATTCCCCTTCCGGCGACCTGGGCAAAAGGGTCTGTCGTCCCGACAACAACATCCGGAATCCCCGTTTGAAGAATCAAATCAGCACAGGGGGGAGTTTTCCCGTGGTGGGAACATGGCTCCAGTGTTACATAAATTGTCGCTTCCTTCAATAAGGAATGATCTTTTACGCTGTTTATTGCGTTAACCTCTGCATGAGCCTTTCCATATTCATGATGATAACCTTCGCCAATGATTTTCCCATTATGTACAATGACGCAGCCAACCATTGGATTAGGAGAAACATTACTCATCCCGAGACGTGCCAGTTCAATTGCCCGAAACATCATTTTTTCATCTGCATCACATGGTCGTCTCTTCATCGGGTTTATTTATCTTTGTATAAAAAAATGCAGGCTGCAAAAAAGTTAATCTTAGATCACCTCTCCCCCATCTATTCCAGACAGGAGATTGAAAGCATAAGCAAGCTGATTTTCGAAAATATCCTCGGATTTTCAAGACTCCAGGTTCATCTTAATCAACATGAAACGATTTCTGCGGCTAATTTAACTCAAATTAAAGAGATTTTGAACCGACTCACCCAATTTGAGCCAATCCAATACATTTTAGGGGAGACAGAATTTTATGGAATAAGATTAAAAGTTAGTCCAG
>CAYHDA010000479.1:0-2424 GCA_964355145.1 uncultured Mariniphaga sp.
TTTATACCGGCAAGACTCACCGTATTGGTGAGGTACATGATGGAGCTGCAACCATGGACTGGATGGCACAAGAACAAGAACGCGGTATCACGATTACCTCTGCTGCTACATTTACAGAGTGGACTTACAACGATATCGTGCACCAGATTAATATTATCGATACCCCCGGACACGTTGACTTCACAGTTGAGGTTGAACGTTCGTTAAGGGTTCTTGATGGTGCTGTTGCTACATTTTGCGCCGTTGGTGGTGTTGAAGCTCAGTCGGAAACTGTTTGGAGACAAGCAGAGAAATATGGTGTACCAAAAATCGCATTTATTAATAAAATGGATCGCGCAGGCGCTGATTTTTTCCGCGTTTACAGCGATATTAAAGACAAACTGGGTGCAAACCCGGTTCCGGTCCAGCTTCCTATCGGAGCTGAAGAAAAATTTCGGGGGATAATTGATCTTATTCGTATGAAAGCAATTTATTGGCATAATGAGTCAATGGGTGCTGATTATGATATTGAAGAAATCCCCGCTGATTCACTTGAATTGGCACAGGAATGGCGCGAAAAATTAGTCGAGTCAGTTGCTGAACAGGATGAAGTGCTGATGGAGAAATTCTTCGCAGATTCCGACAGCATCACTGTTGATGAACTTATTTCAGTGATCCGGAAGGCTACCCTCGCCGGCTCGATTATTCCAATGCTTTGTGGTTCGGCGTTTAAGAATAAAGGTGTTCAAACATTGCTTGATGCAGTTTGTGCCTTCTTGCCAAATCCGTTGGATATTGGATCAATTGAAGGAAAAGATCCTGACACGGATCTGATGATAGAGAGAAAACCTTCTGTAGATCAGCCACTTGCTGCATTGGCATTCAAAATTGCGACTGATCCGTTCGTAGGTCGGTTATGTTTTATTCGTGTTTACTCGGGTAAAATTGATGCCGGATCATACGTAATGAACATGCGTACGGGTAAAAAAGAACGCATCTCGCGTCTTTTCCAGATGCATGCGAATAAACAACAACCACGTGACCTTATCGAAGCCGGAGATATCTGTGCTGCCGTAGGTTTCAAGGATATCCGTACAGGCGATACTCTTTGCAGTCTTGATCATCCGATCATTCTTGAATCGATGACTTTCCCTGAACCGGTAATTGGTATTGCTATTGAGCCTAAAACTCAGAATGATATCGATAAATTATCAAACGGTTTGCAAAAACTTGCTGAAGAAGATCCGACTTTCCAGGTACGGACTGACGAAGACAGCGGCCAGACAGTTATTCGCGGTATGGGTGAGCTTCACCTTGAAATTATCGTTGACCGTCTGAAACGCGAATTCAAGGTTGAATGTAACCAGGGAGCACCTCAGGTTTCATACAAAGAGGCGATTACAAAAGAGATTGAACTTCGTGAAGTATTTAAAAAACAAACAGGTGGTCGTGGTAAGTTTGCAGATATCAGCGTTAAAGTTGGTCCTGTTGACGAAGGTGTTACTGGTCTGCAGTTTGTGGATATGATCAAAGGGGGAACTATTCCCCGCGAATATATTCCTGCCGTTGAGAAAGGCTTCAAAGAGTCATTGAGTAATGGTCCGCTTGCCGGATTCAAGATCGAGAATCTTAAAGTTACTTTGATCGATGGTTCATTCCATCCGGTTGACTCTGACGCGCTCTCTTTTGAACTTTGTGCAAAACAGGCATTCAGAAATGCTGCATCCAAGGCAAAACCGGTCTTGCTCGAACCAATTATGAAAGTTGAAGTGGTAACTCCTGATGATTATATGGGTGATATCGTTTCGGATCTTAACCGTCGCCGGGGGCATGTTGAAAGCATGGATTCCAAATTCGGAGCCCGTGTGCTTAAGGCAAAAGTTCCTTTAGCCGAGCAGTTTGGTTATGTCACTACCTTACGTACTTTATCGTCGGGACGTGCAACATCATCGATGGAGTTTTCGCACTATTCTGAAGTACCTAAGAATATTGCTTTGGCAGTGCTCGAAGCGGTAAAAGGCAGAACAGATTTGTTATAACAAAACACAATAATACGTTCTTATCATGAGTCAGAGAATTAGAATCAAACTAAAATCGTACGATCACAATCTGGTTGATAAATCAGCAGAGAAGATTGTCAAAACCGTTAAATCGACGGGTGCAATTGTAAGCGGACCTATTCCGCTTCCAACTCACCGGAGAATTTTTACTGTTCTGAGAGCGACTTTTGTAAATAAAAAATCGAGGGAACAATTCGAATTATCTTCTTATAAGAGGCTGATCGATATTTACAGTTCCACAGCTAAAACGATCGACGCTCTTATGAAACTAGAGTTACCCAGCGGTGTCGAGGTAGAAATTAAAGTGTAATTAAAAACTGCTTAATCAGTAAAAAATGCCAGGATTAATTGGAAAAAAAATCGGAATGACTTCCGTATTCAGTGT
>CAYHDA010000480.1:0-2416 GCA_964355145.1 uncultured Mariniphaga sp.
ATTTGCAGATTCGGATGTCATCTCGTCGGCACGACAAACGACAATTACCCTTCTGCCGTTTACGGAAGCGGACATCGAAAGATTACGTTTGATCTCTCGAATTGCATTAATCCGAATTTGATTTCCACCGGTTACTGCAGTTTTATGATAATAATCTTCAGATTTAAATCGAATTTGTTTAGAAATTTCATCAATCTGACTATCATCAAGTTTCATTGTGCTGGAATCACTTTTGCTATCACTACCTTTTCCTGTTGGAACAGCAAAAACAAGACTTATATTCGGATGCTGAAGATGATCAGAAGATTTACATGAAGAACAATGACCGCAATATTCGATTGATTTATCGATAATGATTGGATTTAGACAATTTACAGTTTTGGCAAACTCGATTGCAATCGCTTCTTTTCCGGTGCCTTCATTGCCCCAAAGGCAATAGGCATGGGCAATCCGGTTTTCTGTGATTGCTCTTTGAAATATTTCTTTAACTTTTTCCTGACCGATTGCCTTTTGCCATGTCATAAAATTCACTTAAAAACGTTAAATGAGAAAACTAAAATACGATTTAAAAAATTAATATTTTTTGCTAATTCATTTAGAAAAATACTAATTTTACAATTGGAAAATAAATTTATTTTCAAATCAAATAAAAAATCAGGGCTTCCTTATGGCGATAAAAAAAGCATTAAAGGCTTCATCTGCAAGCACAGTGCAAGACATAGATAAATCAGAACTTCAGGATAAAATGTCTGAAATAAATGACTCATTGATACTAAGCTCAATTGAAAACTCTGTTGACAGCTCAGCATGTTCACATGGAAGGGGTCCAGCTTGTGCAAATACGCCGATTGTTTTGAATTCGAAGGATCCACATAAAGATTTGAATCTGACAAAAGAAGATATATTCAAAGCATTGGGAATGATGCTTTATGGAAGAAAATCCGACGAAAAGCATCTAATGCTTGTTAAGCAGGGAAAGTCATTCTTTCATATCGGGGGAAGCGGTCACGAAGCGACACAGGTGGCTATTGGCTTAACTCTTACCTCAGGCAAAGACTGGGGCTGGACATATTATCGCGATAATGCTTTCAGTTATTCCATGGGCATGACACCCAAAGAGTATTTCCTATTAGCTGCCGGTAAACCCGAATGCCCAGCGACAGGTGGCAAGCAGATGCCCGGTCATTACGGCAATCCTGCTTTAAATCTGCCGACGCAGTCTTCACCAACAGGAACTCAGTTTCTGAATGCTGTTGGAACTGCACTTGCTACCAAAAAAATGAAGACCGACGAAATTTCTTACGTTTCTTCCGGGGAAGGAACGACTAGCCAGGGCGAATTCTATGAAGCCGTCAACTGGGCGTCCAGAGAAAAGCTTCCTGTTCTATTCCATATTCAAGATAACAAATATGCGATCTCCGTTCCTCGCGAAAGTCAGTCAAGCGGTGGAAATGTAGGGCATACTTTCTGCTGTTATCAGAACCTGATGATGAAGACTTATGACGGAACAGACTACTTTAAATCTTTAGCAGCAGCAAGAGAAGCCGTGGACTACTTGAGAAATGGAAAAGGTCCTGTTCTCCTTCATGCAATGGTAGAAAGACTTCTGCCACATTCATCGAGCGACGATCATCGCAAATATCGCAGTCAGGAAGAGCTGGATATTAATAAAAATGACAAAGACTGCATAAAGAAATTAATTGCATACATGATTGAGCATGACATTGCTTCAGCACCAGAAATTCAGGAATTTGAAGATAGTATAAAAAAAGAAATTGACGAAGCAGCCGATTGGGCTTACACCAGACCTGATCCGATAGAATCAGATGCAATTTCACACTTGTTTGCTGATGAGTCCACTAGAGATCTGGATTATTCCGGCACTGAACCTGAAGACGGAAATAAAATCGTGATGGTCGATGCTGTCAATCATGCTCTTAGCGAAGAGCTGAAACGTAATGAAAAGATGTTGATTTTTGGTGAAGATATTGCTGACCCAAAGGGAGGCGTTTTCACTGCTACCCGAGGTTTGTCCAATACCTATGGCGAGGAAAGAGTATTTAACTCACCTTTGGCAGAAGCATCAATAGCCGGTGTTGCTCTCGGATTGGCAGTAAGAGGCTTCAAACCTGTTGTCGAAATTCAATTTGGTGATTATATCTGGCCCGCATTCATGCAGATAAAGAACGAAATCGCAACAATGAGATTCCGTTCCAATAACGGTTTTTCTGCTGCGATGGTCATCCGTGCCGCAGTCGGAGGATATATTCATGGTGGTCTCTATCATTCACAAAATATTGAAGCAATTTTTGCTCATATTCCGGGAATCTTTATTGCATATCCAAGTACAGCCGCTGATGCTAAAGGTTTGCTGAAAACTGCCTGCAGACTCGAAGATCCTGTTTTGTTCCTCGAG
>CAYHDA010000481.1:0-2415 GCA_964355145.1 uncultured Mariniphaga sp.
TGTAAATGCTTGCAAATTATCAATAGACTTTAGTCATTCAATTAGTTCTCGCAGAGCTGTTGTAACGATCTCCGCAGAATTTGAGGCAATCCTCATTTTAGCCATTTGCACAGCTAATCTTGCACCTGATGCCTCGAGCATGTTGAGTTGTGCTTTTGCCGATTCACTGTTAGCTCCTATAAGATACGTAAGCAGAATGTACTGAGACATTGCATCAGAAGCCAATAACAAGATTTGATTATTATTCAGAATAAACTCCCCATTGCTGAAACCTACCGGGGAAGGATCTTCTTTCCAGTTAATAAGATAAGGTGATTCATTGAACAGATTGACATCAGTAACAGAACAAAATGCCATAGTCTTTTCTGCTGGATTGAAGATAAACAGGGCACTGTCCCCATAAGCGAGCCATCGGAGCTTTTGGTTGATAAAATCTGGAAGCCATACCGCGACCAGAGTTGCCCATGAACCATCTGAAAGGAATTTTGCTCCGATTCCTCTCTCTTCGGCAACTTTTTGGTATTTATTACAGAAGGGTTCCCATATAGAATTGATCCATCCTGAAAATTCTTCAAAAGTTGAGATGGAATCATCTGGCAAATGATCGCAAAGATATTCCGCCCATTCGCCGGTAAAAAGGCCTGCACCCCCCGCTCCATCTGACACAGCAATTGGATTTTCCAACCGGAAACGATCCTCATTAGGGATAATCCCCTCATTATCTCTTTTAGCAATGGATTGTCCTCTACATTGTCTGACTGGTTCCAAAATTTGAATTTGAATTTTTATATTTTGATCTGGGATACTGGATATTTCTAATTACCCCTCAATTTTGAGCTTGATTCATAGACATACTCGTGCCAATGTTCAGCATTTGAACCAATGAAGTAGTGTCTGCGTTAACAGCCATTCCAATGAATATGGCCTTGGGATCGCAATTCTTAAGATCTGCTATTTCTTTATTGACAGTTTTGGGCATTTCTGAAGACATATCATAAAGTAATTCAGCATAATAGTCATCTTGAAGTTCTTTGCTTTTCGATGGGAATAGTATTGAGGTTGCGCAACTCTCTGAGATATGAATATTGATCAAAAGAACGTTTCCATCATTGGTGTGAAGCTGCTTGATTCTTTCTGCCGACTGAAGTAATTCATCATCATTTTCAATATCAGTAGCCACGCCATCTGTAATATTGAATACAATTGGAGGAAAACAATCTCCTGCGCAGTGCGCAACAATCCATCTTTCCAATAAATCAGCTGCCAATTCCAATGCACTTTTCATAGGAGTCTTATAGTTGGCAATCGGATTTAGCCAGGTCTTAATCTTTCTAATCGTCTTTTTAGGTTGACCCCTAATTATTTTCTCTTCCTCAATTTCAATTTCTTTGACAAAGTTGGTTGCCAATTCTGAAATTTTTACAAACTCACGACCTTCTAAAAGCCCTTCCCAAAGTATATTAGCAATTTCGGAACTGTCTCCGCCATATCCTATTAATGAGACATCAAAATAATCGCGTATCCCATCGCTCCTTTGACATCGGGATATCATTGCATCCAATTGTTCGTTCACAATTTGGGCAACTGCTTCAGCTTTGGTTAAGGTGTTACCGACGTAATTGATCTCTTCATCCATAGAGCCAGACTGATCCACCAAAAAAATAAAAGAAGATGGATTTGCACGAGTAATTTGTGCAGTGTAAGGATTTGATTTAATTGGCTTTGCCAATGCCACATCCAATAATTTTCTTATTTCTGTATGCGGCATATTGGCCAATTGACCTGGTAGGTAACTGGTTATGTCATTCATCTTTATTTTGATTAGATCCTGTATAATGGCATTGTACGAATCAAGTTGCGAATATGAAGCTCTGCCCGAAGGGCTAAATATGAATAACCTCCGGCGCAGCCGGAGGCAAGAAATGACGTGGTTCCGGCAACCCCGAACAGGGGTTGAACAGTTTATAACGGATATCTTTCATCAAAATCAAGTCCATACTCCTTTAAAAGTTTCTTGTATTCCTCTATAAAGGTAAGTTTTTTGTGATGTTCTTTCTGATTTTTAATGTATTCAATAATCCCATCTTTATCTTTATGCGAAATTGTGAATGACCCATACCCTTCTGACCAACCTTCAAAATTCTTAAATTGACCATGTGACTTAAGCCATATGGAGGATGCCACCTTTATATCTTTGACAAAATTAGCAAGCGCTATGGTTGGGTGCAGATCGGTAAGCAGGTGGAGATGTTCTGTACTTCCGTTGATGCGATACAACTTGCATTTCTTATTTTGGATGATACCCCAGATGTATTTGTACAATTCATCGCAATGTTCATCCGGAAGGGTTGATTTGTGGCGATAAGTGCCGATTACCAGGTGATAATAGATCTGTCGGTAGCTTGTCATTTTGTA
>CAYHDA010000482.1:0-2405 GCA_964355145.1 uncultured Mariniphaga sp.
CAGGGACAAGCAGTTTGGAGTTTCCTTCATCAGTTACTATATTTGTTAAAAAACAGAATATGACTATTTCTGACTTAAAACTAAAAATATTCCGACAGATTGATTCTTTAGAGAGGAATAGGTTAGAAGAGCTCTATGGAATTTTGACAAATTTCATAAATGGGCACAAAAATATAAGTGATTGGGAGCAATTAACGGATGAACAACGGCAAGGAATAGTTGATGCAATAGATGAAATTGATTCCGGGAAGGGTATTCCGCATGAAAAAATTATGGCAAATATTCGCAAGAAATATTCAAATGCCTAAGCAAATCATTTGGTCACCTTTAGCAGAAAACGATTTTAATTCTATTCTGGATTATCTTCAAAAAAACTGGGATGATAAAGTTGTGTTGGATTTTGTTGAAATAACAGAAAGATAGAATTTAATTGATCCATTTATTAGAATATTAAGGCATCGTACATCACTTCGACCGGGTGCAGGGCCTTTTTCCCCGTTCCATCTTTGATATGATGCCGGCAACTCGTTCCAGGTGCAGCAATTATCACTGATTCAGCACTTTTACGAACTTCAGGAAATAGTACCATCTCTCCGATCTGCATCGAGAGCTCGTAATGTTCTTTCTCGTAACCGAACGATCCTGCCATACCACAGCAACCGGTTTTTACCTCCTGAACAGTATAGTTTTCGGGCAGTGCCAGCATTTGACGGGTCGATAGGGAAGAGGCGACAGCCTTTTGCTGACAGTGAGCATGAAGCTTTATCTCGAGTTTATTGGAGTTAAATTGTGCTGATGTGATATTCCCTTTCTCCATCTCACGAACAAAAAACTCGTCAAACATCAATGCGTTTTTTCCCAGTTCCGTAGCCCGCTCGCGTAATAAGCCTTCCACTAAATCGGGATACTCATCGCGAAAAGTAAGAATTGTCGATGGCTCAATGCCTATTAAAGGATTTTCAGAGGTAATTATATCCTTTAAAAGCAGGATATTATCGGTTGCTATCTTCTTGGCTTCGCGAACCAGCCCTTTCGACAGAAAGGTTCTGCTGCTTTCGCGGTGTTTCGGAATCACCACTTCATAACCAAGCCTGTTTAAAAGCAAAATAGCTTTAATTCCGATTTCTGATTCCTGATAATTAGTAAATTCATCTGCAAAAAGATATACTTTCCCCTTTACCCCCGGTTTCCCGGTATTTTTAGCAGCCCAGGTTCTAAGACTTTGTACAGAATAACCGGGAATTTTTCGTTTTGGATGGAATCCAATCAAACTGTTAATCCAGGATTGCTTCAGAAAAAAATTGGTGATTGGATTCATTGCCATTGCTATTCTTCCCAGACGGGGTAAATAGGCAATGAGGCGGGCTCTTAACGGAATTCCATTAACATCGTAATATTGCTGCAGAAATTCGGCCTTTATTTTGGCCATATCGACATTCGACGGGCATTCTCCTTTGCACCCTTTACACGAGATACAGAGATCCAGAACTTTATAAATCTCCTCCTGAATCAATGGGTTCTCTTTCTCAGAATGGTGCATATACTCCCTTAGAATATTTGCCCGGCCTCGTGTGGTTTTATCTTCATCGCGGGTCGCCATATACGTCGGACACATTGTTCCTCCAACAATCTCCGATTTCCGGCAGTCACCGGATCCATTACATTGTTCAACAGCCCGAAGATAACCATGGGTTGAAGAGAAATCCATGGACGTTGAAATATCCGGATAACGGTTTGTGAGTTCGAAACGCAAATTTTGGGTTATTGGCGGCACATCGGTTATCTTCCCGGGATTGAGTATATTCCATGGATCCCAGGTTTGTTTGATCTCTTTAAACAGGCTATAAATTTCCTCTCCAAACATAAAAGGGATAAACGATCCGCGCAATCGTCCGTCCCCGTGTTCTCCGGAAAGCGAACCTCTGAATTTTTTAACCAGTTCTGCCACATCCTGTGCGAGTAATGCATAGATCTTCTGATCTTCAGCATCTTTAAGATTTAATAAGGGCCGCAGATGTAATTCCCCGGTGGCAATATGAGCATAATAGACGCATTTTTGACCATATTTTTCCATTATTGTCTTAAATTCCGCAACATAAGCGGGAAGTTTTTCAGGAGAAACCGCCGTATCTTCAATGACGGTTGTACTGCGTTTATCGCCGGGAATATTCGATAAAAGTCCTAATCCCGCGGTTCGCAGTTCCCATACTTTTTTAATCTGATCATCGCCGAAAATAAGCGGAAAGTGAGTTCCATAGCCCGCCAGGGTAAGCTCTTCGACCATTTTGGCATGTGACATTTCAATCTCTTCACGTGTGTCGGCGGCAAATTCAATCATTAGAATTGCTTTGGGTTCGCCTTGAATAAAAAAGCGATTTTCACGCTGCGAAAGGCTCTCTTTTGTG
>CAYHDA010000483.1:0-2381 GCA_964355145.1 uncultured Mariniphaga sp.
GATGGAATTGGTCGATAATCTGGAAGCTTTAAAGCATGGGGTTGTAAAATCGGCACGTATTGCTTTGAATTATTTTGGAAACGGAGCCTTGTTTGTCGAACAATTCATTCGGAATGCCCGTCATGTAGAAGTTCAGATAATAGGTGACAACTTCAATAATATCATTCACTTATATGAACGTGAATGTTCGATACAACGCAATCATCAAAAAATTATTGAAGAAGCTCCTGCACAATTTTTAACTCCCGGTATTCGTGATAAAATTCTGAATGCTTCCATCCAAATAGGAAAAGCAGTTAATTATTCCGGAGCAGGAACAGTGGAGTTTCTGATTGATGAATCGGGGAATTTTTTCTTTATGGAAATGAATCCCAGAATTCAGGTGGAACACGCGGTTACAGAAGAAGTAACCGGAATTGATATTGTGAGTGAACAATTGAAGATTTCTTCCGGATGCCCGCTTTCAATTACACAAGAGATGGTATCGCTAAAGGGACATGCTGTTGAACTTAGAATTTATGCTGAAAATCCGGCCCAAAATTTCACACCATCATCAAAGCCTTTGCTTTCTGTAAATTTGCCTGAGAGTCCGAACCTAAGAATAGAATCTGATATTAATCCTGATCATCAAATTACAAACCAGTTTGATCCGCTATTACTGAAAATAATCGCTTCTGGAAAAAATCGGGAAGACTCAATAAAATTACTTCAGGACAAAATCAGGAACTTAAATATTATAGGTCCTGAAACAAATACCAAATACCTCGAAAAGATCCTCGCACATCCGGATTATCGGCAAGATGTTATTTCGGTTGAATTTTGCAGGAATAATCACAACGATTTAGTCGCCTGTTCCGGCAATAAATTAAATCCACCTGAAATTTATTATTTGATCGCAGCAATAATCGGGAAAAGTCATTTCAGACAGGAGGTTCCTCATGACTCGGATCCTTGGAATGCATTGGGCTTTTGGAGGTTAAGCGATACACTGATCAAATTAACAATAGCCGATGAAAGTTATAATTTAAGATATGAACTAAGAAGTAAAGAAAGTCCTATATTTGTGTTGAATGGAATAAATGTCCATTTTGAAATCATCAATGCATCAAAAGAAAGCTTTCAGATAAAAATCGGCAGCACAACCAAGGAATTATCGTATTATACAGATAATCAATGTAATAATTGGATTAGTTGTGAAAATATGCAATATAGTTTTTCACATTCCGGCATTTTGAAAAATTATCCGGAAACTGTTGCCGGTTCAGACAAAAGCTTCGATTTCAAAGGCGGAGTGATCAAATCTCCATTACATGGTAAAGTATTGGAAATTAAAATAAAGGAAAATCAAGTAATTAAGAAGGGCGATCTGTTAATGGTGATTGAAGCGATGAAGTCAGAGAATCGGATTCTTTCTCCCATGGATGCCAAAGTAAAATCAGTAGTTATTAATGTAGGTGCACAGGTTACTGACCAAATGCCCCTCATATTTCTGGAGGATTTAATTAAATGAATGAATTATTGGACAATCGGTATGTGGAATATCGGGTAAAAGTCAGGGAATTTTCTGAAACGATCATTAAGCCTATTGCTATTGAGCAGGACGAAAAAGAAGAGTTTCCCGTTGAATTAGCCCGAAAGATGGGAAAAGCGGGGTTATTCGGAATAATGCTGCCCAAAGAATATGGTGGACAGGGACTTGATTATTTGTCATATATTATTGCTGTAGAAGAACTTGCGCGTGTTGATAGCTCACCTGCAGCGACTGTGGCGGCTCATAATTCACTGGGAATCAATCCTATTTTTATATTTGGAACCGAGGAGCAACGATTGAAATACTTACCTGGATTGTGTACAGGTGAAAAATTATGGGCTTTTGGTCTTACTGAAGAAAATGCCGGTTCGGATGCCAAAGGAGTGGAAACAGAGGCGAAACTGGTGGAGAATAATTGGATAATCAATGGTTCCAAGAGATTTATAACAAACTGCTCCTCCTCTATCGCATCCGGAATTACGCTTCAGGCAATTACTGATCTGAAAGACGGTAAAAAGGAATTGTCAGCAATTTTAGTTGACCGTTTAACACCTGGTTATACATCTGCTCCGATCAAAGGAAAATTAATGTGGCGTGCTGTCGATAATGGAGAGCTCCGGTTTCAAAATTGTATTGTTCCCGAATCTAATATCCTGGGCAATAGAGGTGAAGGGATGAAAATTATGCTTTCGACCCTTGACGGGGGAAGGCTATCCATTGCCGCAATTGGACTGGGACTTGCACAAGGTGCATTTGAAATGGCAGTTAATTACGCTCAAAGACGAAAGCAATTCGGAAAATCCTTATCAGATTTTCAAGCGATATCATTTAAGCTTGCAGAGATGGCTAC
>CAYHDA010000484.1:0-2379 GCA_964355145.1 uncultured Mariniphaga sp.
TGAGCAGGATTGGCACGGACACCTGTCTTAAGCAGTTTCATATCGACTTTCGCAATTGAAGAAGTCAATTTACTTCGGTTTTGAGTTCCGTAACCCACAACTACGACCTCATCAATATCTAAAGCAGCACTCTTTAACGCTACTAAGTAGTTGCCGGACTCATTGAATCTAACAATTTGGGTTACAAAACCCATCATTGAAAATACCAGTTCTGTACTTCCTGAAGGAACAACAAGACTGAAATTACCATTAGAATCCGTAACTGTACCAGTTGTTGTCCCACGAACAACAACATTAACTCCAGGAAAGGATGTTCCGTCAGTGGCATCAGTCACTGTTCCTTTCACAGTTTTTTGTGCCATAACCATACTGAATGACAGAAAAAATGCGAATCCCAGAAGAAGGAGCTTTTTTGCAAAAATTTTCCTCATAAAATTAGATTTGATTGATTAATTAATTAATTTTGCATTATGTATTACATAATGCAACAAAAATAAATTATTCATAATTCATTTCCAAATATTTTATTAATATTCTTTTAATTTTGCAGACTATGAATCCAAATGAAAATATTTCAAGCATTTCTGCAATCGATACCCGAAGCCTTGTGGATAAGGTAGAAATGCATCTTATCGATTTTTTTATTCAAAAAGAACTTAAACCCGGAGATTCAATCCCCAAAGAGATTGATCTTTCCTCAGCGATGGGGGTTAGCCGCACAGTGATCAGGGAATCATTAACCCGTTTAAAAACAATGGGTCTGATCGAATCTGTCAAGCATAAAGGGACCGTTATTAAAAGCCCGGATTTATCGGAAATCCTTCAAAAATCGATGATTCCCAGAATTCTTGATGACGGAACTTTAAAAGATGTTTTCGAATTGCGACTGGTTATAGAGGTTGGAATGGCGGATCTGGTGGTAAACAGGGTCACAGAAAAAGATATTGAAGAGCTCTCTTTAATTGTCAAAAATGAAATCTACCCATCCGAACGGACGTTATTCGATATCGACTACGAGATACAGTTTCATGGCAAACTTTATGAAATCACGCGTAATGAAACACTTAAAGGGTTTCAAAAGATGCTTATGCCTGCCTTTAACTATGTATATACCAGTGGATTAATAAATAAAGCACAAGCCGCTAAAAAATATGTATCACACAAGGAACTTGTAGAAATATTGCGGTTGCGCGATGCCGATAAATTCAGAAAAGCAATGCGGAAACATCTCGAAAACCACTTTAAAGGTCTGCAAGCCATGGATGAATTATTATAGTATGGTTTTTGAGCTATTGAATGATTACAGAGAAATTCCAAATAAAATTGCAATAATTCGGAACAGATCAGTAAATAAATTTGCTTAAAGATATATTTTGATAATTAACTGATCTGCTTCACAACAGAAATACAGGAAATAAAGCCTGAAGTAAAACAGATAACTTCACTATTATTGGTCCATCTGCACTATGGTCACACAGTGAACTAACCTTAGGATTTACTTGTCAACATTCAAGTCGCCCGATCAGGAGGTAACCCCGCCTTTTGCTTTATTCGAATTCAGCAAAATCAGCATAGTAGCCGCAGCAATATAGCCCGATTTTTTCAGTGCCTCCTTACGATCCATTTTTTGCGTTACCGGATTGGTGAACTTAACAGTTGAAACTGTGTCGTTTTTCTTTTCCATAATTCAGAACACTTTTAAATTGATTAATTTATTGAATTACCAAATGACAAATATTTTACCAATCAGAATCTGAAAGTCAAACTATTCCTTTGAAATTTTCACATTGCTGAAATATACGTTTACGTTTTCAGCATCGTTGGTGGTATTTTTCCAGTAAACCGTTTTGAACTTTGTTCCGGCAGGCAGGTTGCAGCTTATACAAGGCTTTCCGTAAGTCATCTTGAAATCAGATGAAACAGCCACTTCTTTGCCATTGATTAACAGTTTAAATTCACCGTCCTTTAACCCTACTGCGACATGTACTTTGTTTTTCTTATTGGTAAATTCACGCAAAGCATAAGTATAAAAAATCCCTTCTGAAAAATTATCCTTATTTACCGATGGCTTGGAATGAATATCAATTTTAGCTGCACCCGAATAATTGCTATTATCAAAATCGATTTCGTTACCTGATGTAATAGTAATCTCAATGGTTGTACCGTCACCATTTATGTCTGCCTTTCCATCTGTTCTTAATGGATATGAATTGAGATAAAGCACAGCTGAGCCGCCTGTGCGGGTTGAGAAATCACTGGTTGCAAGGTCATATTCCAAGGTGAAATTTTCAGGTAATGGCTTTTTCATTTTGGTTGAGGACAAATCATTGTTGTATCCTAATTGAACCCATTTACCTAGATTGGAAGATCATACGTCTT
>CAYHDA010000485.1:0-2373 GCA_964355145.1 uncultured Mariniphaga sp.
GTGGCTTACGCGGAATTATGGGTGTTGGCACCAACCGGATGAATATTTACACTGTGGGCGCTGCAACCCAGGGGCTTAGCAATTATCTAAAAATTGCTTTTGCCGCATTGCCTGAAATTGGAGTTGCAATAGGTTATGATTGCAGAAATAACAGTCGTTTTTTTGCTGAAACCGCTGCCGGAATTTTTTCAGCAAACGGAATTAAAGTATACCTTTTTGATGATCTGCGGCCAACTCCGGAAGTCTCTTTTGCGATCAGAGAACTCGGTTTGCAAAGTGGCATTATGCTCACCGCTTCACATAATCCGAAAGAATATAACGGATACAAAGCCTATTGGGACGACGGATCTCAAATAGTTGAGCCTCATGATATTAATATTATCAACGAAGTTTTAACTGTCAAAGCAGATGATATTAAATTCAACGGTCCCAAAGAAAACATCACCATTTTAGGCGCTGAAATGGATGAGAAATTTCTTCAAAAAGTAATGTCCGTTTCACTTTCTCCGGAATCAATCGGACGTCAAAATGCCCTAAAAATCGTTTACACTCCGATACATGGAACCGGGGTCAGACTTATTCCGATGGCTTTGGCCAAGATGGGATTTACTAACGTTATTCACGTCCCGGAACAGGATGTTGTAAGTGGCGATTTTCCTACCGTTATCTCCCCGAACCCTGAAGAACCGGCAGCTTTAAAGCTGGCAATTGAGAAAGCAATAGAGGTGGATGCCGATCTCGTAATGGCTTCAGATCCGGATGCCGACAGACTGGGTATCGCAATAAAAAATGATAAAGGTGAATTTATTTTGGTCAACGGGAACCAGACAGTGCTTATATTCCTGTATTACATCATTACCAGACGAAAAGAACTTGGTCTGCTGAAAGGTAATGAATATGTTGTGAAGACAATTGTTACCTCTGAGCTAGCTGCCAGAATTGCATTGGAAAACGGGGTTGAATACTATGATTGCTATACCGGGTTCAAATATATTGCTGAAGTAATCCGCGAAAACGAGGGCATTAAAACTTACATTGGCGGTGGAGAAGAGAGTTTTGGATTTCTTCCGGCCGATTTTGTCCGTGATAAAGATGCGGTAAGCTCCTGCTCATTGATGGCTGAAATCGCAGCATGGGCAAAAGATAATGGACGCACATTATTTGAGATGCTTCAGGATATCTACCTCACTTACGGCTACTCGAAAGAAAAGATGAAGTATGTGGTTCGTAAAGGAAAGAGTGGCGCTGAAGAGATCGAACAAATGATGGTTAATTTCAGAAATAATCCTCCAAAACAATTAGCAGGATCAGAGCTTTCGGTCATAAAAGATTATGAAACCCTTACCGAAAGGAATGTGATTACAGGAGCTGAAAAGCCAATAAACCAGAAAATCACCGCTAATGTGCTGCAGTTTTTCACAAAAGACGGCACCAAAGTTTCAGTACGACCATCAGGAACAGAACCGAAGATTAAGTTTTACATCGAAGTACAGGCAACGCTCAAATCACAAGATGAGTATTACGCAGTGGAGGCCAAAACTGACACAAAAATTGACCAGGTTATGACTGATCTTGGATTATAATAATACTTTTTATGCTTTAAATTAACTCAAAAAAAATCAAGGAAAAATGAGAAGAATTCTTTTATGTATCTTTATCCTGAGCGCTTTTGGCGCTTTGGCTCAGAACCAAAATCCAGAAAATGCAAAGATGAAACCCGAGATGACTGAATTTTGGGATCCGGAAATAAAGGTAATAACACCGGCAGAAAATAATTTGAACTCTCCTTCTGATGCGATTGTACTTTTTGATGGAACTTCAGAGTCATTGATTCAAAACTGGTCGAATGGCAAAGGAGAAGCCCCGGCGTGGAGTGTTGCAGACAATTGCATGACGATCGTGAAAGGTGGCGGAGGCATTAAAACAAAAATGGAATTCGAAGATTATCAATTACATATCGAATGGCGTACTCCGGAAATAGTAGATCCTGAAAGCAAAAGCCAGGGACGCGGAAACTCCGGGATTTTTATGCAGGATCGTTATGAGCTGCAGGTTCTTGATAATTATGAGAACCGCACATACAGGAACGGTCAGGCCGGATCCTTTTACAAACAGTGTCCTCCACTTGTAAATGTTTGCAAAAAACCAGGCGAATGGCAGACGTATGACGTTATATGGACGGCTCCTAGATTTAAGGCAGACAGCACACTTTTTTCGCCTGCACATGCAACTGTGCTCCAGAATGGTGTACTTGTTCAAAATAATGCTCAGCTGTCAGGTCCGACAGAATATATCGGCATTCCGAAATACAAGTTTCACGGTCCGGCTTCTATTGCACTTCAGGATCATGGCAATCCGATAAGTTACAGAAAT
>CAYHDA010000486.1:0-2371 GCA_964355145.1 uncultured Mariniphaga sp.
TGTGCAGGATCAGATGCAAGAGCCGTGTTCCAATCGTTAGTGTAGGTGATTCCTCCGATAGAAAGAATTACTCTGATATTTTTACTCTTAAAATAATTCACAACATCAGCGTTCATCCCCTTTGGAATTCCATTCAAAGTTGTTGCGTCCGATGTTTTATTCAATAGCTTTAGCGGATTGACAAAGCTAAGAACAACAAGGTTAACCGACGGTTTACCATCGCCGCGGTCGATGATCCAATGATTTTTCTGATCAAAATCAATCATATCCCGTATGGTTCCCCATGTGCAGTAATCATTGCCGGCGTGCCAGACCCCATATACCTGCATCTGGGTGGGACCGGGTGCCAGTACATAAGGTGGAGGAGTGATTTGTTTTGACTTTAAATTAGTATTGGCAAGCTGATTGGATGAATCATCCGCGTTTATTTTAGTTTTGTTGCAACCATTTATTAAAATCAAAGCTGCTGCAATTACGATCAGAAATTTCAAGAATGTTTTCATGTCGGATATTTTTTGGCTCTAATCAAATATATGAAATTTTAACGTAAAAAGCCAAAAGTTTGACATTTTTTTAATGCGTAATCAGATCATTTCCAATAATTTCGCAATATTTATAAAACTCATCTTTCTCTGTCTTCCCTCATAAATCAGGGTGGTTCCGGGATCCGGTTTTTGTGATTTCTTAGCAAACAGGCAAAATTCTGATTGCCAATCAAAAGAACCCTATGCAGCGAAACCATTTATCACGGTTATGATTGGGTTAGAAGAAAATAACAAAGTAATGGGATGCCTGATTAGTAATACGGTCCCTCAATTAAAGTATAACTGCGGCTACCAGAATGATTCCCAGAGGAAAAAAAGAAGATACTAGTGATTCCCACATTTTTTCTTAAGCAGACCTTATTTAATCCCCGATCCAAAGTGTTACAAATGTCAATTTTGTCTGATACAATAAATCTCTCGAAGGTTACTTTGCTGAGACCCCAAAATACAGCCACTTGCGTTTCATTCAGCTCTACAAAATCCAAAATTGAAATTCGATTCTCGATTCGTGACTATGGAGAAAATTGCAGAATTGCTCTTCATGGTTTTAGTCTTTTAAGGTGAATAACTAAAACTTACGGCCTCAAACATTTTATTACTACGAAATTAGCACAAAAATAAGCCATGTGCACAGACATCTTTCAAATTATTTGAAAATCAGACCTTTTGGTGAGAATCTGCACTTTTATTTGTAAATACAATACTGGTTTTTATCCAAAAATAGGCAGACCCTTCAATTTTTCAAAGAGATCAGGTGTAAATCTTGACATTGGCATTTTTCTTCCGCTATCAGGAGCTTCTGGTTATAATAGTCCCGATTTTCAAAATATGAATTAACAGGCAAATCCAGGCAGCAACCAACATTAGACCACCTATCGGGACGATCATCCCAAGGGCCTTAATTCCCGTTAGCGCCAGAAGATAAAGAAACCCTGAAAAAACAGAGGTTCCTGAAATGAAAAGGTAACCCGACCATTTTAGGGTTTTCGACGATTTAAAATTCATCAGGATCCCTACCCCCAGCAAAGCAAATGCATGATAAAACTGGTATTGAATTCCTGTTTTATATACATCAAGCAGTTCAGGTGAAATCATTTGTTTAAGAAGATGAGCTCCAAAGGCTCCAAGCAGAACAGCCAACGCTCCAAAAATGGCTCCCGCAGTTAAGAATATTTTCATTTCGCTCTTTTAATTGTTCAATAGGTAAACTTACAAAAAACAAGGAGAAGGCAAACAAATTTTATCAGTTTTAGTGGATTATAGCGTGAATTATTTTCCATAAAAAAAGAGGATGACTTTAGCAGTCATCCTCTTTTTTGCGGAAATATTTTTGTATTAATTATATGCAATTACTACGGTGTAAGAACCCTGATAGAGTCCGGCAGCCTGATCAAGTCCCAGATTCGCTTTTCCGCCAAGCTGAACCGTTTGTGAACCGTTAGGTTGTGCTGCGGATGCGAATATGTTATTGCTAACAGATGGTTCCAAAGTAAAACCATTTCCCTGATCATTTGTAAGGGATGCCGGTTTAACGACTACGCTGCAGGTAATGCTGTTTCCTGAATTGATGGTAATCGCACCCAGATCAATATTTCCGGAAGTCAGACCAGTTGAAGAATTGGTTACCGCAAGTTCAAAACTGGTGATAGCGTTTGATGCGGCACTTACCGATTCTACTACTTCAGCACTTGCATGTCCGATGGCAATGGTCTGACTAAATACTTTTGAAGCTGACAGTGTCATAATAATGATTACTGCAAAAAGAAGGGTAAATATTGATCTCATAGCGGGCGTTTTTTTAATCGTTAGTAAAAGAATAATCTTTA
>CAYHDA010000487.1:0-2367 GCA_964355145.1 uncultured Mariniphaga sp.
TATTTTTCCATAAAGGTTCTGAAATTATAGGGATCATTCTTTGCCAACAGATTGCCTTGCCAGTCGAGACATTCGTCCATATGAAAAACAATCAGGTTTTTCAATGACACTTTCTCCTGGTTGACTATCCGGGCAAACGGAGCGTACCAGCATTTGGGTCCGCAGGGAACTATTGCTCTGATAGGTCGATTGTCATTATTTGCCTGTTTAATTTCTTCTACAAAATCACGTGCCATTACTTCGCCCATTTCTACAGAATCTTTTACCATTCGAAAAGGTGTTTTAAGCTGGGGGTGATTCTCAAGTTGGTTGACTGGAATGCTGCACCAGTGGTATAAATCTTTTAAATTCAGTTCACTCATATGTGTCAGTTTTTAATAATTTAGTCTAATTGTCTTATATTTATTGTCTCGCTTTGGGAATTATTCCTCTAAATAAAAAATTCCTATTCTGTCCCAATACAATTTCAGATTTGATAGTGCTTTGGAAAATCGTTCAAAGTCTTTATTCTTATCCTTTGTCCAGCCAACTTCGGAGTATGCAGCAATACGAGGAAAGACATATCCCTGCATTAGCTTGACTGTTGGAGTAGTTTCTCCCCATATTTGACAACCCAGGCCAAGAACATGTTTGCGTTGTTCTATTGTTAGGCTTCTTGGTGCAGGTAAAAAATGATATGCCGTTGCAATGGGCAATGATGCTCCATGATGGTCAAAATAGGTAAACTTACCGGTAGAGTTTACCACATCGTACCCTTTGGTTAACGCTTCGGCAAACAAAAGCGAGTCGCCTTTCCAGAAGTGGATAATCGAACTTTTTGTTAATTGAGATTCAGCTGCTTTCTCTCCTTCCTCTACATGCACATTCCCAAGAATCTCGTTCCAACCCATCATCCGAAATCCTTTATTCTCAATGAATGAGGCTATCCGGTTTGTGAAGTATATCTGTACATCAGGGTAAGTTTTCAAACCTTGTTGTTTCATCAGTTTCTCCACATCGGGGTTTCCCTTCCATGAGTCGTACTTAACCTCATCGCCCCCAATGTGAATTATCTTTCCGGGAAATAAACCCATTACTTCCGTCAAAATGTCTTCTAAAAAAGTGTAAACCTTTTCATTGGCCACATTGTAAGCCAGCTTTTTAATACCCAATGATGATGGCACTTTTATCCTTTCACCTGAAGAAATCAACCACGGGTAAGCAGCAATAGCAGCCATTGCATGACCCGGCATTTCGATCTCAGGGATTACAGTTATATGCCTTTCTGCGGCATAATCCACAATTTCCCTGATTTCATTCTGAGTGTAAAATCCTCCGTTGGGCTGATCTGAATAAATCCCAGAATCGTCCCAATGCCAGCGATCGTTATGCCAAACATTTCGTCTCAAACGGGTACTATCACGCCACGCGCCAATTTCGGTAAGTAAGGGGTATTTTTTGATTTCGATACGCCAGCCCTGATCATCGGTCAAATGCCAGTGAAAAATGTTCATCTTGAGTAAGGCCATTTGATCAAGCATTTCTTTTACCACCTTCATACCCTAAAAATTACGGGCTTCATCAAGCATAAAAGCACGCCAAGGATATGCAGGATTGTCCTCAATGGTGCAAGCGGCAACCTTGTAGCTGCCATTTACTGTTAGTTTCATCAGTTGGCGGATGGTTTGGAAAGCATAGAAACATCCTGTTCCAGTGGAGGCTTCAACCAGCATTTCATTCTTGGTAACTGTCAGTTTATAGGCTTCTTTCCCCAATGAGCTATTTTGCCTAACAACCAAATTGCCGTTTTTTGAAGGTATTAACCGTGTAAAATATTCATCTTCCAATATTTTACCCACTGTTTCCATCTCAGATTTGAATAATCTATCGAAATTGGCACTCAACTTACCTTTAATTTCAAATTCACCTTCTGCTTCGATTAATGTGTTTGGGTAAGGGATAATTGTATAGCGGCTTTGTGAAAAAGTCACGTTACAACCTAAAAACAAGCTAAAGACCAGACATATTACAGTACGCATACAGTTAGTTTTATTTATCATTAATAGGACTTTAATCCAATATCAGTTCAATTACCGGAATCTCTACATTTGGCTTTAACACAGGCAAACTGAGGTTCAAATCGTTGGGGTTTTCTTCTTCTTTTAACCAATGACCTTCTTTTGCTGTGATTTTGATTTCAGAACCATCGTGCAGGAACTGCGCATATTTTACTTTTCCTGCATAACCAGGCAAAGTAAAATTCTGCAACGGGTAGTCCAACAAATGAATATACAGGCGATTCGTCTTGGGATTGTAGGTAAGCAGACTGTTTTCAGGCACTTTAAACTCTGCAGGAGCCTGTGTACATCCATAAATCGAACGGTTGTT
>CAYHDA010000488.1:0-2362 GCA_964355145.1 uncultured Mariniphaga sp.
AGATTTATATTTAATATTGAACCTTATTTCAATTTTAATATTTATTTGATAAAAATCGACAACATTTTAATCAGAAAAGAGATCCAAAGGTCAAACTAATCAACGATGATTTCATCAATAAGAATTTTAGTTGGCTCCACTTTTAGCTTCCACTCTCCTCTTACCGGCCCCGGATTCTTTGCAAATAGTTGAATATACCGGACCTTTTTCCCAACCTTTACAGTTACATGTTCTTTCGTATTTGGCTCCTTTCTGTTTTCAGGAAAGGTATTGTTCGTATAAGTTTTTATTTTTTCGAAATTAATTCCGTCCTCGGATACAAAGATATTCGCATATTTTGGAAGGAATTGTCTTTTAAAGGTACATTCCTTGAAGGAAGCCGAAATGTTTTGAACGTATTTAATCTCACCCAAATCAATTCGGGCATCCAAATCCTTCAACTCAAATTGAGACCAATCATTTAATTGTCCATCAGTTAGTGAGTTTTTATCATTTTCAGAAAAATCAATGCCATATTTCACCTTCAATCCAACTGCCTGATGTGCGAGAAAATAGTTTGTATTGATGTTGTCTGTTTTTCCTTTCTCATCGAAAATACACGCTTTTACAGCACATGTTTGATTGATGAACAAAGGTTCCTTATAAATTTTGGAATTTTTATCAGGATCGGAACCATCGACCGTATAATAAATAGGATTTTTAACCTCAGGTATCATTGTCAAGGTAATTCCCTTTTTTTCGGGCAAAAAATTCCGTTCTGTCTGAATGGTATAACTTCTTCTTTTGGAGTAATTAATGGCATATTTATCCAGCAATTTTTCGTGAACTGCTAATTTATCATAGAAATTTGACCAGTTTTTTTCTGCTTTAGACCAGGCCACCTCTGAAAGGGCGCAAATTCGCGGAAACAACATGTATTCAACGTGCTCAAATTTAGGCAGACGTTCAGTCCAAATACAAGCCTCTACACCAAGCAGGTGTTCTTTCTCTTTCGCGGTTAAGTCGTCTGGAACCGGCTCACAGTTATATACTTTCATCAGCGTATTTCCGCCTGAGACTCCTGGACCATCTTCTCCATTGTTCTGCCCATCGCTAAAATACATGGGCCATCCGACGGCAAATACAGCATCATTACCGATCTTTACTGCATCATTTGCTGCTTTAGCTCCTCTCCATGCCATGACTACAGCTTTTGGGGCGAGTCCATCACCAAGTATTTCGTCCCAGCCGACAAGCCGTTTGCCGTTTACCTTCAGAAATTTCTCAATCCTGTTGACAAACCAGGTCTGTAATTCGGCTTCATCCTTCAAACCTTCCTCTTTAATTCTTTTCTGGCACAGCGGGCATATTTTCCATTTATCCTTGTGTGCCTCATCTCCTCCAATATGAACATATTCGGATGGGAAAAGCTCAAAAATCTCTGTCAGAACATTTTCAAGAAACGTGAAACTCTCCTCCTTGCCTGCGCAATAAATATTTGTAGTAACACCGCCTTCCGTCAGCACTTTTATATTACCGGGAAAACAGCATAATTCAGGATAGGCAGTCATGGCCGCCAATGAATGACCAGGCATCTCTATTTCAGGAATAACCGTTATATATCTCTTTGCAGCATAAGCAACAATTTCCTTTACTTCTGCCTGAGTGTAAAAACCGCCATAAGGTTTTCCGTTGTCAACATTAAGTCCTCTTTCCTGATTTTTCTGAAAACCAACTTTGGCTCTCCACGCACCAACCTCCGTCAGTCGGGGATATTTTTTAATCTCAATCCTCCAGCCTTGATCTTCAGTAAGATGCCAATGGAAAACATTTAATTTATACATTGCAAGGTGATCGAGGTATTTTAAAATCTCATCCTTGCTAAAGAAATGCCTCCCGACATCCAGATGCATCCCTCGCCATTTCAACAGGGGTTCATCATCAATTTTCATTCCTGGCAGTGAAACGGATTGTGCTTTGTTAACAGGCAACAGTTGTCGTAACGATTGCAACCCGTAGAATATCCCGGCGGCGGATCTCCCTCTGATTTCGAGCTGACTTTTGTTAATGAGCATTTTATAAGCTTCGGCGCCGGCTATTGACGGATCACAGATTAACCGGATACCACCCTTGCTGCCGGCAATATCTTCAATTTTAAGTTGATAGTTAAAATGAATTTTTAGAATATCATTTAACCGGTTTGCAACATTCATCAATTCTGCATCCTTCAATGAAGTGAAAATAGTCGTAGAATGATCGATTACAAATTCACCCTCCAGCTGCGCTGTTGACGCCGGCTGCGGTATGATATTGATGGCTCTTTGACCAACCAGTCTATTGCCGGAGATAAAGGCAATCATTAAGAACGCAAAAAATATTTTCG
>CAYHDA010000489.1:0-2358 GCA_964355145.1 uncultured Mariniphaga sp.
CCACTGATAATTTTCTCGTAATTCCTTCCGTCAGACTATTAGGCTTTTAGGCTGTTAGGCTATTAGGCTGTTAGGCCATTAGCACATTGGCATATTGTCTCATTAGCACATTTCCTTCCGTCAGTTGACGGACGGAATTCCTAATTCCTAATTCCTAATTCGTAATTCCCAATTCGTATTTCGTATTTCGTAATTAATTTCCCAGCTTCCCCCTCGTTTGTACCAAGGAGGAGTTGCTGCATTGAATACCGGGCCAAAAGAGTCCCGCAATTTAAAATCGCGGTAAATAAAATGGGCGAATAAAATTCGCCCGACCCTGTGGCGGAAGGCTTTATTGTCAACAAAAAATAAAGGAAGTAACAGGAATATGGGAATGAGTAAATTTGAAGATTTGAAATACTCAACGTCATGTCTTTATCAGCTTGTCTCCAGATTAACAGCCAGTCGGGCTTGATCAGCTCAAAAATAAAAATTAGTCTGAATGTAAATATCCGTTTTTGACAAAATAAGCGTATACAATGTTTGGGACGGGAAATCCTACAACACCGGATATGTGCGGAGCGAATACCTGAGATCTCTTTAAATTTTTGTCGGTTAACATCGGTAATCTCACTTCATTTAGCAGCATCGTAAATTACTTTAAGAGTAAACAGAAGAAGACTAATTATGAGACCATTTCGACCTACGTCGGATTTTTAAAAGACACTTTTATCATCCATCAGGCCGAACGTTTCAACCTGCGTGGAAAGCAGCTCCTTGGGGGTGAATGTAAATATTACCTGAACGATTTATCTTTCAAAAATTATCTGTTGGGAAATTATCCCTCTGATATTGGCAATCATCTTGAGAACTTTGTTTATCTGCAACTTAGACGCATGGGATACAAGGTTTCGGTGGGTGTGTTTAATAACAATAGACAGAGAATTCGGCAATCTGCTGTTAATCAAGGACAATCACGAGAAAATAGTTATTTCGCTGGATGATGTCAAATTCTCAGATTATGAAGGAATTAAGCACATGAGGCCTTGGGAATTAGCTTAATTTTTAATCGGCTAATTTGTCGGCGTATTTTGGTTTAAGTGTAACAAGCTGGAGGACAATTGCAATTGCGACCGGAATAGCCAGAAGGGCAAGATCGGAGCCCAAACTTCCTGCATCGGTCGACTTTCCAAGCCAACCCGTGATTTGTGCGCCGGCAAATACACCCGTCATATTCATCAATCCATAACCGGCAGCCCTGTGTCGTGGCGAAACAAACTGACAAAGGATCGGCATATTATTGGCATCGAACATTCCGAAACCTACGCCAAACAGCACGGCTCCACCGATTACGCCCAATAAACCGGTACCATAACCTAAAAACAGCAAAGCGGGAACCGTCAATCCCAACCCAATGACGCCAGTGTATATTCTTCCGCGAAGATTTCGATCTATCCAGCGATCTGCCAGAATGCCACCAAAAATAACTCCTATAAATGAGGAGGCTGCCATAATAATTGTTGCCATTGGACCGGCTTGAGCCATGTCAATTTTGAGGGTAATTGAAAAAAGTGTTGGAATCCAGTTTTTAATCGCCCAACCGGGAAAACTTGGGGCAGCAAAATAGAACAGGATTACCCAGAAACTAATCGTTCCGAAAAGCATTCCCAAGCTATGGAAAACCGATGAAAATCCGGCATTAACAGTTTTTGTACCTTTAGGCATCACGACATTTAACCTTTTCTCGCGAAGAAAAAACACGAGTAAAACACTGTATAAAATTCCTGCCAGTCCAAAAGTGTGAAAAGTTGTCTGCCAGGAAAAGTTATGGGCAACAGTTGCTCCAAATCCACCAAAGGCCTGCCCGACATATAATCCGGTCATGTGAATCCCAATAGCCAACGAACGGGTTTTTCCCTGATGATAATCAGCAATAAGAGATAACCCGGCCGGGATATACAACGCCTCGCTCACGCCCATGACAGCACGTAATATATATAAATGATTAAAATTATCGACAAATCCCATGGCTAAAGTCACTCCCGACCATACCGCCAGGCTTCCAATTATCAGCCATTTACGGTTCAGACGGTCAGCAATCAGACCTGAAACGGGACTCATCAGTCCATAGATCCAAAGAAAAACTGCCATCAGGCGTCCAAAGTTCTCTGCTGTTTCCAACTCATGAATATCACCCATCATAGCCACTTTCATTGTTGAAAGCATCTGCCGGTCCATATAATTGAGAAGAGCAACCACCCAATGCAACCCAACGACCACCCAAGCATAAGTATTTTTACTTTTAAAATCCATTTTTATCGATTTAGACTTTATTCGTTAAAACAGGGTTATTACTCTGATTCTATTTTTATACTATTG
>CAYHDA010000490.1:0-2349 GCA_964355145.1 uncultured Mariniphaga sp.
TCTCTGCGTAGCTTTGCGCCTTCTCTGCGTATCTCCGCGGTAAAAAGACTTTTGAAACAGCCTCAATCATCTCAGCGGTTAGAACCTGCCATACCCGGTGTGAAGCCTTCGCCAAAGCACCAGGCACCCACCCTGTCACTTCTAATCCACAACGATTTCATCCAGCAAAATTTTCGAAAGCTGACCCGAGATAATCGATTTCCCCTGAATCAGGCCGGGATTTTTGGCAAATAGTCTAATATACCGGATCTCCTTCCCAACCTTGGCACTGAAGTTTTCTTTTCGGTTTGGATTTGATCTGTTCTCCGGAATAGAATTGCTCCTATATGTTTTTATACTTTCAAAATTAGTTCCATCGGCTGAAACCAAAATCTCTGCAGACTCCGGAAGAAAATGCCTTTTAAAAGTGCACTCCTTAAAGGTGGTTGCAATATTTTCAACCAGTTTGATGCTGCCCAGATCAATGGTAAAGTTTAAATCCTTTGCCTCAAACTGATTCCAGACCTCCAATTGTCCATCAGTCAATGCGATATTGCTGATATCTATAAAGTCAGGACCATAATTAACGCTCATCCCAATGGCCTGATGAGCCCGGAAAAAATTGGAATTGACCTGATCTGTTTTGCCTTCTTTGTCGAAAACACATGCTTTTATAAAACAAGTCTTATTAATGAATAATGGTTGTTGATAGACCGCTGCATTTTTAGTAGGATCGCTCCCATCGAGGGTATAGTATACCGGCGTTTTCACCTCAGGGATCAGTGTTAAAACAATACCTTTTCTATCTGCAATAAATTGACGTTGAACATCAAGGGTATAACTTCTTCGTTTGCTGTAATTTATCGAATAAGTGTCAAGTAGTTTTTCGTGATTTTCAAGCTTATCATAGAACCACGACCAGTTTTTTGCAGTTTGCGACCAGGCCACTTCCGAAAGGGCACAGATTCTGGGAAAAAGCTGGTACTCGATGTGCTCAAATTTTGGCGTATGTTCGCTCCAGAGACAGGCCTGAAGACCCAAAAAGTGCTTTCTCTCTTCATTCGTCAGTCCACCGGGGAGAGGGTCACAGTTATATACCTTCATCAGCGTATTTCCTCCGGGATTTCCCGGAGCCAATGGATCGCTATTCTGCCCGTCGCTGAAATACAAAGGCCAGGCTACCGCAAATACGGCATCGTTACCCAATTTTGCAGCATCAGTCACTGCCTTAGCTCCTCTCCATGCCATCACCGCGGCATTGGGCGCGAGTCCGCCGTCAAGTATTTCGTCCCATCCTATCAGTTTTTTCCCATTGGCATTGATGAATTTCTCCATTCTCCGGATAAACCAACTCTGCAGTTCATCTTCGTTTTTGAGCCCTTCATCTTTGATCCGCTTCTGACAGAGCGGACATTTTTTCCATTTATCCTTAAACGCCTCGTCGCCTCCGATATGAATATATTGACCAGGAAAGAGTTCAAAAACCTCCTTCAGTACATTCTCCAAGAATTGAAAGCTCTCCTCTTTACCCGCACAATAAATATCCGTAGTTACAGGACCATCGGTATATCTTTTTAAATCTTTGGGAAAGCAGCATAATTCGGGATACGCATTCATAGCGGCCAACGAATGGCCCGGCATCTCAATTTCAGGAACGATGGTAATGTATCTTTTAGCTGCATATGCAACAACCTCCCTTATCTCAGCTTGGGTATAAAAACCACCATATGGCTTTCCGTCATCGACATTGAGTCCAATTTTCTGATTTTGCACAAAGCCAACTTTGTCACGCAAGGAACCCACCTCCGTAAGTCTGGGGTATTTTTTAATCTCAATCCTCCACCCCTGATCTTCAGTCAGGTGCCAGTGAAAGATATTTAATTTATACATAGCCAGGTAATCGATGTATTTCATCACCTCCGCCTTATTAAAAAAATGCCTTCCAACATCAAGGTGCATTCCTCTCCACTTAAAACGAGGCTCATCATGGATCTTCAGACCGGGTATTACCGCTTTCGTCGCTTTATTTAAGGGTAGCAACTGGCGCAATGATTGAATTCCGTAGAATAACCCAGTTGCAGATCCTCCCCTGATCTCAACGAAGTGACTGTTAACCTGCATTTTATATCCCTCCTTATCGGCAATAGAGGGATCAACCTCCAGTCGAATACCAGCCTTATTATCTGAATTATTACCGATTTTCAATTGATAACCCAGGTGAATTTTAAGGATATCGTTTAATTTCCCGGCAACATTCATCAGATCAGCATCTTTTGTTGCTGCATAAATGATCGTTTTCTGATTGATGATAAACTCACCTTTTTGAGATTCGAGGGATGCAGGCTCAGGGATTATGCCAATCTGATTTTG
>CAYHDA010000491.1:0-2322 GCA_964355145.1 uncultured Mariniphaga sp.
TAAAATTACGGGGAGTCTCTCCCCGTGTAGACTCCTGTCCTATCCGTACAATTTTTCCGTTCAGGGAGTTAACAGAAAAAATAGCGATTGAATTGAATCCCCTGTTTGATGCATACAAAAAGCGTCCGTCTTTTGATAGGTGTATATCAGCACAATTACTGGGCTGATTATTATTGGAAGGAAGGGCAGAAACCGTCTCAAGAATCTTAAAACTGTCATCTTTATTGGCCGCCACAACAGATACATTGCTGGTAAGCTCGTTGACCACATAAATTATCTTCAAGGCCGGATGGAAAGCAAGATGACGCGGACCACTACCGGATGGAATATTAATTGCAGCAACTGGCGCTTTTATCAACTTCGCGTGATTGTTGTCAAGCCGGTAAACAGCGACTTTATCAATTCCCAGATCGGCAACAAAAATCCGGTTTGAACCCGGCTCAAAAAATGCGCTGTGAACATGGGGTGATGACTGACGTCCCTTATTTGGTCCATTTCCAATATGCTGGCTCAAATCTGACAGGTCACTGAGTATTCCTGTTTTATCTAACCTGAAAAGAGCAACATTACCTCCCGAATAATTGGCAGCCAGAACAAAATCACTCTGATTAACTGACACATAACAAGGATCTGCACCACCACTTGGAACCTTGCTTAACGGAGTCAAATGAATACCGTCATTCATTATTGCAAAAGATTCAATATAACCCATTCCACCTTTATTCTTGTCGCTGACTTCGTTTACTGCGATTAAAAACTTTCCATCAGAAGTAAGTGTCAAAAAAGAGGGATTGGTGGATGTTGCGGCTAAACCATGATTCGTTAGTTTTCCGGTTGCCGGATTAAGACTATAAGTGTAAATGCCTTCGCTGCCACTACCGGTATAAGTCCCGACATAAAAAAACTGAGGTTTCTCTTTGGGTTGCGGGCTTGCACATAAAAAATTATTACTTAACAAAATAAACCCCAAAATGAGAATAGCTAAAGTCTTCATTGTTACGGCGGATTAAAAAGTTGAAAAAAAGGAAGTCCGCTTTGAAATGTAATTTACCACATTTCAAAGCGGACTCAATTTTAATGATAATATACTGAATTACCAATTAAATTTTACGCCGGCAAGAAACCTGCGACCCGGTGACATACTGGTAAAATAGCGTGGATCAGTATAATTAAACAGGTTATCAATTCCTGCAGTGACACTGGCCCATCGGGTAAGGCGATAAAGTGTTGTCAATTTCCAGTTGAAATATTCACTTAATTTCACCTTTGAGTTCCTACCCCGCAAATCTGTCCAGGTTATATTGTCATCACCGTAATATTTCCCCTGCAATGTGATCGTTGGTCTGACCTTTCCACTTTGAACGGAATATTCTCCGGTCATTACCGCTGAATGCTCTCTAGCCTCGAATCGATCGATTGCTGCGGCGCTGCGGGCTGTTAATGGTTTTGTCCAGGTATAGCCACCAGTCAATTTAATTTGCGAAACAGGCCGGTAATTAAAAAGAACCTCCATATTCAACATCTCTGCCTTTGCTATATTTTGATACTGATAAACAAACGGAGGTCTGTTGGTATTTGAAGGTGCAAAAACCTCTGTTATCAGATTATTTAGATTGTTGTACTGGCCGATCACAGACATATTGAAATTTGCGTGATTATATTCACCAGAGAAACTGAAATAATTAGAGTTTTCAGTTTTAA
This sequence comes from uncultured Mariniphaga sp., assembly GCA_964355145.1. Lineage (GTDB taxonomy): Bacteria > Bacteroidota > Bacteroidia > Bacteroidales > Prolixibacteraceae > JAAFHB01. The sequence continues at coordinate 1,702 of CAYHDA010000491.1, forward strand.
GACCCTCATTGCCAATTACTTTAATTGGCGCTCCAGGAACACTAAAATCCATATAGAGTTCTTTTAAAGTTGGAGCCCGAAATCCTCTGCCGTATGCTCCACGAAGATTGAATTCTCCCGGACGATAATTCAATGCCAGCTGCCAGGTAGCATTGGCATGGTATTCCGAATGAAAAGTCATTCTTCCTCCTGCTACTGCGGTTAATTTGGGTCCAATATCCCAAACATCCTCTGTATAAATGATTAATGCCTCGGCTTTTTTCCCGCCAGTTAAACCGTTGGCTGAAATCAGTTCATCCTTATTGTACTCTGCACCTGCCACCAACGAATTATTTGAAGAAAATTTTATGTTATCCTGAAAACGGATAGTTCTAAAAGTTTTATCATAGTGCTTAATTTCCTGACCAGGTGTGGGCAGATCAAGACTGTAGGACAAGTAATGGTCAGTATACCATACTCCCTCGAGCTGATGACGTTCTGAAAGTTTATAGTTACTTGTCAGACGATAGTTATAATTCTCGTACCTGCGATCTTCAAGATAGGCGGTAGTATTATTATCAACTCTGCGAGAATAATTGAACTCTCCAATAACGTTAATACGATCCGCATGCTGATAGCCCA
>CAYHDA010000492.1:0-2290 GCA_964355145.1 uncultured Mariniphaga sp.
AATATCGCCGGCAGTGGCTTGATTATTCACATCAGAACTACCTCCATTGATTTGATTATATGATTCAAGTGCAAAACCTCTGCGGTAAGCCTGAATATAGTCACCCTTACTTCCACGGAACTCATAACCTGCCAATGCAGAAACATTGTGCTTACCAAAAGTATTGGCGTAGGTTAGCTGATAGTTCCCCTGGTAACCGTCGGCAGATGTGTATTGCTGGGTTAAACTTGAAAAGGTGTTGTTCCCTTGAACATTTCTTGCTTTCCAGCCGTTTGAAGCGGCATAGTTGAAATTATCGGTAGGGATGTGTCTGTCGTAGATAATATTGTAGTAATAAGGGGATACATCCCAATATTTATTTTTTCCAAAAGAGTTGTTATAGGCAAACTGCACATTGGCGTTTAAACCTTTTACACCGGGAATACTGTATTTTAATGTGGCTCTCGGATTGACGGATACATTGTTAAATGTGCTAAAGCCGGCATCCTGAAACATCACCTTCGCGATGGTTGGATCCAATGGATACTTGACCCCGTCAATTACCTTATAATAAGGAGTGACTGCAGACCGCATCATTAAACTACCAAAGCTAAGGCCGCTTCCACCAACATCACCGCCCGGACGGCTGTTTTTATCCCACGAAGCGGACATACTGAAATTAAAAGTTAACCTGTTGGTGAATTTATTTTCAATTTTAGCTAAAATGGTGTATTTTTCATATTTGACTCCAAAAGTAGGCTGATCTGTTGTATTCCAGCTTCCGGATACATAATATTTTGATTTTTCAGTTCCTCCGCTGGCTGAAATATTGTGATTTTTTGAACGGGGATTCGACCAGAATTCATCTAACGCATTATAATCATGGGTCTTGAAATAATCCAGTTCGTTGGGCAAAAACCATTGACTGGCATTGGCTGGCAGCCCTAACATTTTACTATACATATTCAAGTTCATTGCATAGTCATATGCAGATTGCTTTTTAGCTAAAATAATAGGGGTGTTTGAGGAGTAGGAGAATCCGTAATTGATCTTTACTTTACCTAATTCACCCATTTTGGTAGTCACTAAAATTACACCCTGACCGGCCTTCATTCCATAAATGGCTGACGAAGCGGCATCTTTAAGGATGCTCATACTGGCAATGTCATTAGGGTTTAAAGCCTGAAAAGCGGTAACGTCTCTGATTACACCGTCAATAACATATAGAATACCTTCTCCGCTTTTCCAAGAAGAAACTTCGCGGATCATAATTCCAGGGTCAACTCCAGGCAATGAAGTAGAGGCTGTGACCCTTACGTTTGTTGCAAGTCCTGTAATAAGTCCCAGTGGGGTAGTTGTCGGTCCACGATCGGCCAGAAGTTTTGGGGATACCGTTGCAATTGATCCGGTCAGTTTTTCGCGGGTAGTTGTTAATCCATAACCCATTGTAACAATTTCGCTTAATTGAACAGCTTCCTCTTTCAATGTAATATTGAAGGTGTTCTTTCCGTTAATGGTGATCTCCTGAGACCTCATCCCAATAAAAGAGAAAACCAAAACTTTTGTGTCTGCCGGTAATGAAAATTTGAATTTTCCGTCATTATCAGTTGTAATGCCCAATAAAGTTCCTTTTATTGAAACCGTTGCACCCGGTATCGGAAGGCCATTTGCATCAACAACTGTACCTGAAACATCTTTTTTCTGTTGCTCTGCCGGATTCTCAACGGCAACCGGAGCAGCCCTCTTGATTACCACGGTACGATCATCAACCTCAAACGTAAAACCGTAAGGGACGATCACTTTATTCAAAACTTCTTCCAGTTTAGCGTCTTGCACATCGATCGACACTTCAGGAATATCTTTAATATTATCGGAACGATACAGAAAGTGAAAATCGCTCTGATCTTCAATCAATCTTAGAACTTCCGATACGCTCGCTTTCTCAACCTTCAGATTAAGAATGGTTTGCTGAGAATAGACACTTGCTGATAACTGCAAGAGCCCGGCGAACATGAAAAACATAGTAATCCTCATCATAAAGAAGATTTTTGTCCACCCGCTGCCGCAGATGGGATTCCATCGTTTTTTTTTCATACCTTTGAACTGTTTTTGTTTAAATCATTTAGTTATTATTGCTGAATGTAATGCGGGAAATGGTGCAAACATTTTCCGCATTTTTTTAAGAGCCTTTTTGTTTATCTGATCGTTATTAGTTTGTTTTCAATTAAAAAATTAACTTCGTTTGTTTTACTGATTTTCTTTAATACTTCACCAAAATCGGTATAGCGCAATAAATCACCGGTGAACCTGA
>CAYHDA010000493.1:0-2263 GCA_964355145.1 uncultured Mariniphaga sp.
ATGACCACCATCTTTACTTATGGCGGAAATGCAGCAGGGACCGTAACTGATGCAGGAGGAGGGACAATTTTAAACATTGGGTTCTGCTGGAGTACTACTCCAAATCCAACAGTAAGTGATAATTTATATAAAGTTCCTGTAAGTCAATACACCGGAGATTTTGGAGGTGTTGTTTCAGGACTTATTCCCAATACAACTTATTACTTAAAAGCATTAGCTATAAACAACGCTGGCACTGGTGTTGGAAATCAGATTACATTCAAAACCAATAGTGAAGCAATTTCTGTCCAGGATTATTTGCCATTGCAGATTGGAAATTACTGGGAATTTAGTAATGGACATTATGGAGGTTCTATCCTGACTGACAAGATTGAAAACTTAAATGGAGTTGATTACTACAGATTAATAAGGAATTATAATCCCATACCAATAGCATACCGGGATACCATTTATATACGAAAAACTTCAAGCGGGATAGTTTATCAGCGGACAAAAAATTCCAACAATGAAACTGTATTATTCTACTTAGCCGCGAGTACAGGTGAAGTCTGGATCACAACTAATACTAATCCGGCAATCCCATCGTATGGCAATCTTTCAAATAAATTGGATTCGGTGAAGAGAAACAATGTAGTATTCACAAATTGTTTCCGGTTTGAATATTATTTCGTCAGTAAAGGGAACGGCCAATGGGAATGGAACTATTGGTTAGCACCAAACGTGGGCTTTGTAAAATTTTTGCCTATAAGTCCATATCCGGTAGGGGTAGAAAGATTGACGAAATCTATTATAAATGGCATGGTACAGACGTATTGATTTATCAGGAGGAATTTAAAATATTTTTACAAAAGAATTTTAAGAAAAGCAAATTTAGGTAAATTATCGGTTAATGGGCCCCTTCATCGACAGAGGTATAAACCGCTGTTACTTTAGAACCTTTAGTAACATGCGAGGGTGATAACTTGATGTCCCTCCACCGTCATATTGTTTAATTAAGGTATCGGCATTAATCCGATCGATTACTTCATTTACCACACGCACCGGGTGGTTTGGCTCTATTAACTCCTCCAGGGATGGAGGAAGCAGCATAAGCTGGTTCTGGTTGTAGTCTTTAAATACGACCATGGCTTTATGATTTATTATTACATCAAGATACTAATATTGAAGTATATAACAAAGTAAAACCTATAAATAAATTCAAATTTTATCAACAGTTTTTTCAACAAAAAGGGGGTGTCTCAAAAGTCGAGACACCCCCTTTAAATTTATACCAATCAGCTGGCATGAATTTTTGCCAGCCGGTCACAGAGATCCTTTAGTCCTTCGGGAGTATCGCCACCCGACTGCTCGATGGTTGTCCAGTTATGATAACCAATATCATCCAGTGCTTTCATTACGACCGGCCAGTTTACATCGCCCTCCAGCAGTTTGACCCCAAATCCAGCTCCTTTGCCTTGTTTATCTGCAATTTTGCGACTATATTCTTTAATATGGACCTTAGCAATGCGGGAACCGAGAATTTTAATCCATTGTTCAGGCCAGCCATACGCCAAAATATTTCCGCAGTCAAAATACGAACCTACCATCTTGCTGTCAAACTGATCCATATAGCGAGCTGCCTCCATCGGGCTGAGCATAAAATTGTTCCAAACATTTTCAATCGCAATACGCACCTTCAGCTGTTCTGCAAGGGGGATCACCTTTCGAATCTCTTCCGAAGATCTCTTCCAGCAATCATCGTAACTTACCGTCTCGCTTACCCGACCCGGAACAAGTAAAATTGTGTCTGCTCCATAAACACTTGCATCTTCAAGGCTGAGCCGGAGTGCGGCAACAGACGCTTCCCTTATCTTTGGGTCAGGATCTGAAAGCGGGAATTTCCAATGCATTTCACAACAGACACTTGGAATGATCAATCCGGTAATCTCCCGGGCTTTAAGCACTTCATTCCTGTCGAGGTGGCTCATCACTTCAACCCCGTCAAATCCTGCCAGTTTTGCTGCCTGAAACTTTTCAAGAATCGTTTTTCCATATCCAATACATCCCCACATGATCCCTTTTTTAAGACCACGGCTAACCGGAGCTGCAACGGTTGAAATTCCGGGGAGGGTGGCAGCTGTGATTGCCGCTGATGCCAAAATGGTACGCTTTGCAAATTGTCGTCGGTTCATAAAAATGGATTTAAAGGTTAATGATCAATGGACAATGTGTCAATGTTCAATTATCAGTAGTCTCCGCCAGCTGGCGGATCCTCGCAATGACG
>CAYHDA010000494.1:0-2241 GCA_964355145.1 uncultured Mariniphaga sp.
AGTTAGTTTGGTTAGTTTTAGTAAAAGGATGGAGCCGCCCGGTTCCGTCCTTTTCAATTTTAACAGGGACCTTGAGAACAGAGTTTATACTTTTCAACGTATCCTGTTCAACCCATCTGATGTGATAATATCTTCAGCTTTTCTTTTAGCAGATTGATTCTCTCTTCACGTTTCGATGACCATGTTTTATCGTCTTTCTCGAGAAATTCCAATAAAACCAACGACTTTTCAAAACACGCAAAGCTATTCTTTAACTTATTTTGCGTCTCACTCAACATGGCTTCTGCAAAAAACAGTTCAGAAAGTACTGCCAGATGATTATTTGTATAATCATGACTTTCAAGAAGCTGATCGGTCAGCAGCTCTTTTGGTATCAATTGAAAAAACGAAGCATCACGTCTGAGCAACTCATAATAGCCTCGTTCAAGCATCTTTTCTGCCTGTTCAAGATCACCCTTTTTGATTAAACCGAGAATGGAAGCTACGAGCTCACCAATCATCTCCACCATCCGAAGAATATAGTCTTTCTGATACATAGGCGAAGAGAATAAAACTCATTATTCAACGATATATTTGGAATTAGGTCCGTCTGACGGAAGGAATTACGAAATACATGCAATAAAAATTCTATGTGAATAACCGTAAAAATCTGCTTTTTGTACGGTACTTATTCGTCAAAAGCCAAGGATGTTAATGCTTTATTTTTTGAGTTTTGAAATTTGTTTTTTAGGTTCTTCTTTAGGGGTTTGTTTCAAAGGCTCAACTTTCGGAGTGATTGCTGCCTTGCTTTGCGTCAATTTTGTTGCAGTGATCTCCTTCTTCATTTTCTTCAACTCTTTTTGGGTCAGATCGAGCATCCTGGATTTCTCATTAACCAATTCTTTAAGATTTGCAATTTCCTGATCTTCAATGCTTTTAGGAACTATGGCATTTAGTCGGATCTTGAAATCGCTCAGAATATTCATATAATTGATAAAAGCTTCATAAGGGGTGCTATAGGGATTGAAATGCTTATGAACCTCTCCGTCTGAGAAGAATTTGGTACACATATAATAGAAGTGATCGATGGTTTGCAGATAATCCCAATCCTTCAACATGACAGAATTCTCACAATTTTTCATCTGATCCTTCAATTGATAAAGCTTGTCATAAGCCTCCTTCTGCAATTCGTTTCCCAACCAGGCAGAAAGATCACGTTCTTCATCTGCCCATGAGATCGGATACAGCACATGGACGGCGGAAACCGGCTGGAGGTTAGCAACCACTTCCGACGGAGTGGCAAATTGAAGCTGACCGGTTTTTAGGACGGCATTTGGAAGACTTTTCAAAAAATCAAATATCCCTGAGCTTTTAGGCTGCAGCTGACCAAAAGTCTCATAATTTATAAATATGGTCACCACTTCTTCTGCTTTCGGAAGACCAGCCATCCATCCGGCATATTTTTCAGCAGTGAGCGGATATTCATTCCAACCTTTATTGGAGAATTTGAAAGAGAGGTCATCACTGAAGCGAAAATTACGCATCAAAACTTTCAACCTGGCATTCAGCGCATTACAGTATAAGAAGTTCGGACTCTTCCACCCCAGAATATGTTTTGCTCCTTCTGTAATCATGGCCTCAAAGCCCATCCGATGAACAAGGTCGCCTATTTCGTCGGAATAGATTAATTCTGTATTCCGAAATACTTTAGGCCGGTATCCAAAAAGTTCTTCAATGAGATTATCATGAGCCTTAACCTGCGATTCGAACAAGCCTGCGTCGGTCATCGAAGCGAGCGAGTTCGCATACGTTTCAGACAGAAACTCAACGCAACCGGTGGCTGCCAGCTCAGCAAAGGAATCTATCACTTCCGGGGCATATAATTTAAACTGGTCGATCACAGTTCCGGACAAAGAGAAGGTAACTTTAAATTTCCCTTTATGTTTATGAATCTGATCGAGAATGATTTTATTGGCCGGCAAATAACATTTATCGGCAACCCTTCGCATGATAGTTTCATTGGCAAAATCATCGTAATAATACGCGTCGTTGCCAATGTCAAAGAAGCGGTATTTCCGGTAGCGGAACGGCTGATGAATCTGAAAGTTGAGACAAACTGATTTCATATATCTTAAGTATTGAGGTTCGATAATGCGGATAAATAAACTTTATGGACGTGTTCGGCAGATTTTTTCCATTGCAGACTGTCCACCTCTTCTCTTCCATGTTTAATGAACATGGCCGATAGTGCAGGATATTTAA
>CAYHDA010000495.1:0-2235 GCA_964355145.1 uncultured Mariniphaga sp.
TCAGGAAATAATTTTATATCTTTCTCATTCATAATGAAATAACTATTTTCTAATAAAGAATTGCAAAGTTACGGGTTTAAACTTTAATATTATGAAGATGGGAAGGATTTTTTAACGTAGGTGACAATTATCAGCTTTTGCTATTTTTGCAAGTCAATCAACAAATGTTACACGTATGAAGCAAATGGACAGCATACAGCGATCGGCACTAACTATTGCTGTACTGACTTCTTTTTTGGGTCCTTTTCTAATATCCGGGGTAAATATTGCCCTGCCGGCGATTGAAAAGGAATTTGACCTGAACGCCGTGATGCTAAGCTGGATAATCACTTCATATTTACTGTCATCTGCCGTTTTTCTTCTTCCCATTGGAAAATATGCTGATATCAGAGGACAAAAGGCTGTTTTTAAAGGCGGTATTATTATTTTCACTGTGGCTACAGCCTTGTGCGGAATCGCCCCCAATGGTAGTTCACTGATTTTATTACGTGTTGTTCAGGGTCTGGGTGCGGCCATGACAATGACAACCGGAGCTCCTATTCTTGTATCTGTTTTTCCGCCGGCCGAACGAGGCAAAGTATTGGGCTTAAATGTTGCCGCTGTCTATCTGGGATTGTCGATGGGACCTTTTATCGGAGGAATTCTAACACAACATTTTGGCTGGCGCAGCATATTTCTTTTTTGTATTCCATTGGGCGTTGCAGCAATTTTGCTTGTATTTTTCAAATTAAAGAGCGAAGAAACTGCAAAAATCCCGGGCAAGACCGATCGTTTAGGAGCGTTTTATTATTCAGCAGGTCTTGTCGCACTTGTTTACAGCTCATCCAACCTTAATAAAACTTTTGGCTGGCCGTTGCTGATTGCCGGAATCACTTTATTGGTTCTCTTTATCATTCGATGTAAAAAATCACCCCATCCCATATTTGAGGTCACGCTCTTCACACGTAATCGTTTATTTGCCTTTTCGAATATTTCGGCACTGATAAATTACAGTGCTACTTTTTCGCTGGTTTTCCTAATGAGTCTTTTCCTTCAGAAAATCAAAGGTTTAACACCGCAGCAAGCCGGAACGATCCTTGTCGCTCAGCCATTGATGATGACCATTCTCTCCCCTTTCGCGGGTAAACTTTCCGATAGGATTGAACCCCGAAAACTTGCGACAACCGGAATGTTAATAAGCGCGTCAGGATTATTTATGCTCGCCTTTATAGGGGAGCAAACTCCTGTGTATTTAATTGTTGGTATATTGACGTTAATGGGAACAGGCTTCGGAATATTCTCCTCACCAAATATGAATACCATCATGAGTTCTGTTGAACGAAAACAATTGGGGATTGCCTCTGGCACTTCTGCAACTATGCGTGTTTTGGGACAGATGATAAGCATGATGCTCGCCACGCTTATTTTTTCGCTTTATTTTCCGGGATCACATATCAAAAATGCAGACAATACATTATTTATCAGCAGCATACGACTATTATTTGCCATTTCAGGATTGATTTGTCTTGTCGGTGTCTATTTCTCGGGAAGCCGGGGCAACCTGAGAAATGAGACAAGTTAACACACTTCCAAATAACAACGAAATATGAAAATCAGAAATTACTTAATTGTGCTGATATTATTCAATGTATTTATCGCTGCTGCTTCTCCCCTCGCCTTCAATCGGTTGATGGATCAGCAGAACGAACCCGGCTATTTATCAGATCTGGAACGCCAAGTGGTTGAAGAACTTAATCTTGCCAGAACACAACCAACCGAATATGCTGGATTTCTAATTGAATATGCCAGGCTCTTTACCGGAAAAGAGTTGCGCGAACCCGGTAAGATGATATTGCTGACCAATGAAGGAGAAAGTGCAGTGCGCGAAGCCATCCGGTTTCTGAAAAATCAACAACCGTTAAACGGTTTAATCGCCTCCAAAGGGATGAGCAAAGCAGCCGCGGATATGGTCCGCATGCAGGAAACCTCGAATGAGACCGGGCATAAAGGAAGAGATGGCAGTACTTTCGCTGAACGGATCAGCCGTTACGGAACATGGGGCGGTTCGTGTGGCGAAAATATCGATTATGGAAATAACAGCGCGCGCAGAATTGTGATGGCGTTGATTATTGATGACGGCGTAAGTAACCGCGGACACCGCAAAAGCATCTTTACGCCTAAGTTCAGCCGGGTCGGGGTATCATGTGGCACGCATAAAACCTACCGTTACATGTGCGTTATTGAATATGCTGAAAA
>CAYHDA010000496.1:0-2229 GCA_964355145.1 uncultured Mariniphaga sp.
AAAACAAAGAGGGATAATTTCGATTTCTCAGTTTAAACAAGGCGATCAATTCCTTTTTCCACCAAAAATATTCATTTGCATTAACATTTTGCAAGGAAAGTCTTGATAGGCAAATTCCCCATAATGAGTATCCTTATTTATAGGCTATGCTCATCACTAAAAGCCTTAGCAGATTTCATCTATTTTCATGCTTTGTCCACGAAAGCTGAAAGAGTCACCGGCTTTCAGTCCTTTCATAGCCACTACCAGCGGCACTACCGGCGAAACGGCATAATAAATTTCATTTTCAATCACCACTTTACCAATGCCCGCAACAATATAAAGTGTTTGTGTGCTCAACTTAATTAAAGCGCCAGGTTCGACTTTTGTTTTGACAACGTCGGGTTTTAACTGACGCAGGAAACGAATCTCGTCTTCAACAACCGAAAGCTGCTGTGCAAGCATATCGCGTTTCCGCATAAGTTGTGCCCTGAAAGAATCATACCTGTCCTTGGGAGCTCCATATTCATTTGCACTTTGCTGTGCATCGTTCATAGCTGACAGGATGTTGGATTCTGTCTCCTCTTTTATTTCGACACACCTGGCATGTAATTTCTCTTTAACTGTGATATTCAGCGACATTTCAAAAAGCTTGGTCTGGTTTATATTTTAATCAGCAATAGTATGAATTTTTTTTTAAAATATTATTTCTACTATTTTTTTTACATTATCCTGGAAGAGAGCCACAAAAGGCAGAGAAGCAAATTTTACTATTCGAAAAATGAATCTGAAAGGTGAAAAAACGAATTTCCGACATTCTGTTACACTGCGTAAAGATTAATCTTTTCACATCTGCTATATTTGCACCATGCTTTTCAACAGAATAAAACTTAGAAACTGTCTGGATTTTAATATTGAAGTGATTTATCAAGCTATTTGCTCAATCAACTGTCAGGCTGTGAAGCCTGCCCTGAGCTTGCTGAAGTGGAGTCGAAGCCCACTAAATCATCTCAATATTTTCGTTCCAGCGTTGAACGAGTGCATTTCGACTTCGCTCAATGTGACAGAAATACAAGGTATTGATGCTTGAAAGTAGTTTTTATCATTTTAAGACAGTTACTTAGTCAAAACGCTTTTTCTCTTAACCCGGCTTATCATGCTTATCTTCAAAAGGCCATTTACGGATCCGTATTTAAATATTGCCGCCGAAGAGTACTTTGTAAAGCATTCGTCCGAAAACATGTGCATGATATGGGTTAATGAGCCATCGGTAATTATTGGTAAACATCAGAATGCATATGCTGAAATCAACTATCCCTATGTGCGTGCCGAAAATATTCCGCTTATCCGGCGAATAAGTGGTGGTGGAGCTGTTTACCACGACAACGGGAATCTGAACTTTACGTTTATTAAAAAAACAGAGAAAACAAACCAGGTCGACTTCAGCCGGTTTACTTCCGTTATCGTAGCGTTTTTAAAAAGCTTTGGTCTTGAAATAAATATAAGCAAACGCAACAGTCTTTTTATCGGGAAGCGGAAATTTTCGGGACATGCGGAGCATATTTTTCACGAAAGGGTTCTGCATCACGGAACAATCCTTTTTAATACAAACCTCGAGGCATTGCAAAACAGTCTGAATCCCGGGATAAATTATGATGGAAAGGCAATGGCATCAGTAAGAGACGAAGTTTTGAATATAGCATCCCTCCTACCTGATAACATGGATATTAATCAATTCAGCGAAAGACTGGTAAGCTGGTTGCTTGCATATTATCCTGAAAGCAAAGGTTATGAGATGAATCACGATGAGTTTGAGGCAATCCATCAACTGGCGGAAACAAAATACAAAACATGGCAATGGAATTTTGGCTACTCCCCGGCCTATTCATTTTCTGTCCGTATTCCTCTGTTTTCGGGCACTGCTCCTGCTATTGCAAAGGTTGATAACGGCTGTTTCTTGCAGATTGACCAACCTGCCGGAAATAATGATGTACAGCTTACAGAAATACTGCAAAACATGATAGGATTACAGCACAATGAAGACGAAATCAGGCTGTTTGTTGAAAAAAATATCAAAACACTTGAACTTGCAGGTGTAAACTCTGTTTACTATACTGAATCATTTTTTAAATAAAAGAAATAAATTAAAAGCACATTTAGCTATTAACCTTACGATACATTCACTGATATTACAGGATATTTTCGACAAACTCTGGAAAGGGTATGTTGCACAAAATCCGGAAGCAGAAA
>CAYHDA010000497.1:0-2224 GCA_964355145.1 uncultured Mariniphaga sp.
TATTTATTTGTGTCTCTCCCTCAAGTGTGAGTCTGATTGGAAGGGTCATGATACGATCCCAGCCATTTCTTGATTTTGCTTCATTAATATTGAGAATAGTAATAACTCCGCCTTTCCCATCCGGAGTAGCCGATGGAGCATGAACACCGCCCGGCATTACTGCACCATGATTGAATTTGCCATGCGAAACAGCAACTAAATGATCACTTTTCTTATCATAATCGCCTAATAGGTACTGTCCTCCGCTCTTGTGACTGAAAAACAGGAGGATATGCTTGTTTCCAATTGGCAAAAAATTAGGACAAGCCCCGTCATCATCGGGCATGGTAAATATATCATTCTCAACAAAAGGATGTAAGTACTCCCAGTTGATGAGGTCTTTGGATTTGAACAGGAAGTCTTTACAAACCCTTAGTCCTGATGGCTCATTTGGGAGTGTTCCGCCTGACAAGGAATAGTAATATCCATCTTTCTTCCAAATACAGGGATCAAAAACGCGGTATTTATCTGTTTTACCATCAGGAAATTTTCCATTAATCTTTGCAACAACAGGAATCACAGCCTTCAGCCCATTGATTTTTTTCCAGTTCAATAATAATGGATCATCAGATGTAGCGATCATATTTCCAAGACCCATACCATGATACATGGCAATTACCCTGTCTTTCTCGACCAAGGCAGCTCCTGAGAAACAGGCCTTCTCAGGATTGGGATAAATTGCAAGGGGCAAATCTCTCCAATATGTTAAATCGTCGCTTACCGCATGTCCCCAGTGTGGCCGAGGATCTTCCAGTGGCCATGCCTGATAGAAAAGATGCCAGCGACCTTGCCAGAAACAAAAACCATTAGGGTCGCTTAACCGGCCTTCAGGATTGACGTAATGGAAAATGGGCCGGTGCGGATCTGAAGACAATTGTTCTCTTGATCTGGCAAACCGTCCAATCATTTCATTTTTATTCAGCTGTGTCTCTTGTTCCGGAAGCGTATTCCCAAAAGAATATTTTGGAGCTTTTGATGTATTATCTGTTGATTTCTGCGCATTTATTTTTGATATGTTGCAAAAAATGAATCCAATAACGCATAAATATTTGATAATCTGAATTTTAAAAACTATTTTTTTCATATGGCAAAAGATCGGTAAATCAACTATTTAATCCTTCTGTCTTTTACTGGTATTTCAGGATACTGATCGGACTGACCGGCACGTTGATACCAGTAGGCCACGCACTCGAAAAAAGAGTCAACCTTATTTTTGCCGTTTGTCTCAAATTTCTCGATTGTACCAGTAAAAGAATCTTTAAATGGTATATTATCAGCAATATGGAACCGGTTAAGCGAAGTGTACCCATTCGCATCTGTTTCGATGAAAGGTTGGCTGGCGAACGGAGAGGCAAACATTGGAAAGGGTGCATTTGCAGCCCAGGCATGACCAAAATAATCTTCGCTGCCTGTTCCGAAAGTGGATGGGAATTTCTCACCGTCAACATAGAACTTTTCATCTCCTTCTCCCCACCATCTGTTGGTCTTATATATTGTTTCTGAATCACTTTTTGGCCATCGGTTCAAAACCGTAAAAGTTACCCCGCAAAAACGACCTTCTCCTTTGCTCATCAAAAGCGGCCACTCTATCTCTTTACCTTTCACCCTGATTTCCTCCAGAAATAAACCGTTATGGAACTTGGCATGGAAGCGTAGCAGCTGATCGGCTTGTTTTTTTAAAGGAGCTGTTGTAATTTGAAATTTCACCTTTCGCGGTTTATTTCCATCATTGACCAGTTCAAGGCGGGCACTCCCGTATGGCATGTACCATCGGGAATAAAAAGATGTTTCAGACATGCCAAGCGGATAGCCCTCATAGGGATTGATCCCAGGGGCAGTACCAAAGAAGTCGCCTAATGGAGACCAGACACCCGCGATTTTCTCATTATCCCAACTGATTCTGATCGCCAGATCGCGCAACATTTGAGGGATTTCATCGGGTTGATTGTTTGACGGTGTTACGACCATGTGTGTGATTGCTCCCGCATGCCGATAGTTGCAGATTGTTGCGGCTGATTTTGCAGGAACTGTAACTTCATAGGTTTGTTTTTTTTCATTTTCCTTTAATTCTCTGCTCCTTCCTCTGAGGTACAATTGCCTGTCTGCTTCAGCAAGCGCAACGCAGGCATTCACATCAAAGGTTCCTAAAAACTCCGGAAGCCGGGTATTCTTTGAAAAAGTTGAA
>CAYHDA010000498.1:0-2220 GCA_964355145.1 uncultured Mariniphaga sp.
TTGAGGGTTTAAAATTATGCAAACATCCGGGTTTCGAAAACCTTCAGGGTTTGGATGGAATACCGAAAAAAAGGAATACCTTGCTTCTTCAGAACCAGAACAGGTCAGGCGAGGGTCTTACTCATTTCAGCCAACAGTCAGGAATACTGTAATTATAATAAGAATTCACTGATGCCGAATGATTCTTCTTATTCTACTTGAATAAGTTTGCCGAGTTCGTTACTTTTGCAAAAAAATTCTTTTAAAAGGTATTTTTGAGTTTAAGTTTATTTAAATTGATATAAAACGTTATGGCACAATATTTTAATGATGTATCCAGAACATTTAACGAATATCTTCTTATTCCTGGTCTTACAGGAAAAGATTGCTTTCCTGCAAATGTTTCACTAAAATCACCTCTTGTGAAATTCTCAAAAGGTGATAAATCGGATATAGAATTGAATGTTCCTGCAGTTTCTGCAATTATGCAATCCGTCTCAGATCATAATCTTGCAATTGCATTAGCCCGCAATGGCGGATTGTCTTTTATTTTCGGATCACAATCCATCGAAAGCCAGGTCGATATGGTCCAGCGGGTTAAGAAATTTAAAGCAGGCTTTGTCGTCAGTGATTCAAACCTCAAACCTGACAACTCTCTTGCTGATGTTATTGAAATGGTCGGCAGAACCGGACATTCTACCATTGGTATTACGGAAGATGGCCAGGCAAATGGGAAATTGCTTGGCTTAGTCACCAGCCGCGATTATCGAATTTCGAAAGACAGTCTTGATAAACGAGTTGAAGAATTCATGACTCCTTTTTCAAAACTAATCGTTGGAAAACTTGGAATTTCATTAAATACGGCAAATGATACAGTATGGGAAAATAAACTGAATTGCCTTCCGATTATTGATAGTGATCAGCATTTGCTATATTTTGTCTTCCGTAAAGATTATGATGATCATCAGGACAATTTAAATGAGCTGTCGGACAGTAATAAAAAGCTTTGCGTCGGAGCAGGAATAAATTCACGTGACTATAAAGAACGGGTTCCGGCTCTCATTGCTGCTGGTGCCGACGTGCTTTGTATTGATTCTTCTGATGGATTTTCTGAGTGGCAAGCTGAAACAATCAAGTATATTAAAGCAAATTTTGGAGAGCAGACTAAAGTTGGAGCCGGGAATGTAGTCGACGAGGAGGGCTTTCTCTACCTTGTTAATGCCGGAGCCGATTTTGTTAAGGTTGGTATAGGTGGTGGTTCTATTTGTATCACACGTGAGCAAAAAGGAATTGGACGCGGGCAAGCGACAGCCTTGATCGAAGTTGCACAGGCCCGAAAAAGATATTATGATACGACGGGTGTTTATATTCCGCTTTGCAGCGACGGGGGAATAGTTCATGACTATCACATGGTTCTTGCCCTGGCTATGGGAGCCGATTTTCTGATGATGGGGCGATATTTTGCCCGTTTTGATGAAAGTCCGACTAAAAGACTGAAAATTGGGAATAGTTATGTTAAGGAATATTGGGGTGAAGGATCAAACCGCGCCCGAAACTGGCAACGTTATGACATGGGTGGCAACGAATCTCTCAAGTTTGAAGAAGGGATTGACAGTTATGTTCCATACGCCGGAAAATTGAAAGATAATCTCGATGTCACGCTGGGTAAAATCAAATCGACAATGTGTAGTTGTGGCGTTATTTCGATCGCTCAATTGCAGGAAAATGCAAAAATAACATTGGTTTCTTCAACCAGTATTATTGAAGGAGGTGCCCATGATGTCATTTTAAAGGAGGCAAATAGTTAAATAGGATAGATTTTCTGAGTGAGATTCTTTCATTCCAAACATGACAAATGTTCAGATTTTTGCCATAATCTTCGATAGAAATATTCTGTTTGCCAGCGGAAATCGCAAAAATTTATTAAACTTTGAAAATAAAGTTTATATTTTATTAAAATATATTGAGTCTTAATAACGGGATGGTTTCTCACAGCTATAATTTCCCTCTGTAGATTTTAAACATTCCTTAGCATTTTGATATACAGACTATCTTATTTTTATCAGGTGAGTTTTTTTCGTTTTTCGGTGGGTTGGATTTAATATTTTGCGTAATTTTTCAGCGGCCTTTCTGGCATTATTTGGGGGAAATGATAATATTGTTGAAAAGATTTTTCAAAAAAGCGGAGAAAGGTTTTGGACGTAATATAAAAAGGATTACCTTTGCCGAACTTTCGCCTGA
>CAYHDA010000499.1:0-2218 GCA_964355145.1 uncultured Mariniphaga sp.
CGAAAATGGCGCTATTTGCACGAAATGCACTTAAATTAGCCAAATCAGGCAAATTACTGGTTCATTGCTGGCGTGGAGGGATGCGATCAGAAAGCATGGTGTGGCTTTTCGAAAGAGTTGGAATTGAATGTTTTATACTGCAAGGAGGCTATAAATCATATCGTAATTATTTAATTGAAAAATCAGGTACTATACCGCATTTAATAGTAATTGAAGGTTATACAGGAAGCGGAAAGACAGATATCCTTCAATCCTTAAAGTCACTTGGTGAGCAAATAATAGATCTTGAAGGATTTGCAAATCACAGGGGTTCCGTTTTTGGAGGAATTGGACAGGAGATGCAGCCAACGACACAACAATTTCAGAATAATCTATTTCATGAAATTCTGAAATTTGACTTATCAAAAAGGGTTTGGATCGAAGGTGAAAGTCAGACAGTCGGACGGGTTTTTCTCCCTGATCCTCTGTGGGAAAGGATGAACGCCGCACAAAATATTGAAATACTGATACCCAGAAGCGAAAGGATAAGCAGGCTTGTTGCCGAATATGGCAATCTTCCAGAGGAGTTGATGGAAAATGCAATTACGAGTATTGTAAAAAGACTCGGAGATTTACGAATGCAGGATATCCTAAAGTGTTATCGTGAAAAAGACCTCGAAAGTGTAGCTGACAAACTACTTGAATACTACGATCAAACCTATCAGTACGGTCGGGACAAATACAAAAAAATCACAGCTTCGATTTCACTTCCCAACGGAAATGCTGTATCTAATGCTGAAATAATCATGAAAGAGACTTCTCTTATGTTCAATAACAGGCCGGAATAATTTTATGTACAATTACAACTATTAATTTTCAATCAATTATTACTCTAAATATGCAAAATGCTAATTCTGTAAAACTCACTCAATACTCTCATGGAGCAGGATGCGGATGTAAAATATCACCTAAAGTTCTGAATGAAATACTTGCACAATGTAAAACTGAATTTCCAGATCCTTTGTTGCTTGTTGGCAACAGCACTCTTGATGATGCGGCCGTTTATGACATTGGCAATAATCAGGTGATTATTTCTACAACCGATTTTTTCATGCCAATTGTAGACGATCCGTACGACTTTGGAGGAATTGCATCTGTAAATGCTATAAGTGATATTTTTGCGATGGGGGGCACACCTCTTATGGCAGTGGCCATTCTCTGCTGGCCGGTTAATAAACTATCTGCCGAAATCGCCGGTCAGGTTATTGAAGGAGCTAAACAAGCTTGTGCAAGAGCCGGTATTGCGATTGCAGGAGGTCACAGCATCGATGGCCCGGAGCCCATTTTCGGACTGGCTGTAACGGGAATTGCACAAAAAGATCAGATCCGGCTGAATTGTTCTGCAACTTTAGAGTGCGAACTGTTCCTGACAAAACCATTAGGAATAGGAATCTTGTCGACTGCACAAAAGCAGGGCATATTAAAGGAGGAAGACCGGCAAACAGCACGCAATTTAATGCTGACTATCAATAAAATAGGCAAAGACCTTGGTAAACTGGACGGCGTAAAGGCGATGACTGATGTGACAGGATTTGGGCTGTTGGGTCACCTGATTGAGATGTGTGACGGAAGTGACCTGAGCGCTGAAATTTACACTGAGAAAGTTCCCCGGATTGAAAATATTGATTTTTATATGGAGCAAAAAACTTTTCCGGGTGGCACATTCCGAAATTTTGATAGTTATGGACACAAAGTTTCACCTATGAACGATGATCAGAAGCATCTGTTCTGCGATCCCCAAACCAGTGGCGGATTACTGGTGGCTGTTACAGCAGAGGGAAAATCGGAATTTTTAGAGTTAGCCTCTCAGCATGGATTGCACCCTGAACCCTTTGGGAGGATGAAGAGCAAAGGAAAATATGTGGTGGAAGTCCTGTAAAACCATCTAAAAAAACAGACCTTGAAGGTTTTAGAAACCTTCAAGGTCTGTTCATATCATTACAAAAACAAGACCCTCAAGGTTTAGACCCTCAAGGTTTCTAAAACCTTGAGGGTCTGTAAAAATCATTATAAATCAATTCGTTTACCCGCCCATTCAATGGCATAGTACAGGTGCTGCTGAATTTTTTCATTCTCGAAAGAAGTGTCACCATGCCCAAATCCGGTATAAAATGCACGTGATCCTTCGAATTCGTGGTACCAGATAATTGGATGATCACCCATTCTCCAAAGGTCGTCT
>CAYHDA010000500.1:0-2209 GCA_964355145.1 uncultured Mariniphaga sp.
CTTTCGTACGCTTCGGCAATTGTTTTACTCAAGTCCGGACGGTAAATGCCCCAGATGGTTTCAAGGGTCGAAAGCTGGTCCAATCCGCCAATGGAGGGTCTGATGTTCTGAGCGAGTTTGGTAGCTTCGGGCATACTCATTGTGCCGTGAATCCAGACATCGCCTATATCGCTCCTAACAACAGGGAGTTTGCTTAAATCCTCTTTCAAAATCATTTCGGCAAAGTCATCCATCTTTCCCACTGCTGCATTTATTCCACGGGTTTTGTAAAACTCAAGGTCTTTTGCAACCGTTTCGGGATCAGGAGGTCCTTGGTTATCTCCGGTCATATTTATAAATAGCCATGTTTTGTAGGGCCAGTTAGCCGGAGGAAGTTTATCGCTCCCGTATCCGTTATTGTAAAGTGTTAAAAGGCGTGATCCATCAGGCCCTTCCCACCAAAAAAACGGAGGCAGTCCAAGTTCCATATTTACAACAGGACCACCCATATGATAAAATTTAATGCCGGCATGCGTGAAAAGTGTTGGTATAATCCATGAATGGCCGGGCACATCAGACATTTTTGCACTGGTGGACAGTGGCTGACCATATTTACGGGCAAGAGTGGAAGAGACAGAAAGACCACGAACAAGATCCTCAGGATCAGATGTTTCAGAATGCATTGTAAACGGGAAGGCATGTATGGCAAGATTACCGTCCCGGATAGCCTGTTCAATTTTCTCTCTGCGCCCCGGCTCCTGTCCTTCCCAAAGTATCTGCTTCATTGGCCACCCCGAAATCGTCCAGACGAACTGTTTATCTTTGGGTTGATTTCTGTTTTTATCAATAGCTTCAAGGACACGGTCAACCATCGAAGTACGGTAATCATGCACAACCTGTTGCACAGTTTCAGAGTATCCAATATCGAAATGTGTTTTATAAACAATTACGACATCCTTAACCCCGGGTATAATAGAAGGCTTTTTTGTGTATTTACCTTCTTCAATTTTGGATTTGCTCCCGGGCAAGGTTGATTTTGTATTGTAATTTTGTGCTTTAACAGAAACGACAATCATAAAAGCAAGCACTCCAGCAGTGATTAATCCGGTAATTCTTTTCATAATATTTCATTCTATCGGTCAATGTGACCGGATTTCCAGTATAAATTTTCCAGTCAGACGATCTCCTTTTTTATACTGAGGGCGTGGTCCTGTAAAAAATCCGCATGATCCCGGTCCGTTCAATCCAGCAACAAGAAACCGGATTTTATCTCCGTCAACCCATGATCTGGCACTTTGAGTACCATCAGATTGAATATTTATTTCAACATTTTTATCATTTTTCAATGATGAGCGAAGGATATGGTCCTTGGTACTTCTAAAATCGTTGGTTCCTAATTTATTGGTGTTATCTTTCCAATCTCCGGTTGGGATTTCACGGGGTGTTTCAACATATTTTGAATCGAGGGGAAGTGCCTTGGCAAATCCTGTTAACCGGTTAATGTCATTGTCGGGGTAGGTCGTCCAAAGCCCTTTGCGTTCCCAGCTTAAAAGGTCAAAAGACCGGGGAAGCGTGAACAGCAATCCGAACTGACGAAGCAGATTCTTATTTGTGAAATCAGTCAGAGCAGTATAATCATAACTAATATCAACGGTTCCTTCAATATTAAAAAGATAATTCTGAGTGCCTTCGAGTTTATTTTCCACAACGCCGGCAATATTTATCTGCACTGAGCCATCCCTATTTTGAAGGGGAATTACAGACTTTATCCTGTAGTTGTCAGCTGATTTGTATTCGAGTGGCCGAATATCCTGTGTATAATTACTCCCTGAGACATTTGTGGCGCCACCGTCATCATTATTGAATGGAATCAGCATTAGGTCTCCGCCATTCGTGATGATAGTATCTCCTGCTGAAGTAGTGCAACCCAGTGATCGGTTGGCTTTACTAATTGTAAAAATGTTTTTTCCTGATTTTATTATCCATGCATTTGCATCTTCGTCAAGCGTAATCCTGACTTTGGCTTGGGATACGGGTATGGTGGTGGCAGGATCAATTTGGATCAGCTCGTCTGCGCAAGTAAAACCACGCGGATCAGAAAATGATATTAACAGATTTTCAACATGTTTAAACCCCGATAAATCAAGATTTATGATGCCCTTGCTCATCGGAGGAATATCTGCTTTAACGGGAAATGTCTTATTCCCAATTTTGAAAACAATATTTAATT
>CAYHDA010000501.1:0-2199 GCA_964355145.1 uncultured Mariniphaga sp.
CTCCTGGTAGGGAAGGAACCCATTATTCGCATCTTCGTAATACGACCAGGCTAACCCCGGTTTAAGATTGGGCCTGTCAGCCAGGGCAGGCTGGAATTCTGCTTCTGTAAAGCTCTTTGTTTTTTCACGATAGGGAAGGGCTTTATAAATTCCAATAAAACGCAACGCCGGCATGTCACGCGCATCGGTTACGCTGAATCTGATTTTTTCTGTTGTAATCTCGCTAAAAGACAGGATGCGTTTACTACCGACTGTTCGACCTTCTGTTACCATTTTCCATGCTCCATCTTTCCATGCTTCAAGTTTGAAGGCAGAGATGCGCTGCCCATTGTTGAGGTATTCCCTGACAAGAAGATTGTTAAATGTTTGTTGTTCTTTAAATTCAGCTGTTAAGACCAGACTTTTGGTGTCATTTTGAGTGAGATAAGGTTTCCTGTTGGCTTCGTTGAATAAGTTGGATGCCACGTAATTTCCGGGACCACCAGACAAGGCTATTTTGGCATTTTTTAATAGGTTATTGCTGAATGATTGATTGATCCATTGGCGCAGTTCAACCATTCGGTCCAGTTGCTTTGAATTAAAAGCGCCTGTTGGATCGGGTGCCGGACTTAGGATTAAATTGGCACCTGATCCGATTGAAGCATAGTAGGTATTCACCAGAACTTCAAGGGAACGGGGTTCGCCGACGCCATCCCAGTGCCAGCCTTTTTTTAACAACGTCGCGTCACCCTCCTGCGGAATAAAAAACAGGTCTTGTCCTTTAAGATTTTCTGCGTTGTCAGTTACCGTTGGAAGTTTTTTACTGATGAGTTGTCCAAAGTGATATGGCACCCACTCTTGCTTGCGTAATTCCGGAAGCAAAGGAAGCACATTCCAGTTGACAGCATCCCCGACTGCAGATTCATTACCGCACCATCGAACACCAAATCCGCACATCGCGACTAAGCATTTGGGTTGAAAATGGTGTATGATTTCGAATATTCTGTTCCAGTCCTCGGCTCCGTTTGTTCCTGCTCCATCGAACCATAGCTCACTGATCTCACCATAAGGAATCAAGGTCTCCATCAATTGTTGCTCGACATAATCCTGATAAGTTTTGCGTTGTTCCTGAGTCATTTTATCTGCTCCTTTTCTGGGATGGTCGCAACGGGGGTCATGTTCATCCCATAACGAGATATAGAGGCCAAGTTTTAATCCCCCTTCACGACAGGCGTCAGAAATCTCTTTAACCATATCTCCCTTTCCATCGCGCCACGGGGAGCTGCGAATATTGTAGTCGTTTAATTTTGAGGGCCAAAGAGGATAACCGTCATGATGTTTTGCTACAAAAACAATCATTTTGGCCCCAATAGCGTTGTGAAACTTAACCCATTCTTTTGCGTCAAATGCTTTTGGGTTAAACTTACGAGGATCTTCTTTCCCTGTTCCTTGTTGTTGCCCGGAAAAAGTGCTCATGCCGAAATGAGGGAAAGTGATCAGTTCCATATCCAGGTATGCCAGTTTTTCAGCTGATGGCTTAACGCTGGCAGCTCGTAAGGTGGCCTGTTCGGCTGTTTCATTCGACAACAGAGGCTGAGAAATTTCTTTCTTATAAAACGCTTTCATCCATTTCCAATGTTTTGCATTGGCGATATTTATCTCTTCAACAGGATATTGATAAGGTGGCATTTTAGGGAGTTCATTCTTTTTTGCCATTGCAGGGAAGAGTGTTGCAGCAAATAACACAATTGTAAGTGATATTAATCTAAGACAGGAGCGATTTAAACTGAGCATAATATCTGGTAATTGTAAATTTTATTAATAATTATTCAGCGATTAGTTTAAGAAATTTTTATTGCAGCAGTTTGATCTCCTGAAGGCACATGCTGTAGCGGCTGCCATCGGGTATTGCATGATAACGCTTGTTTTTTTGGTCCATCCAGTTAGCAGAATAGCAAAGCCACATCGTGCGGCCATCGGCACTGATAAACTTCGACGGAATATTTACAAAATAACCGACCTCTCCAAAACTTTTCAGATAGGTGACCATTTTCCATGGACCTGTTACTGAGCTGGATTCCAGGATGTAAGTATTGTATTTTGTCACTGTATTTACACCGTCTGTAACACACATGAGGTATTTTTTCAGCGGTGCGTTATAGGTGATTGTTACGCAACCCATGTTGTTGTTCCAATCAGCGATCGGTTTTATCTTGCTGA
>CAYHDA010000502.1:0-2195 GCA_964355145.1 uncultured Mariniphaga sp.
ATAAGTCTCTATGCCCGTTTGCTTGAACCCGAAAAGGCTATGGATAATTTGAATGAGCTTCTGAGAAAAAGTACATTGACCAATCTGTTTGACACGCATCCGCCGTTTCAGATCGATGGCAATTTCGGAGGAGCGGCAGCCATTGCCGAAATGCTCCTGCAGTCTCAGAACGGTGAAATTCAACTTTTGCCTGCCCTTCCTGCACAATGGCCCGAAGGTTCTGTTCATGGATTGCGTGCACGGGGAGCTTGTACAGTCAATATTGACTGGAAAGCCGGAAATCTGACAACGGTCTCCGTCCAATCTGATCATGGAGGTTCCTATGTCATCCGTTACAAGGATATTACCAGGCAAATACAACTCAAACCCGGGAAATTGGTCGAGATGGATGGCTTACTCAAAGTAAATAACTAATTATTCCAGAATGAATATAGACATGATTTAATCATCACCAATCAACCTTATTTAGAATATCCAGGATTTTGTTGATTTATTAAACTGGGGTTAGCATCAATTTCGTATTTTGGAATAGGCAAAATTGCATGGAAATAGGTTCTGTTATAACTCTGAACTTCAGGGAGGAGATTCGGAATATGCCATCCGCCAATTCTTTTGATTGTTTCGTTGTTCCTTAACGCATCAAATTGCCGGTGACCCTCTCCAACCAATTCTTTTCGTCTTTCCTTGATGACTCTGTCTAGCGTAACAGTAGTTCCTACAACTGTTTTTGCAGGGTTAGCCCTTTTTACAATAGCATCCAAATAAGTAATTGCCTTTGCATTATTTCCTGTTTTTACAGCAGCTTCGGCAGCATTCAGATAAGCTTCTGAAAGACGTAAAACAATTATATTTGCATTTCTGACATCGGTATCTGCACCGGTATATTTGAGCAGATAGATCTTTCTCTTTGTATTGTAGGAACTGCTGGAGGTTTCAAGTTTAGTTATCAGATGCCTGACATCCGCCAAATCTTCTTCAAGAATCGTCAGAAAATCGCTTGTTAAAACGATATCATTGTATCCACCCCTCCACATCAAATACCCAATTCCTTCGTTTCCTGCCCGGTCACTTAGTGTATTTACTACTTCAAAAAGCGCTTCAGGAGTAAATCTACTCTTCCAGGCAGCAGTCGCTGAACCATACTCTGCATTGGTCCAAAGTCTGTATCCATTTGCCAGTGCTCCGGTTATAGCTTCTTCTGCCTGGCTGAGGGCATTTGCATTATCTCCTTTGTACAAATAAATCCTGCTCAATATCGTTTTGGCTCCCCATTTATTTATTTTTCCATCATTTTTCGTCTCTTTCAACAAGGGTATAGCATCTGTCAAATCTTTAATAATCTGCGTATAACATTCGGCTACCGTATTTCTTGCAGGTTGGTAATCAGGGCCAACAACGCTGGTAATTATAACCCCGCCTAATGAAGCTCCATTATCTTTTGTATAGGTGGAACCATGCACTCTGGTAACATCAAACAGAGCAAGAGCTCTTTGAGCCAATGCTTGTCCCTTTAAATCATTCTTTTGGGCTATTTCTGAAGGCGTTACTGTGAGACCGTCAATTTGTGCCAGGAGGTTATTAGCATTTCGTATCACCAGGTATGGCAATGCCCATAAGGAGGTATAGACATTGTCAGTGTTTGTATACATCATATAATAAGCTGAGGATCTTTTATTTGTCCCGGTTGCCTGCATGTCATCACCTGTTACATCCGCATAGTATTGCATCCGTGCACCATAGTATTCATAGCTTTGAAAAGTGGAATAAATGCCGTTTACGGAATAATCCGCATCTACAAGATTTTTTATCGCTTCCTGAGAGGGAACTTGAGTGGTTGGTTTTAAATCAAGCCATTCTTCATTACAAGAGGTGAAGAATATCATGAAAACACCTAAAATATATAATATACTTTTCATCACAAATATTTATTAAAATGTAAGTTCTAATCCAAATGCCACAGTTTTTAATTGGGGTGTCTGCCAAGCCATTACGCCATCACTGCCTACCTCTGGGTCGTACATCTTCCATTTTGCAGTCGTCCAACTATTATTTGCTGAAGCGAAAATTCTAGCACGCTCCAGATTTATTCGGTCAGTTAGTCTGGAGGGTATTGTTACACCCATGGTAATGTTTTTCAGTCTGAGATGATCTGTACTGTGAATTCTTCGTGAATTGGAATAACCATCTGCCAAATC
>CAYHDA010000503.1:0-2192 GCA_964355145.1 uncultured Mariniphaga sp.
ACGTTCTAGCCAACTGAGCTAATCCCCCGAATACTTTCTTTCACATTATGCAATTCTATCCGATGACCTTCCCGATTGCATCGGGACGTTCTAGCCAACTGAGCTAATCCCCCGAATACTTTCTTTCACATTATGCAATTCTATCCGATGACCTTCCCGATTGCATCGGGACGCTCTAGCCAACTGAGCTAATCCCCCGATTGAGGGTGCAAATATAGAAAAATATTTCATCTGCAACACTTTAACTCAACCCGAAATATTGTCTTTTCCCAACGAAATCTTTCAGTATTTTGGGATTTGCCAGAATTTTGCCAGATAGTAGCTGAAAATGAGCTGAATTCAAAATTTAATCAAACGTATTACGTTTAGAATTAAACAGATATTCTCTCCAAACTCTCAGATTTTTTTCATAACTTTAAGAGAAAAAGTTCTTTTAGTTATTTCAGGATGCCAGAAAAATGACAGTAATTTGGTAACGGATTCTGTTGTATTATTAGGTCAAACGTCTTCCACTGGTTCAGTAAAAGTCAGCAAATCACTTGTTGGAAATCCTGCTGATGTCAGTACGGTCACAAAAGGCGGTATCTGCCTGATGGGCGGCGGTACAGATGTGGATGCAGCTTTTGAATGGATGATTGAAAAATCGGGAGGCGGCGATTTTGTTGTCATTCGGGCAGATAACTCTAATGGGTATAATTCCTATATCTACGACATGGGAGGCATAAACTCCGTTGAAACTATTGTTATTGCCAAGGCAACCGATGCTAAAAACATTACAATAGCAAACAAAATAAAGGGCGCAGAGGCTTTATTTATTGCCGGCGGTGATCAGGCCAATTATGTCAGGCTTTGGAAAAATACCCCTGTTGAAGATGCAATTAATTATCTGATCAATATCAAGAAAGTGCCGGTCGGTGGAACCAGTGCCGGTTGTGCAATACTTGGTTCCTCGTACTTTTCCGCTTTAAACGGCTCTGTTACTTCCGATCAGGCAATGGCTGATCCATACAGTTCACTGGTTACAATTGGACATGATGATTTTATCAATATCTCCTGCCTGCAAAATACAATTACTGACCAGCATTTCTCCCAGCGTGGCAGAGAAGGCCGACTTGTTACTTTTATGGCAAGGATGGACAAGGATATGAGCAAAAATCCACATGGTATTGCAGTGGATGAACAGACTGCTGTTTGTGTAGATGCTCTGGGAATAGCAACTGTGTTTGGAATCAACAACGCCTTCTTTCTTCAACGCACATCAACGGGACCCGAAATATGTATTTCAGGGAAACCCTTGACCTGGAATAATAACTCGGAAGCCCTAAAAGTCTATCGTATTTCAGGTTCAGTAACCGGCAATGGTTCATTTAATTTGAATAACTACAGCTCCGCTTCGGGCGGAATATTTCTTTATTATTACGTCATTAATGGTGTTTTCGGCACTCATTAAGACCAAAGCTAATTCATATTCATTGAGCACCTGTGCATATTTGTATGGGTGTTCTGTTTTAATACCTGTAAATCAAGATCATAAAATATCGGAGTTAAGAATCTGTTTTTAAAAGATGATTGCTGCCCTCAATATTGATTGAAATTGTAATTTGTTTCATTATTCTTGTATCAGAATTAAAATAACCGCATTCATTTGAAATAATTGCCATTGAAAAAATATTTTTTCATCCTGATTCTTTTATTGCCATCCATTTTTCAGGTTCGGGCCCAGGAGAAATTTACCCGGACTGTGAAATTAATGGGTTGCCATTACGAAATTACTGTCATTGCAGCAAATCAGCCGGAAGGGGATCGATTAATTGATATTGCAGCCGGTGAAGTAACCCGAATTGAGAAGTTAATCTCCGAATGGGATTCGACGACTCAAATTTCGCATGTTAATTTTTATGCCGGTATCAGGCCGGTAAAAGTAGATAAAGAGGTTTTTGACCTGATTGTCAGAAGTATTAAAATTTCAGAGTTGACCGATGGAGCATTTGATATTACCTGGGCAGGTATGAATCAGATCTGGAAGTTCGACGGTTCGATGAAACGGTTGCCTACCCAAGCGGAAGTCGCTGCCACTGTTTCAAAGGTGGGATACAGGAATATAATTTTGGATGCGAAAAATCTGACAGTTTTTTTAAAGCTTAAAGGAATGCGTCTTGGATTTGGGGGTATCGGCAAAGGGTATTCGGCCG
>CAYHDA010000504.1:0-2177 GCA_964355145.1 uncultured Mariniphaga sp.
TATTCGGAATATCGAGACCCGATTCAATAATTGTTGTTGCGATAAGCACATCGAAATCGCCATTCACAAAGTCGAGCATCACCTTCTCGAGCTTGTCGCCTTCCATTTGTCCGTGGCCGACAACAGTGCGGACACCGGGACAAAGCCGGTTGATAAGCGACTCAATCTCATGAATATTTTGCACCCTGTTATTAATAAAAAAAGCCTGACCGCCTCTGGCTACTTCGTAATTAATGGCATCACGGATAATCTCCTCATTAAAGGCACATACCTCAGTATTAATAGGATACCTGTTCGGTGGAGGTGTATTAATAATAGAGAGGTCACGGGCGCCCATCAGGGAAAATTGGAGGGTGCGTGGAATCGGGGTGGCTGTTAAAGTAAGGGTATCCACATTAGCTTTGAGTTGTTTCAATTTTTCCTTAACCGAAACCCCAAAGTGCTGCTCTTCATCGATAATTAACAATCCAAGATCCTTGAATTTCACATCCTTCCCGATCAGTTTATGAGTGCCGATAATAATATCAACCTTCCCTTCAGAAAGTTCTTTCAGCACCGTCTTAACATCACCCGAATGTCGCAATCTACTAATATATTGCACATTGCATGGAAAATCCTTCAGCCTTTCTGAAATTGTTTTATAATGCTGTAACGCGAGAATAGTTGTTGGAACGAGTATTGCCACTTGTTTGCTGTCGGCAACGGCTTTAAATGCGGCTCTGATCGCCACTTCTGTTTTGCCAAATCCCACGTCTCCGCATACCAGACGATCCATTGGCATCGGTTTCTCCATATCTTCTTTGATCGCACAGGTCGCTTTCAATTGATCCGGTGTATCCTCATAAATAAAGCTTGCCTCCAATTCCTCCTGAAGGTACGAATCAGCCGAAAAAGCAAATCCGTTCTCCATTTTTCGTTTGGCATAAAGAGCGATCAATTCGCGGGCAATATCCTTAACCTTATTCTTGGTTTTTGTCTTTAGATTTTGCCAGGCAGCAGTTCCCAGCTTATTTATGGAAGGCTCTTGTCCCTCTTTACCTTTATATTTTGCGATGCGGTGCAGCGAATGGATGCTGACTAGCAGGGAATCATTATCACGGTAGATGAGCCGGATCGCCTCCTGAGTTTTACCATTGACCTCAGTTTTCACCAATCCTGCAAATTTTCCGACACCGTGGTCGATATGTACTACAAAGTCGCCAGGGTGCAATTTACTTAACTCTTTAATGGTAATAGCCTGCCGGGAAGATTTTCGTGAACGCAGCTTAAAACGATGATAACGTTCAAAAATCTGGTGATCGGTATAACAGCAAATTTTCAGATCGTGGTCTATAAATCCTTCATTGACAGCAAATAACAAGCAGTCCAGTTTTTGAGGATCTCCCTTGTCATCAAAAATCGCATGAAGACGCTCAATCTGTTTGGGACTCGATGTAAGTAAAATATTTCTGTATCCCTTTTGCCGGTTCAGCTTTAGATTCTGACCCAGCAAATCGAAATTCTTGTTAAATACAGGCTGTTTGGAAGTATTGAAAATAATATTTTCATCAGGATCAGAATGGTGTGCCGCTCCAAATTCAATGCATGTAAATGCACTGGTCCCACTCTTAAATTCCTTTGAAGAAATAACTAAACTATTCATTTCAGACTCCTTAAGCCGATCAACAGCCTCCTGATGCAACTGTTTGATCTGCCCCGACACAAAAGTGAAACTGCGCGCTAAAATCACAGTTTTTTGATCCAGAAATTCAAATACAGAAACTCTTTTTTCTTCCTGTAGTCCTTCCTGAATATTGGGAATGATGGAAATACGTGTCAGGATGTCTTTTGAAATCTGATCCTCAATATCAAATGTCCGGATTGATTCTACCTCGTCACCAAAGAAGTCTATCCGGTAAGGATCTTCGTTCGAATAGGAGAATATATCAATGATTGATCCCCTTAGAGAATACTGTCCGGGCTCATAAACAAATTCGACCCGCTCAAATCCATATTCATAAAGGACTTCATTGATAAATGAAATGGAGAGTTTCTCTCCTTTCTTAATGTGAAGCGTGTGTTTTTCAAGTCCCGATCCGGATATCACCTTTTCCATGATTGCTTCGGGGTACGTGATCACCAGGTAACCGGTTTCATTGAGCGCCAGCTTATTCAGTACTTCCGTACGAAAAATAATA
>CAYHDA010000505.1:0-2159 GCA_964355145.1 uncultured Mariniphaga sp.
TGCAGTTGCCGGTAATAAGCAAATCATCATACGAAATCGCCTTTTTGTTATTTCCGAAAAGATACCAGGTGTAGTTTATCTTTACAAAAGTCGAGGTTGTTTCCCTTGTTTTCAGTTCAGGTGAATTCCCTTCTCTGAAATGCTTCAGGTTTTCTGCTGTCAGACGAATAGCAATTATGGTATCACCATTGCTTAATGAGGTGTCAGCCTCAAGTGACAATATTTCTGCAGTGAGTTCTTTACTAGGTAAAATTGAACCATTTATGAGACAATTATCTTTGCCAACTTTTAGCGGAAATTTTTCCTGCAGGTACTTCTCAGTAAGAAACGAAACCTGCTGCTGTAGGTGCTTCTCCCACTTTTCGTGGATTGTGAATAGCCCGATTCGAATGGCACTTACAGGCCTGAAGAAAGTGAGTGGCCGTAATGATATGCGGCTTTGATCCTCGAAAAGTATAAAATTGATCATGTAGGTATATTAGCTGAAAAACTGACATTAAAGATACAAGCATATGTTAATCCTGCAATAAAAAATTGTATTTCTGTTCATAAATTGAAGAAAAAGGGCAAAAAAAAAGCTATCCGTATCGGATAGCCTTAATGCTTTTCAAAAGAAAAAGCTTTATTTAGCTTTACTCTTCATTTGTGCTGATTTCTCAAGCTTCTGACGGAACTTGTCAACGCGGCCTGTAGTATCAACAAGTTTGATTTTACCTGTGTAAAATGGATGCGATGTATTCGAAATTTCCAGTTTTACAAGTGGATATTCATTACCATCTTCCCATTTAACTGTTTCTTTTGTGTTCACAGTCGAACGTGTGATAAACGAAAAATCGTTCGATATATCTTTAAAAACTACAAGGCGGTATTCGTTTGGGTGAATGTCTTTTCTCATGATGCTTTCAGCTTAAATTTCAGGGCTGCAAAATTATACATTTTTTCCTCACAAACAAATATTCAGTACTTTTTATTTAACAATATTTTGTTAGCATGTTTTATCGGGCAACAACTCAAAGCTCAAGTAAGAACTTCATAGTGTCGATTCCATCAGCATAATCGGCTAAACCAGGGCTTTGAGTGCAGCCCAACGCTACAGTTTTATTGTTTGTAAATATATCATTAGCAATGCATTGTATCATTTCATCATCCTGGATGAGCTTTTCTTTTAGCGTTTCAATATTTCTGTAAAACTGGTAATACAGAACAGGGATAGGAGAGGAGTAGTGCTCCGATTCGGTTAATATAAAAACATTATTGTCGAGGTGCTTAACACTGTTAAGTAAATAAACAGAACTGTTATAGCTGTGATTATTCATGAATTTATGATGATTATTTAATGCGCTGTAATAGTGCTCAATAGCTTTAAAAAGCTTCTCAGGTGCAAATCCTTCCGGGATGAAAACTTTTGAAACATTACGGCAGCCCAGACCAAAATGCATGCAGATGTCAGTACCAAGTTTTTTGTAATCCTGATCACTTTCGTTCCCGCTGAGTACCGCCACTCCATTCCGGTTTTTGCGAATGATATGAGGGTATTTCGAAAAATAAAATTCAAAATATCTTGCCGTATTGTTGCTCCCGGTTGCAATAACAGCATCGAAATCTGATAAAGTACTTTCAGTGAATTGAATCAAATTAAGGAATTGAGGTTCTATTTGGCATAGAACATCAGCAATGGCTGGGAGTAGGATTTTATCGTCCGACGAAAGCTTTCCAAGAACTCTATGTCCGGCCATTAATGTGCAAAGGAAATCATGAAAACCAACAAGGGGTATATTCCCAGCCATTATTATGGCAATCTGTTTTGGTTTGACAAGCTGAAATCCGGGAATAGAATCCCTGATCCAGGCTGATGTTGACTCCTCCGATAATGCTTCTTTCCAGGTATTTAATGCAAATGAAATATTTTCAGGAGTAAACCAGGTATTGTGATGGCTTGCAAGTTGTAACGCCTCAAACAGTGCCGGGAATTGCGCTTGAAATCCATTTTCTTGATCTGTATAGTTTTCTGCAGCAAGTTGCAATACCTTACCAAGTTCAGCAAAAGCTTTAATTCGTTTTTCAAGTGGTGGTGAAGTTTTCATCATTGCCGGTTCTTGTATTCAGGTATAGTATTGTTCAAATGGCAAAATTACCTCTAAAAAGTTTACTTTTGTCAT
>CAYHDA010000506.1:0-2134 GCA_964355145.1 uncultured Mariniphaga sp.
GATTATGACGGGAAGCTTATGGAATGATCATTATCAGGTAATTTTCAGTGCTAATACCTTATTGACAAAATTACCCGGCGTCACAATGGATGCAACGCTAAAAGCCAGATTTGCTGCGGAAGCAAAGGCTTTGCGCGCCAATTATTATTTCAACCTGGTAAGAATGTTTAAAAACGTTCCCTTGCTTTTGGATCCTTTGACCGCTACAAATATGTACGAGGTTATCCAGGCCGCTCCAACTGCGGTTTATACTCAAATCGAAAAAGATTTGACTGAAGCTATTGTTGATCTGCCTGGTGCTGTTTCTTTGGCAACAGAAGCAGGTCGCCTTTCGAAAGGAGCCGCAAAGGCATTGCTTGGGAAAGTTTACCTCTACGAAAACAAAGGGTCGCTTGCTGCAGCTCAATTTGCCGATGTAAATGGAACACCAGGTGGAACCAGCCAGTACGGATATCGGTTACTGTCGAATTTTGGTGACCTTTGGGCGACTGTCAATAAATTCAACACGGAGGCGATTATAGAAGTAAGTCACAGCAGTATAGGAAGTTCAGGCTGGGGAAATTGGGGCAGTGGCAGCGATGAAGGAAATACAGTAAATGTAATGGTAGGTCCCAGAAGTTACTCAAAACTAGGATCCCCGGCTCCCGATTTACCTTCAGGATGGAGTTTTAATGTTTTTACTCAGGATTTTTATGATGCAATTAAGACCGACCCACGCTTTGGCGCTACAGTGTTTGATTTAAAAGCATTAAAAGTTGACGGTAAAGCTGATTATATTGAAGGATATCAAAATACAGGGTATTTTTTAAATAAATTCCTGCCCAGAACATCCGATGTTTCAACCGGTTCCGGCGACCAGGTTTTAAATTACAAACAAGATACTTATGTGATTCGTTTGGCAGATACTTATTTAATGGAAGCTGAAGCATTAGGAGCTACGGGATCCAGAGCACAAGCTTTGCTCGATGCCGTAAGAACCAGAGTTGGATTATCTTCAGTACCGGTTTCCTTAGCTGCCATTAAAGCAGAAAGAAGATTGGAATTGGCTGGCGAAGGTCACCGCTTCTTCGATTTGGTCAGATGGAATGATGCTGTTGCAAAATTAGGCGGCAGAGGATTCGTCGCAGGTAAAAATGAGGTCTTTCCAATTCCTTTCCGGGAACTTCAAGGGACTAAATTGGTTCAGAATCAGGGTTACAACTGAGTTTTAATAAAATAACTGATTAAAAAGTTTTTATATGAAAAATATGATATTAAAATCAATAAATACCTGGCTAATAACACTCCTTTTATTAAGTGTTACACTTGGCTATGGCTGTAAAGAAAAAGTATATACCATGGGAGCAGCACCAACTGACGCTCAGGTTGTTATTGAAAAATCAGCCGGTGCCGATGCCAATCATTGGGTTTTGAAAAATAAGTCAACAACTGTCGGTATAGCTTATTGGGACTTAGGCAACGGAGCTACGGCTACCGGAAATGAAGTAACAGTTTTTTATCCGGATGTTGATACCTACAAAATTGTTTTAACGCTCGCAGCCAGTGGTGGTATGGCTTCAACTTCAATTACTCATTCACAATCTGTTGCTGATCCTAAAGCCGGCAATTTGGTTAAAGGTGGGAAATTTGCAACTGCAGGGGATATTGCCCAATGGACTGTTCAGCGAATTGGCGATAATGTTAATTCAACGATTGTATTTGCCAATGGTTGGGTAACTATTGATAACACAGCCTGGACCTGGGGACAAGCTGCAATTTATCAGCCAATTCAGGTGGTTGCCGGTCAGAAATATAAAGTCGATTTAAAGTTTAAAACCGATGGAGTGACCAATGGCTGGTTCAAAGTTTATGCTTGTACTTCTCAACCTGTACAATTGACTGAATACGGAGGTCCTGTTCTTGTGGCCGAAATAGGTGTTTGGGGAGACTGGGCTGTTAGAGGAGCCCCCAAAGCCGGATTATTATCAGTTATTAACGATCCAAATTCAGGTCTTAAGAGCGGTTGCATCGTTACCTTTCCTACAAGTGGAACTATTTGGCTTGAGATTCAGGCCGGAGCTCAGGAAATGAATGATGGTATTTCTTTTACAAATGTTGAATTCAGAGGTGTTCAGTAAGTAATTTAAACGCCATT
>CAYHDA010000507.1:0-2127 GCA_964355145.1 uncultured Mariniphaga sp.
CCATGGCGATATTAATGGAATAGGTTACGAAATTATTATAAAAGCTTTAGCTGACAGCAGAATTTTAGAAATGTGTACGCCAATTGTTTATGGCTCGTCGAAAGTTGCTGCCTATTACAGGAAAGCAATGGACAATGAAATTTTCACTTTTAATACTGTTAATACTGCAAAAGAGGCTAATCCGAAGCGGCCTAACATCATTAATTGTGTAAGTGACGAAGTGCGCGTGGAACTGGGTAAATCGACTAAGATGGCAGGTCAGGCTTCGCTTGCAGCACTTGAGGCTGCAGTACGGGATCTTAAATCAGGCGATATTAATGTGGTAGTAACCGCCCCGATAAATAAAGAAAATATACAGTCGGAAAACTTTAGTTTCGCAGGGCATACTGAATATTTTGCGAAAGAGTTTGGCACCAAAAACTACCTGATGCTGATGATCAGCGATATTTTGAAGGTTGGTGTTGTAACCGGCCATATCCCGCTGGCCCAGGTTGTCGAATCTATCACTAAAGAAAAGATAGTTAGTAATTTAAGGGTTCTTCATAAAACTATGCTTGAAGATTTTTCCATTCGGAAACCCCGTATTGCCGTTCTTGGCCTCAACCCCCATGCAGGTGACGGCGGTTTAATAGGCGACGAAGAGGAACGGATTATTTTACCCGCGATCAGGCAGGCCAACGAGGAGGGAATTATCGCTTTGGGGCCATATCCTGCAGACGGTTTTTTTGGAGCAGGTGAATTTAAAAAATTTGATGCTACACTTGCAATGTTTCACGATCAGGGATTAATTCCTTTTAAGTCTTTTGCATTCGAATCGGGCGTAAATTTTACAGCAGGCTTGCCTGTAATCCGTACCTCTCCCGGACATGGAACAGCATACGGAATTGCAGGAGAAGGTGTAGCATCAGAAGAATCGTTTCGCAATGCGTTGTATTTGGCTATTGACCTCCACGCGAACAGAAAAATGTTTAACGAGCTGTCGAAAAATCCGTTACAACGGCATGAGATTGACAGAACAGGTGGAGAATAGTATTTTGTGATGATTTTTAAAGCATTTGTATGTTCGAATATATCAAAGGATCAGTCTCAGGATTAACCCCAGCCGGGGTGGTCATCGAAACCGGAGGTCTGGGCTATTTTTTACATATCTCTGTTAACACTTATTCGGGTATTAAGGGTAACGAGCAGATTAAACTCTTTCTTCATGAGGTAATACGGGAAGATGCCCATTTGCTTTATGGCTTTTCAGATCAGGATGAACGCGATTTTTTCAGAATGCTGATTTCCGTTAATGGCATTGGTGCAGCGATCGCAATTATGATGCTTTCGTCGTATCTTACTGATGATCTTCGCAATGCAATTTTAACAGAAAATGTAAATCTGCTAAAAAGCATTAAAGGGATTGGTGCCAAAACTGCACAACGGGTAATTATTGAATTGAAGGACAAAGTGGGTAAAGGGCTTGCTTCAGATAAAATCTTCAAAACCGGCAATTCGGTGGTTAGAAATGAAGCCTTAAGTGCCCTTGAAATGTTGGGATTCAATAAAAAAGCAGTCGAAAATTCTGTCGACCAGATTATTGCAGCCAATCCTGATCTTACGGTTGAACAACTTCTTAAAATTGCATTAAAAAGTTTTTAATAAAATATATTGCGACTCGTTTTATTAAATACATCAGTAGTTTTATTGCTCTTGATTATTTCCTTGTTTACCGGCAATAGTATTGCAATGGTGAGCACGGATATGTCAGAAGATACTCCTTTGCTAATCACCCAGATAACCGACAAAGATTCCGTTAAGCGCGATACTCTTGGTCCGCTTAAATTTCCATTCAAAGATGCGCGCCTTTTTGTAAAATCCGGATCACAGGATACCTCTGCGCTTTACCTGAAAAAGCCTTCCAATATTAAAACCCTGATTGAATATGATCCTGTCAGCGGAGATTACCTGATTTCTGAAAAAATCGGCAATATTGATTATCGTTTACCTTCATCATTCAGCCGCGAAGAGTACTTGAGAAATGATCTTCGTGAATCAATTGACCGGTATTGGCGTGACCGGATGGCTCAAAACACGCTTGATCAGAAATCGCAGCTTGTACCGCAGTTTCGAATTAGCGGACAGGCT
>CAYHDA010000508.1:0-2119 GCA_964355145.1 uncultured Mariniphaga sp.
TCAAAACATTTCTGAACGGTACACTTTGCTCGGATCTTCTTGATGACCTCACCCTTTCCGGATTCATTGCACTTCAGGTACATCAGGTTAAAGACCCAAAAAATGAAGGCCTGACAGTTGCTTGGCGAAACATCAGAATTTGCACACAAAATATTGACAAAGAACAAATTGTCATTAAATCTCCCATATTCCAGGTTAATAGTATTGACAATACTATCTCAGAACCGGAATCCAGGGAAGGATGGAAATTGCTTTTTGACGGTAAAACAACGAATGGATGGAATGGGGCAAAATTGGGTGATTTTCCATCAAAGGTCTTTGTTGTTGATAATGGCATTATAAAAATTCATAAAGCTGAAGTGAACTCAGGGGGAATCATCACCGAAAAGAAATATAAAAATTTTGAACTGCTCGTTGATTTTAAAATTACCGATGGCGCCAACAGCGGTATCAAGTATTTTGTGAACAGGGACGAAAAAACGGGTGACTTTTATAACATTGGTTGCGAATATCAGATTTTGGACGATCTGATTCATCCTGATGCCAGATTGGGTGTTAAAGGTAACCGCAAACTAGGTTCATTGTACGACTTAATTGCTGCTCCGGAGGACAAATCTTATCGTCCAAAAGCCTTTAACCATGCCAGAATAGTGATAAAAGGGAACAAAGTAGAGCATTGGCTGAATGATGTGAAAATAGTCGATTTTGAGCGGAATACGCAAATGTGGCAGGCGTTGGTAAACTATAGTAAATTTGCAGATATTCCCAATTTCGGTAATGCACCGGATGGAAATATTCTGCTGCAGGATCATGGTGACGAAGTGTGGTTCAAAAATATCAAAATAAAAGAATTATAGCCGGAATTTTCATTTACAGACAGTAAATTTTATCATCAATGAGACGAAGAGATTTTCTTAAAACAGGTACTGCAGCCGTAACTGCAGCAGCCGGACTTGCCATTATACCATCTGCTGTTTTAGGTAAGCGCTTTGGACATATTGCACCAAGCGACAAGGTTAACCTCGCCTGCTGTGGAATTGGCAACAGGGGCAAGGATATTATCAAGGATTTACACAAAACAGGTCTGTGCAACATCGTCGCGTTGTGTGATACAGAGATGGGTTCTGCTAATACTCAGGAGATACTCGGGAAATTTCCCGATATTCCGCGTTTTCAGGATTTTAGGGTGATGTTTGATAAAATGGGGAATCAATTCGATGCCATTACGGCAGGAGTTCCCGATTTCTCCCATTTTCCCATTACCATGCTGGCCATGTCGCAAGGCAAACATGTTTATGTAGAAAAACCAATGGCCCATACCTTCCATGAAGTTACCTTAATGATGAAGGGTGAGAAAAAACACAAAGTGGCCTGCCAGATGGGCAATCAGGGACACTCAGAAGAGAACTATTTTCAGTTCAAGGCATGGACCGAAGCCGGTATCATCAAAGATATTACCAAAATAACCGCCTTTATGAACAATGGCCGGCGTTGGCATGGTTTGAAAGTTTCGGATTTTCTTCCTGAGCAACCTATTCCAGAAAATTTGGATTGGGACAAGTGGCTCACCACGTCACAATTCCGTAATTTTAACAAGGGATATATCAATGGCGACTGGAGATCATGGTTCGAATTTGGTAATGGAGCTTTAGGAGACTGGGGCGCTCATATTATTGATACCTCTCATCAGTTTTTAAAACTTGGCTTGCCAACTGAGGTCGATCCGGTTTTTATGGAGGGACACAGCACCTTTATTTTCCCTCAGGCTTCCACACTCATTTTTAAATTCCCTGAAAGAGACGGGATGCCTGCACTTGACCTTGAATGGTATGATGGATTTAACAACCAGCCTAAACTTCCTGACTTTTATGGCGAACCGGTACGCGCCAAAGATATTCCCCCTCCAACTTCCGGAAATATTAATACAAAAAGGTATCCTGGGAAAATTATCTATGGGAAAGAACTCACGTTCAAAGGGGGTTCACATAGTGCTCCGTTAACAATTATACCGGAAGATAAAGCAAAAGAGATGGCCTCCAAACTTCCTGAAGTTCCGGTAAGTCCTTCGAATCACTATGCTAATTTCCTTAAATCCTGCAAAGGGGAGGAGAAATGCCGT
>CAYHDA010000509.1:0-2114 GCA_964355145.1 uncultured Mariniphaga sp.
AGTCTGGCCTGCCTTTTTTCCGGAAATGTCCCAATTCGATTTTCCGGCTTTATTTACAACCAGATTAATTTGGGGATGATCGAGCCTGATCGACGTGATACTGAACCCGTCGCTTTTCCATAAGCCCGAAAGATTGACAGAAGTTGA
The DNA here is from genome assembly GCA_964355145.1 of uncultured Mariniphaga sp. GTDB lineage: Bacteria > Bacteroidota > Bacteroidia > Bacteroidales > Prolixibacteraceae > JAAFHB01. Next base: position 148 of record CAYHDA010000509.1, read on the forward strand.
AACGTTTTCGACTGACAAGAGACGGATATTTTCAAATTCGTTGATCCCTGTTACGGAAAGTTGCTTTAGCTGAATATTGAGTTGTGGAAAACTTCGGAAAAGTGATAATCCGACATCCGAAAAATCAACTTTTGCCAGAATTGATTCGTTCGCGGCAAGCTTCACTTTTTGCACAATTGTGCCTTTGAACAGGAGCGGAATCACGCCCATTGCACCGATCAGCAGACCGATAAATATACAGGACAGCACTAATATTTTCTTCATCATCTTTTTTAAATGTTTACTGTTTTGAGCAATTCAAGCCGAAGCATATTGAGAGCAGTCTGGCTCGAACGAATGATATTTCTTTCCCGGTTATTCCCAAAACTATAAACTTTCGAAACAACGGAATCGGGACCGGCTGCGGCGATCCACACTGTTCCCACCGGCTTTTCCGGAGTTCCGCCGTCGGGACCCGCTATTCCGGAAGTGGCAACTGCATAATCAGTACCAAGAAGTCGGCGTGCTGCTACTGCCATAGCTTCAACCACTTCCTTGCTCACCGCCCCTTTTTCGGAAATGATTGACCGGTCTATACCCAGAAGATTCTCCTTCAATTCATTTGAGTAAGCAACGATTCCTCCCTTGAAATAGGCGGAACTTCCGGGATTGGAAGTGAAAAGGTGCCCAATATATCCGCCGGTACAACTTTCAGCAACGCCCACTGATTTCTTTTGCGCGATTAATATTTTGCCAATACTCCCGGCCATGGTTTCTTCTCCGTAACCATAAATCGAATCGGGGATGAGTTCCACAAGTGCTTTTATTTTCTCTTCCAGCAGTTGCTGAAGGTATTCCTTGTCCTCTCCACGAGCAGATAGTCGTAATCTTACATTCAAAGGACTCGGCAGATAAGCCAGACTGATACAGTCAGGAAGATGATCTTCCCAGTGCGCAATCTTCTCCGCAAGCATCGATTCAGGTAATCCTTGGGTTAATATAGTACGGTGAATAATAGTTTTGGTATTGAACAATTTTCGAATTTTTGGAAGTACTTCATATTCCATCAGATACTTCATTTCAAATGGAACACCCGGCATAAAAACAAAGATTGTCCCATTATGATTAAACCAAAGTCCGGGGGCAGTGCCCAGTTCATTATGAAGCACAGTGGCAGCAGCCGGAACGAGTGCCTGTTCACGGTTCAGCGAATTGATCATTATTCCCCGGGGAGCGAGTAACTGAATAATATGATCTAAAACATCCTTGTCTTCGACTAGTTGTGTTTCAAAAAAAGTGCACAAAGCTGACTTTGTACGATCATCCCTGGTTGGTCCCAGACCACCGGTCACCAGTACAATAGAGGCATGTGAGGCTGATTCTTTTAAAGTCGCCAGAATATGACCGGGCTGATCAGAGATGCTGATAATTTCTCTGATGTTAATCCCTTCGTCATTGAGTTGCCGTGCCATCCATGCCGAATTGGTATCCACAATCTGACCAATTAAAATTTCGTCACCTATCGTAATTAAATCTGCTTCCATATTCAAATGCTTGTCCGGTGTAAAATTAATGAAGTTTTATTCTTTATGTTATTTGTTTTTTGTATATTTAGGCACTCTAAATACTTTAAATTATGACCATACGGAAACCAAAACCGTCTTCTGAAAATGATACTGAATCGCCGTCAGGTAATGCCCCTAAATTGTCAGCAAAAAATCTTCTTCGCCAGAATGCAGAAATATTAACACCGCCTGGCAAGAACAAATTGAACCCTCAGCTTTCAGAGAGCGAATCACTTAGGCTCATGCATGAATTGGAAGTCCATCAGATAGAACTGGAAATGCAAAATGAAGAGCTGTTGAGTACAAGAGCAAATGCATTAAATTACAGCGAATTATACGATTTTGCACCCTCTGGTTATTTTACACTTTCAAAAGAAGCGGTAATAATTGACCTGAATTTTGCAGCCGTCAAGATACTGGACA
>CAYHDA010000510.1:0-2111 GCA_964355145.1 uncultured Mariniphaga sp.
CAGTCTTACCAGTTCCAGGTTCGCCGATAAGGATCGGATTGTTTTTCGTCCGGCGCGACAAAATCTGCAATACCCGGCGTATTTCTTCATCACGGCCAATTACCGGATCAAGCTTTCCTGTTTTCGCCTGTTCATTCAGGTTTACGGCATATCGGTTCAGCGAATTAAAAGTATCCTCCGCAGTCTGACTGTCAACCTTCGATCCTTTACGCAACGATTTAATTGCCTCTTCCAGCTCTTTGTGACTGATTCCGCTATCTTTCATCAGACGGCTCACCTGATCACTGCCATCCAGAATACCCAGTAATAAATGCTCAACCGACACGTATTGATCCCCCATTTTTTGAGCGGTCGAAACAGCCTTTTGCACTGCCGAATTGGCGGCGGAAGAGAGGTAGGTTTCACCACCGGTCACCTTAGGATAACTAACAATAATTTTATCGAGGGCAGCATTCATCATCAAAATATTTACCCCCAGCTTTTTCAACAGATAGCCGGAAACGCTCTCGGCATTAACCATCAGCCCTTTCAAAAGATGACCTGTTTCCACAGCTTGTTGATTATTTCCTTCGGCAATTTTAACCGCCTGATTAATTGCCTCTTGTGCTTTAATCGTGAAATTATCAAAATTCATATTTTTTGTGTTTTTAGTTTTATTTGAACGTAATATCGCTTAAGATCCAATTCAAATGCGATTATCACTTACGCCTGATCAAAACACTTGCCAACCCTGATTATCAGACAATTTGTCACATAAGATACTTAATAATCAGAAAAATTGACATTGTTGTAAAAAAAGGAAATTATTCTGCTGAATCACTTGTGAGAGAATTGATTAAGTAATAGGAAAGATTTTTTGCCGCATTTTTGACTTTCATTTTTATTTGAAAATGATCTCTGAAAATTACTGCATTATTAAATAAATATTTCGGTGCTTTGCACCTTTTGGTCTAAGACGATTAATTTTCTACAAATATCGCGGTGCTCTGCACCTTAGTAAAACAGGAAAGCAGCAGAGCTGCGAAATATTTGTAGAAATATTTATATTGAGTACGATTCTTAAGGTGCAGAGCACCGCAACGTAATATTCAACATTCACTAATGACCAGGATTTAAATAAATTGATCGAAAAATAATTCGACATTATTTTATTTGGACAACATTAGTATCGTACAATAAGAAAAAATACCCGGAAGGGGTTCCCGGAACAAAAGAGGTGGCACTTTTAAATAGGTTCAGCTCATTCACTTACCTTTGAGGCAATCACCGTCAATGTGCCGACAGCCTTATGCAAAGTTTTAATTTCGGGAAAGTTGATGCTCAGTTTTCCTTTTCCTTCTTTTACGCGGCATTTGGAAGGATTTTGAACAATCCATTGCATTAACCGCTGAAAATGCAAAGATTGGTAGTACTTGGAGGATGGATCGGAAGGCAGGTAGCAAATCATGCGTGACTCTTTGAGGATGATCCGTTCGACATTTAGAGATATGGCAATCCAGCGAAGGCGAACCACATCCATCAGTTCGCGCGTAACCTGCGGAACTGGTCCAAAACGGTCGACAAGTCCTTTCTCAAAAAGCTGAATCATTGTCTCATTTTCCATATTATCAAGTTCGCGATAAAGCAACATACGCTCCGAAATACTCGAAATATACTGGTCAGGAAACAATAATTCGAGATCAGTGTCGATTGTACAATCGTTTACATAATTCAGATCCAGAAAAGCGCCCGAGGCTTTTGTGTTTTCATCGTCAAAAAGATCCTGAAATTCACCGGTTTTTAACTCCATCATCGCTTCATTCAAAATCCGATGATAGGCTTCGAAACCGATATCGGCTATAAAGCCGCTTTGTTCGCCACCCAGAAGATTTCCGGCGCCACGGATATCGAGATCCTGCATCGCAATACTAAAACCGCTTCCGATTTCGGAAAACTCTTCAATGGCTTGTAAGCGCCGGCGGGCATCGGCAGACATTGAGTTTAAGGGTGGTGCCAGTAAATAGCAGAAAGCCTTTCTGTTTGATCGCCCTACACGTCCCCGTAGCTGGTGCAATTCACTGAGTCCGAAATTCTGAGCATTATTGATAATGATTGTATTTGTATTCGGAATA
>CAYHDA010000511.1:0-2034 GCA_964355145.1 uncultured Mariniphaga sp.
GTAATTCATAATTAGACCATTAGCACATTAACTACATCCTCTTTCTGAAAAATGAATCGGGGATTTGGGGCAATCCGTACAGGATACTAGGGAAAAAGAGGGGGGAACTTAACAATCCGATCATTCCGACTGCCGACAATAACTGCAAAGCATTCAGTGTAAAAAAAACGTCGGAACCCGCTGTAAAAGTTATAAAAATCGCACACAGATGAGACGCGATCAGCAGCAATTGAAATCCCAGAAAAACTGCCAGCCACTTCATCATGAAAATCTGTCCTGAGAGGACAATTATTTTTTCGCGTTGCGTTAAATACCTGAGAAATATTCCAATTGCCCACAATGTATAGCCCAAAGCCAGAAACGGGCGGCTCAGGTAAACCGCCGTATTGGAAAAAACCTCTGACAAAACTGTAAAGTTATAGTTCGACAAAAATCCCAAATCATTGACAATCTCTTTTGCAATCTCCAGTTTATGAGAGAAGGGAGAGAGCATATAGGGGAGGGCGGCTGACAAATAGATCACCAAAGGAATGAGATGAAACAGATCTGACTTTTTCAGTCGGGAATTGTCTGTCAGAATACTGCGGATGTACCAATACAGCAGGGGTCCGATTAGATAGAAAGCAAAGGAGATATTTGTAACAATCAATGCGAGAATTACTACCGATTTTGAATACAACAAAACGTATTGATTGATGCCATAAAGACTCACAACCAGAAAGAAAAGACCCAGATAGAGCGTGGATGGGTATCTTCTGGCATTGAAATATAACAGGATAACAGAGAGAATTATTCCTGCAATCGATAAACAGATTAGCATCAGTGTCAATTATTAAGTAATTGTCAATTTGTGCAAATATCTGTAATGAATAATCAGATTGGTATAAAAAAAGGGGAAACTTTGTGTCAAATTTCAAAAATGCTACAAAGTTTTCAGTTTAGGGACGAAATTGATTCATTTTTGTTTGAAAAGTACCGGGTGAGACTCCTTCGGCTTTTTTAAATGCCCTGAAAAAGGTGCTGCGATTAGAAAATCCTGCCAGAAGACCTAACGCTTCGAGGGTCAGTTCGCCGGATTTACCTTCGAGTATCAGGTTTTTAGCATACTTTACCCGACACTCATTGCTGTAATCGTTAAATGTCTGTTTTTTAATTTCTCTAAAAAAATAGGCCAGATGATGGGCTGGCAGCTGCAAAATATCAGAGAACCGGCCAAGATTTAAATCGGATTGCAGAAAAGGCTTAAAATCCCGCATGCATGCCTCTGTTTTTTGCTCAATCAAAGAGATATAGTCTGATTCGAAATTATTGTGAAAGAATATTTTCCCTTCCTCTTCCGGTACCAATTCAGAAATTAAAACAGGGTCGGTTTCACCCTCTGTATTGACGGGTAATTCAGAAAATCTGGGAAGACCATACAAGATATCTGGAAAGAAGAATGGAGATAGCATTAACCCTATCATTCCTGCTCCTGAGAAAACCTGCAGCAAATTCATGGTGAAAAACACATCCGAAGCAGTTGTAAAAGCCAGGAATACGGAGAATAAATGACTGACAACCAGTAGTAACTGAAATCCCAATAAAAATGACAACCATTTTGTCATAAAAGACTGCCTTGAAAATACCAATTGAACCGATCTGCGTCTTAAAAACTGAATTAATAATCCGATTGACCAAAGGGTATATCCCAAAGCGAGGACAGGACGGCTTAGGTAAATGGATGTGTTGGAAAACAGTTCTGATAAAACGGTAAACTTGAAATTCGTTAAAAATCCTACATTGTCAACTATTTCTTTGGCAATTTCCAGTTTGTATGAAAACGGTGTAATCATATAAGGAAGAGCGGCCATCAAATAGATCAGCATTGGCAGAAAATGCCAGAGATCTGTTCTTGTCAGCCTTGAATTGTCGGATAAAGTACTTCGGATATACCAATACAGCATGGGTCCGATGAGATAGGATGCAAATGAGATATTTGTAGCAATCAGCGCGACAAGCACGACCGATTTTGAATACAATAAAACGTATTGATTG
>CAYHDA010000512.1:0-2005 GCA_964355145.1 uncultured Mariniphaga sp.
CCAACAAGCACAAAAGCATCGAGTCCAACCGATGCATCTGCCAACGAAACATCGACAGTCAGCTTATTGACGACACTCACTTCCTTTGATTCCATACCCATAAATGAAATAACAATTGTCTTCGCGTCATTGGGTATTTCCATGGTAAAGTGGCCATCAGCATCTGCAATCACACCAATAGTGGTTCCCTTTACGATAATGGTAGCGCCTACCAACGGAAGTCCTTTTGCATCTTTTATTGTTCCGGTGACATGTTTTTTCTCATCCTGCAAGGCTACTAGATTCACTTTTAAACTTTCAAGCGCTTGGGGATTATCATTTTTATAAAGAAAAACCTGCCTTTCATCAATCAGATAAGTCAAGTCGGTCCCTTCAAATAATTGGTCCATCACTTGATCTATCTTTTTCGATTTCACTGATATGTCAATCTTTTTGGTGTTGTTGACAACATCTGCATCATTGTAGAAAAAGATAAATTCACTTGTGTTTTCGATCTCTTTCAATATCTCCTGTATAGAAGAATTCTTCAGATCGACATCGAGTTTCACCTTCTGCGAATAGGAACTAGCAGAAATTGAAATCGCTCCGGCAAAAATTAAAATGCTAAGTAGTTTCATCTTCAACAAATAATTTTTTCGATACTTTCCAAAAAAAGAAAAGCAATTAGTTTGGTTTTTTTTCATAACTTTGAGAATTAATGTTTAACAGACTTAATTTCAATTTAAATCCGGTTGATGTTGCGAGCATTAACCGGGTTTTTTTAACCTTTATTTATTCATAAAATACATATTTTCCATTCTTTTTAATAAAATGAGTATTCGATAAACGCGCCAATCCGTTTAGTATCCTATCGGGTTCAATTTTCAAATCTAGTTTTCCTGATACTATTTTCAATTGATTTATAGTTTGTACGTCGATAGGGATATTATAATAACGTGATATACTTTTTAGAACATTAGTTAAATTCTCCTTATCGAATTCAAGGTATCCGTATATCCAACTGGTGTATTTACGTACGTCATCAACTTTGGAAATCTGAAAGCTATCGCCGTTTCTTAAAAACGATGATTTTTCATACGGAGCAAGTGTGACCTCTTTTGAAAACAACTGGTCATTGACCTTCATACTGATTTTACCTTCAGCCAGAACAGTATGATACATATTCTCATCTTTGTATGCTTTTACATTGAATTTGGTTCCGATCACTTTAATTTTAAACGCATCAGTCCGCACATAAAAAGGTTTATCGGCATTTTTAGCTACCTCAAAATATGCTTCTCCTTCCAGGAACACTTCTCGGGTATCGCCGTTAAAAACAGGAGCATACACCAGCTTCGACCCCGAGTTAAGCCAAATTTTGGTGCCATCAGAAAGCTCAAGACTCGATCGCTTACCGAAAGGAACGATCATCTGGTTAAAACTGGTGGGAGTATTTTCCTGAACAAGCTTTGTAGAATCGTTTACAGAAACAGAGGTTCCATCTTCTGTGTATTGAATGACTGCCTTATTTCCACTGATGTCGATCTGTTTTCCATCGGCCAGGATAAGCGTAGCATCTTCAACGGAGACTTTCCGCGAAGAGGCAAATTCGGTGATTGCAGATTGTCTTTTACTCATGTACAAAGCCGCACTTCCTATACCGATGATCAATACTGCTGCTGCTGCATACCGGAAAAACTGCAAACGTATTTGCCTGGTTTGCATACGCATCACATTGTTCCACAATTCAGCAATGCGACTCACAGGATGCTCATATTCAGAATCCTGGAGTGCTTTGACAATATTCACAGCAAGATCTATCTCCCCGGTTTTATGTGGCAGTAATTCTTTAAGTTGTTGTAAGGAATACTGTGGATCCAATTTCCCCGCCACCAATTCTACGAAATTCTCATCGAGTATAAAATCCTCCGCATTAAATGTCTTATAACGCTCAATATCCATTTTTGTGATTATATTTTATATAAAGAGTTCACTAAAAATTAAATCTGGACAGAAAAATCACATT
>CAYHDA010000513.1:0-1998 GCA_964355145.1 uncultured Mariniphaga sp.
TTGCCCCTGATAAAAATATTATTGTCGGGAATACGACACTCGATGGTGCAACCAGTGGTGATGTCTACATTCAGGGAGTCGCCGGGGAACGTTTTTGTGTCCGCAACTCAGGGGCCAAAGCCGTTGTTGAAGGAACAGGTGATCATTGCTGCGAATATATGACTGGCGGCCGAACGGTTGTTTTGGGAACCACAGGCCGGAACTTTGCAGCAGGTATGAGCGGAGGTATTGCCTATGTACTTGACGATAACGGTGATTTCGAATACTATTGCAACACAGGACTGGTAGAATTAGGTCCTGTTGAAGACAAAGCCGATATTATGGAATTACAGGATATGATCAGCAAGCATCTATTGTACACACAAAGTCCGCTGGCAGGAAAAGTGCTTACTAACTGGGAGGAATACCTGCCCAAATTTGTTAAAGTCATTCCAATGGAATACAAGAAGGTATTAAATGAAATGAAACTTAAAGAGGTGAAACGCAAGCTTGAAATGGCAGAAGATGCTCCCGACAGAAGGGAGTAAATCACTACAATAAAGCAGTTTAACACCAACAACGATTAAAGTTACAAAAAATGGGAAATCCTAAAGGTTTTATAGAAATAGAGCGGAAAGAGGGCGGTTACAGGCCCACTAACGAACGAATATTTGATTACGGTGAAGTAGAACAAACGCTGAATGAAAACGACCGTAAAGATCAGGCTGCCAGATGTATGGATTGCGGCATACCCTTTTGTCACAGCTCGTGTCCGGTTGAAAGCAATATTCCTGAATGGCAGGATGCTGTTTATCGCGGCAAATGGAACGAGGCCTATGATTTACTTTCAGCTACGAATAGTTTTCCTGAATTTACGGGAAGGGTTTGTCCTGCTCCGTGTGAAAAATCGTGTGTGCTGGCGATTCATGATGAGGCGGTTACGATCCGCGAAAACGAATGTTCGATCGTTGAAAAGGCATTCGATATGGGTCATGTTACCGAACAGATTCCGGCAAACAGAACCGGCAAAAAAATCGCGGTTATCGGCTCTGGTCCTGCCGGACTTTCTGCCGCCGACTTGTTGAATAAAGAGGGTCACACAGTAACTGTTTTCGAACAGGACGATAAAGTGGGAGGCCTCCTGCGCTATGGTATTCCCGATTTCAAATTAAATAAAACGGTTATTGACCGAAGGATTAATCTCTTTTCAAAGGAAGGGATCATTTTCAAAGTCAACACCAAAGTAGGGGTTGATTTGCCTGCCGATAAACTGATGAAGGATTTTGATGCCATTTGTCTGGCTTGCGGTGCGATGGAACCACGAGATTTGCCGGCACCGGGAAGAGAGTTGAAAGGGATTTATTTTGCGATGGAATTTCTTCGTCAGCAAAATAAAGTCATCAGTGGTCAGGAGATTCCTGAAGAAATACGACTTTTAGCTAAAGATAAGAAGGTATTGGTTATTGGAGGCGGCGATACCGGTTCCGATTGCGTTGGGACTTCGATCCGGCAGAAAGCCACTTCAGTGACTCAGATTGAGATCCTGTCGAAGCCACCAACAAAACGAACCGAAGATAATCCCTGGCCTTACTGGCCCAATACGTTACGGACTTCCAGCTCTCACCTCGAAGGATGCGAAAGACGCTGGGACCTGGCCACCAAGAGATTTGTGGGTAAAGACGGCATTCTTACCGGAGTGGAAGTGGTGAAAGTGGAATGGGTGCGGGAAAATGGCCGTATGGTTATGAAAGAGATTCCAGGAACCATCGAACTTATCGAAGCTGATCTGGTTCTGCTCTCAATGGGGTTTTTATCACCCGTTCACAAAGGACTGCTCGATAGTTTAGGTGTCGAATATGATGAACGCGGCAATGTAAAGTCGATTGATAATTCCACAAATCTTGATAAAATTTTCGCGGGAGGCGACGTCACAAGGGGTGCAAGTCTGGTTGTTTGGGCCATTCGGTCCGGACGCGATGCTGCAAAACGAATCCATGAGTTTGTGATGAAATAACCTCG
>CAYHDA010000514.1:0-1987 GCA_964355145.1 uncultured Mariniphaga sp.
CAGACCCAGGAAATATGGCAACAAAGTGGAGATGAGCAAGCTGGATGAACAATATAGTCATCCAGAAAAGTTTTTTCCATCAAGCCGTAAGTAAAAATGGCGAAGGCGTTTCATAAAACTCAAACACAGTGTTTAGTCGTATGATTTCTTGGCGCATAATGCTGGTCAATTCAGAAGACTTCTGTTTCATTTCTTCCAATGTATGTACCAAGTGTATTTTTAAGTGCGCCAACGATTTCCAACAAAGATTGTGGGTGTATTCGCTTTTTATCCAGCGCCATAAACGTTCGATTGGATTGAAGTCTGGCGAATAAGCCGGTAAAAACTCTAAGCGCAACCACTCTTTTTGTGTAGAAATCCATTCAGTGAGCCACTTTGCCTTATGAAAACTGGCGTTATCACAGATCAGCATAATCTTATCCGTACGCATTTCATATTTCAAGTGACACAAAAAACGACGAAAGCGAACAGCGTTCACGCGAAATTGTGTCAAGATGCCATAAAAAGTGCCTGTACCAAGTTCAAATGCGCCGATCAAATTGACACGACCATGTCTACCATAGTTTTTGATTTCGATTTTTTCACCCTTCGGACCCCAAGTATAAGCCAAGGTGCCTTCTGTCTGAAAACCGACCTCATCTTGAAAGAAAATCCGCCAACCTTGCTTGATTTTGTCCGCATACAACTCCAAAATCGTTTCACGAATCCACGTTTTGCGCTTTTCGTTATCTCGTTTTATCAACGTGTGTACTGCTTTATGAAAACTCAAGCCTAATTTACGCAATAATTCTGGCAAGTAACGTACTGAATAGCAAACTTCAAATGTGACCGTCAACAACACCAAGACGTGCCGGGCTACCCAAATACGTTGGTTTTGCTTAACGATCATCTGCCGCAATTCTTCTTGCTTCTCTTTGGGCAACTTGCTGGGTCGTCCGCTACGCGGCAAATCTTCCAACGGCTCATCGTTTTCAAAACGCTGGATCCAGTTCCGGAGCGTCTTTTCGCTCACTTCGTAGCACTGTGCTATTACATCGGATGCCATTCCTTTGTAGTGTGCTATGAGTGCTTTGGTTCGCAACACGCTTCGCACATCGTTTTTCTTTTCAAATTCCTTGCACAACTCCCGCAAACGTGAGATTTTTGCTTGATTTTCATTTTTTATGTCGGTCATCGGATTTCCTCATGTCATTGATAGATTTATATCCGAAGTGTACCGCACCAGATGTATTTTTATTCGGCTTGGAAAAAACTTTTCTGGACAGCTATATTTGCCTGCCTGACCATGACTTATTGAGAAGATACGTTGGAAGGTTATATTCATTCTTTAGGGCACGGTGTAGGGTTAAATATTCACGAGCGTCCATGGAGCGGTTTGAATGCCGCGGACGACAACTTGCTTATCCCGGGAACGATTATTACAATTGAACCTGGCTTATATTTTCCGGATCAGGGCATGGGTTTCCGCATTGAGGATACATACTGGGTTCGCCCTGATGGAAAATTTGAACTTTTGGCTGAATTTCCTTACGATTTCGTATTGCCAATGAAAAAATGGAAAAAAACCACTTAGATTATCGCAAAAGGTAAAGATATTAAAATAACAAATATCGTACCCTCTCAAAAGCTTGGAATGCTATTGAACTTTGATAATAGTAATATTATAAAAAATTTAAAAATGGGTTATCATGATGCAATGCGTGTAATTAAACAGTTAAAGGGAAGAAAATACTATATTGAGGTTTTAGATAATAGCATATTTTTTAACAGTTTATTATCTGTACCAGAAGATACAATTTACAAAATTGGTGAATTATTGTCACTTCCTCAAATGGAATCTAAAAGAATGCTCTTTGAGAAAATAATTCCAACCTTAACTAGTATGCTTAATCTTCCTGTTTCTTCTTCTTATCAAGATATAATGATTGGAATTATGGAGCATTTAGCAGAGGAATATGATATTGAAGTATACAAAATTCAGAATTTC
>CAYHDA010000515.1:0-1984 GCA_964355145.1 uncultured Mariniphaga sp.
CGCTGTATCATATCAATAATGTTGTCGATCTGGTTAATCTGATCTCACTGGAATCAGGAATGTCGATTGGAGGATACGATGCAGAAAAGGTTTCGGGTAATGTAATTTTTGATATTGGACGAAAAGACGAACCTTATGAAGCGATAGGAAGAGGCGAAATGAATATTGAATTTTTGCCTGTTTTTCGCGACTTAATCTCGGCATTTGGTTCACCGACCAGCGATTCAGTACGGACCTCTGTCACAGCCGGCACCAGGAGATTTTTAATGATTGTTGTAGGCTTTTCAGGTGAGGCAGATACTAGGCAGACCGTTGAACAATCGATTGATTTGCTAAAAAAATATGCTGATGCTGAAAATTTTGAAACTATCTTTGTAAGATAAGCCATTTGTATTCTGTCGAAAGAATTATTTTTACGGTTTTTAACAACAATGGAATGAGATATATTTCGAAATTTATATTGTGGATCACGGGATGGAAGGTTATCAGTGGTGTTGCTCCGGTTCCAAAGTGCGTTGTTTTGGGAGTTCCCCATACTTCGTTGTGGGATTTTGTATTTTCCTGGTTATTTTATAAATCAATTGGGGGGAAATCCAGTATCGTAGTGAATAAGAAGTTTTTCTTCTGGCCAGCTTGTTATCTGCTCGATTATATGGGAGCCATACCGGTTGACACATCCAAAGGAGGAAGTTTGGTTAAGCAAATACTTGCTGAATTTAAAAAACGCGATGTGCTGCATTTAGCCATTGCTCCGGAGGGGACGCGTAAACCTGCCGCTAAGTGGAAGGCGGGTTTTCATCTGATTGCCAGAGCCGCAAATGTTCCGGTATATTTTGCAGTATTTGACTGGGGCAGGAAAGAGATAGGAATAGCAGGAGGCATGGAACTCACAGATGATGTGAATGGTGATATTTTCCGGATAAAACAATGGTACAAGGAAAGAGGAGTCACCGGTAAACACCCTGAGAAATTTATTCTGGGTGAAGGTCTGGATTAATTGACAATTGCTTAATTGTTTCTAATGGCCATAAAAGATGTTTTGCGTGTTGCACTCGCACAAGTTGATCTGACCTGGGAAAATCCTGAACAAAATCGTTACGATCTTGGAGTACAGATCAGTCAGCTGACAGGAAAAAGCGATCTTGTAATTCTTCCGGAAACCTTTACCACGGGATTTTCTGTGCAGGCATGTGGTTTTGCTGAACCGATGAATGGTCCAACAATTGGCTGGCTTCTAAATCTATCGAAATCAACCCGATTGGCGATAGCTGGTAGTTTGGTGATTAGTGATAATGGACTGTACTACAATCGATTCATTTTTGTTACTCCCCAAGGTGAAATTTCTTTTTACGACAAGCGCCATATTTTTTCAATAGGCGGTGAATCAAATGCTATTTCGCCCGGTACCCGGCGCTTAATTGTTAATTATCTTGGCTGGAAAATCGCACTCTATGTGTGTTATGATATTCGTTTTCCGGTTTGGTGCAGAAACAGAAATGATACTGATTTGATGATTGTTACAGCAAACTGGCCTGCATCCCGCAGTGAAGTTTGGAATACACTGTTAAAAGCCCGGGCTATTGAAAATCAGGTTTATGTCGCGGGAGTAAACAGGATTGGAACAGATGGCAGTGGAATTGTGTATAATGGTGATAGTCAAATCATTAATGCAAAAGGGGAGGTGCTGCAGCAGTCAGATGTTACCAATGAAAAATTGTATTGTTTTGAACTTTCAAAGCAATCGCTAACCGAATTCAGAGAAAAATTCCCTATAGCCAATGATGCCGATAGTTTTGCATTGGTTTGATTTTTCAAATTATATTTTAGTTAACATTCTATTAACCTGACATTCAGAATGTGAGGTTTAAAAAGAATTGTCTAACTTTGCCGTCCAAATATACAATTTTGTATACTTAAGAAATTCAAGAGGATTATTAATGATAACAGTATCTAATTTAGCAATTCAGTTTGGTAAAAAGCCTTT
>CAYHDA010000516.1:0-1976 GCA_964355145.1 uncultured Mariniphaga sp.
AAATGACCGGCATTTGTGATCCTGCCTTGCCACAAGGATATTCGTTCGATTATATCAACGGAGAGGTAATTAATACCCGTATCAGCGTAAAAGATGGCAGGATTGTTCTTCCTGATGGAATGAGTTACCGGATTCTGGTACTCCCCAAACTGGAGACGATGCGGCCTGAATTGCTGAAAAAAATAAAGGAACTGGTGAGTCAGGGCGCTGTTGTTTTGGGCCCTGCACCGAAATATTCGCCAAGCGGGAAGGATTATCCTGCAAATGATCTGCAAGTACAGAAACTGGCCAAAGAGCTATGGGGCAATGTTGATGGTGTGAAAGTTAAATCAGCAAGAGTGGGGAAGGGGATGATCCTTTCGGGCATGGAGATGCAGGAGGCACTTGACCTGACAGGTGTTCTGCCGGACTGTAAACTCGGCAAAGATGATGCAGCTTTGTTTATTCACCGCACTTTATCCGATGGGGAAGTTTATTTTATCTCAAATCAATCCGATAAAACGATTACTATTAATCCTGAATTGCGGGTAAATGGAAAAGCACCTGAACTTTGGATGCCCACAACCGGAAATATCAGAGACTTGCCTGCTTTCCATCAAAACGGAAGTTCTACGGTAGTTCCTTTGAAATTGGAAGCCTATGAAAGTCAGTTTATTATTTTCAGAAAAAAAGCTGATAAAATTGGATTGGCTGAGGTGTCAGCTAATTTTCCGGAAGGGAAAATACTTGCCGAAGCGACAGGATCCTGGGTTGTCACCTTTGATCACGCCAAACGTGGCCCGGCCCGGCCGGTTGTGTTTGAAAAACTTTCTGACTGGACTCTATCCGAAAATGACAGTGTCAAATACTATTCCGGAACTGCAGTTTATAAAATTGCAATTAATCTGCCAGCAATAGCCGCCGATAAGAAGATCATTCTGCAAATCGGGCAGCTTACTGCAATGGCAAAAGTCAAAGTAAATGGCATCGCTGTTGGTGGTGCCTGGACTGCTCCATGGCAGGTAGATATTAGCGCTGCGGTGAAATCTGGCACCAATCAGGTAGAGATTTCGGTCGTCAACAATTGGATGAACCGGTTGATCGGGGATCAGAAATTGCCAGCCGCTCAACGTCCTACATGGAGTCCGAATATTCCATATAAATCAAATAGTCCCTTGCAGCCTTCGGGATTACTGGGGCCTGTACGTGTTATTCAAACAGAATTTATACGGTAATTAGGCTACTCTTTTTCGAACATTGATTTATCAGCGCCGCATATCGGGCACACCCAGTCGGAGGGGATATCGAGGAAGGAAGTTCCCGGAATGATTCCTGAAATCGGGTCGCCTTTAGCTTCCTCATATTCATAGTGGCACAATTGACATTGCCAGACATCTAATTTTGGCTTGCTATCTTTTATCAGCGCCTCTACATTGGTTTTTTCAATATAGGTAGGTGCATTTTTTGGAGAGTAGCCTTTTAGAACTTCACGGTAGTAATTGTAAGTCAGTGATTTGACTTTATCTTCGATCGTTCCGTTATCGATAACCTCACCTATAAACATGATATGGGTTCCAACTTCATATGATTGGGTTACTTTGCATTCGAACCATCCAACTGACGAGTCGGTAACAATTGGAACTCCGGTCTTGCCAGTAAAGTAGTTGACGCCGGCGAATTTGTCAAAATCGCGGCCACTTTTGTAGCCGAAGTTTCCGATTAATGAAGGACTGGCTTTTTCGCTCAATACCGAAAATCCAAAGACTCCGCTTTGCTTAATTAATTCAGTTGTGTAATTATCTTTATTACAGCTGATTGCAAACTGCGGAGGATTGGCAGTCACCTGAAAAAGAGTATTGGCAATATAGCCCCCTTTTTTGTTGCCCGACTGTGTCGTTACAATATATAACCCATAGCTGATTTTAAAAAAAGTGTCGTAATTCATTTGTCTGAGTATTGGTGCTTAATGATGCAAAGTTATTGAAATGGATCAATAA
>CAYHDA010000517.1:0-1877 GCA_964355145.1 uncultured Mariniphaga sp.
TATGCCAATACCAAATCAGGATCAGCATTTAACTATTATCACCGGAAGGATGGAAAAATTGTTGGTTTGTGGAAACACTCCCTTTGTGCATTATCTGACGACGGAGTTCACTTCAGCGATCCCGTAAAGTCACCAACCCTTATAATGTCAGGGGGCAAAATGTGGGGTCAGGCAACTAAAGACGGCCGCTATGCCATCTGCTACAATCCTATTGAGCTTACAGATTACCGTTATCCGCTTATTGTGATTTCGAGTGACGATGGCATTGTATATGATGAAATGTTACTTGTGCAGGGAGAAGTTCCGCCCAGACGTTTTATGGGCAGATGGAAAGATTTTGGACCGTGTTATATGCGGGGAATAATTGAAGGTAACGGCAATCCTCCCGGTGATGATATGTGGCTGACCTATAGCATGAATAAAGAAGATATATGGATAAGCAAAATATCACTTCCAATCCGCTGGAGTGTCAAAGACGATGTCGCTGATGACTTTAATAATATGGTAACAGGCGGAGCTGTAACCGACTGGAATATCTATTCGCCGAAGTGGTCGCCAATTGCAGTAACTGATTTCCCGTCTTCAAAAAATAAAAGTTTATTTCTTCAGGATAAGGATCCGTATGATTATGCGCGTGCGATCAGAGTATTTAAAGAGTCCTCAAATACAGTTATTAGTGTAAAAGTTTTTCCAAAACAGATGAATTCCGGAACTCTTGAGGTGGATGTCACCGACAGATATGGTAACCGGCCGGTTCGTATCAGGTTTACTGCCGGGGGAAATATCAGCGCCAACAATGGAGTTAAGGAAGTGATTTTACAAGGATACAAACCTGATCAGTGGTATATTCTGAATATCGATATAAAGGCGCAATTATTTGGTAGTTATGATCTTTCTGTCGATGGGAAACAGGTAATGAAAGATGCACAACTCGCGGAATCGGTAAAGTCGGTAGAAAGAATTTCCTTCCGAACAGGCCCTTACCGGGATCTTCCGGGCCGGCGTACACCAAATCAGGAACCCGCACCTCCACTTGCCGGTTCAGATGATCCTGTATTGAATTCCGGTTTTTATATTGATGATTTTAGCGCAATATCAAGATGATTAATTTCTAACCTCAAATAATGTCATCTGATCTCTTGCTATATCATACAAACGGTTCAATGCAGTTTGAAGTATTTCTTCGCTCTTTTTTCGCTCGGTGATGTCAATCATGCTGATCAGACAGTTCTCCCTGTTTTGGGCAATGCTGCCGGTCAAATATACAGTTTTTGGCAGTCTGTCATTCGTTGACAAAGTCAGTTCACATGTTTCAATTATGTTGTATTTAAAGACCTGTTCTATAAAGTGATTGAAAATTTGTTTGGTGTCGTTTGAAATAAAAAATCCAAATCTGCTGTTCGTTAATTCTGTCGGGTCTTTGCCCAGCATTCGTGAAGCATGAAGATTGATCTCAAGGATTTCTCCTTCTGTCGAAAGTGTAAAATAGCCGTTCGGAGCAAAATTGTACATTTCGGCGTATTTTTGAGCAGCTGCTTCGGCTTCCTTATTTCTCAGACTCAGCTCCTCATTTTGCAATTCAAGTTCGATCTGAGTTACCTGCAGCTCGTGGATAATTTTTAGCTTTTCAAATTCCGCGACCTGAACCCTCGTTCCCGATGGTTTCTTGCCCAATAAAGCTTCTGCCTTATTGCGAAGAATTAAATTGGGTTTCAATTCCCCCCCCTAAGTCTTTCATATATTACGTTTTGTTAAATAAATAAAGTACGAACACTCTGTAGTTATAAACAAAAATTACTCTCCGCGAGCTCGTGGATCAAAGGTCTATATTTTTTGTTATTCAGTAAATTATTAAATCGGAATTACGATAATTAATT
>CAYHDA010000518.1:0-1852 GCA_964355145.1 uncultured Mariniphaga sp.
GAAGGTCAGGTGGATATGCACGCTATCGTAAACGTCAGATCTCAGGATTTTGATGAAAAAGGCGAACTTAAAACGATGATGATCGAGACGACATTAGGTCGTATTCTGTTTAATGAATATGTTCCAAGTGAAGCCGGTTATATAAATAAAATATTGACCAAGAAGGCCTTAAGGGATATCATCGCTGATATTCTTAAAAGGACAAATAATGCCACTACAGCACAGTTCCTTGATGATATCAAAGACCTGGGTTATAAAATGGCTTATCGTGGCGGTCTTTCTTTTAACCTCGATGATGTAATTATTCCTGACGTGAAAGCCGAAATGGTAGCCGAAGGATTTGCTGAAGTTGAGGAGGTTTTGAATAACTATAACATGGGATTCATTACCAACAATGAAAGATACAACGGTGTAATCGATATTTGGACACATGTGAATGCCAAGCTGACACAGAGTGTTATGAAAACCATCAGCACCGATAAACAAGGGTTTAACTCTGTTTATATGATGCTTGATTCAGGCGCCCGTGGATCCAAAGAGCAGATTCGTCAGCTTTGCGGTATGCGTGGTTTGATGGCCAAACCTCAAAAGTCAGGATCAACAGGTTCCCAGATTATTGAAAACCCTATTTTGGCGAACTTCAAAGAAGGTCTTTCAGTTTTGGAATACTTTATTTCAACTCACGGGGCTCGTAAAGGTCTTGCCGATACTGCACTTAAAACTGCGGATGCTGGTTATCTGACCCGTCGTCTGGTAGATGTGGCACAGGATGTTATTATCAATCAGGAAGATTGCGGCACGCTGCGCGGTCTGATCGCTACAGCTTTGAAGAATAACGAAGAAGTTGTTGCTTCATTATCTGAAAGAATTTTGGGTCGTACTACCGTTCACGATATCTATCATCCGCTTACCGGTAAACTTATCGTGAGTTCCGGAGAAGAGATCATCGAAGAATTGGCTGAAATTATTGAAAATTCTCCTATTGAGCGTGTCGAAATCAGGTCAGTACTGACTTGCGAAGCCGAAAACGGCGTCTGTGCCAAGTGCTATGGACGAAATCTGGCTACGGCAAAAATGATTCAGATGGGTGAAGCTGTCGGCGTAATTTCCGCACAGTCTATTGGTGAACCTGGAACTCAGCTTACCTTGCGTACTTTCCACGTCGGGGGTATTGCAGGAAACGTATCAACTCAGTCGACTGTTGTGGCACGCTACGATGGTATTGCTGAAATTGAGGAATTACGTGCTGTTGTATGGCTGGACGAAAAGGGCGATTCAGTTGATATCGTTGTCAGCCGTCTTGCTGAACTTAAAATTATCGATAAAAATACCGGAATAACATTGTCAACACACAGTATGCCTTATGGGTCTAAATTGTTTGTTAAGAATGGCGCCGATATTAAAAAAGATACAGTAATATGCGAATGGGATCCTTATAACGGCGTTATTGTCAATGAATTCAATGGACGTGTTTCGTACAGTGATTTGATTGATGGTGTAACCTGCCGCGAAGAATCGGATGAACAAACCGGTTACAAAGAGAAGGTGATCATCGAAACCCGTGATAAAACCAAAAATCCGACGCTGCAGATTGTGAATGAGAACGACGAAGAAATTCGTTCTTACAACCTGCCGGTTGGAGGTCACTTAAGTGTTGAGAATGGTCAGATGGTGAAAAGTGGTGAAGTTTTGGTGAAGATTCCTCGTGCATCGGGTAAAGCAGGTGATATCACCGGTGGTTTGCCTCGTGTAACGGAACTTTTCGAAGCGCGTAATCCTTCCAATCCGGCTGTTGTCTCTGAAATTGACGGCGAAGTTTCCCTCGGAAAAATTAAACGTGGTAATCGCGAAG
>CAYHDA010000519.1:0-1846 GCA_964355145.1 uncultured Mariniphaga sp.
AGAATATTTTTCCTGTAAAAACAGTCCTATATGTGTCGCTGAAAGATTAGAATTTGTTACTGGAAAATGTTTCATTGGTCTGTTTTTTTTGTCTGTCGTAAAATTGTGCAACGGTCGCTGGTCTTGCCTTAGTGCGACCTCGAAGCCGTCAAAGTGTCTGCCTGAACAAAAGTAAGTTGTGAACAGATACTTTCCAAATCTAAAAACTAGCATTGGGCAAGCCTGCTGTTAGCGGTTAGGCGTTTTCAATTGTGAGGTGCTATTTTCAACATATATTTATTATTTCGCTGTCAACGCAATTAGCCTGCCCCCATCTTCCACACTTACATAAATCTTACCAGCTGGACCCATTTTCACATTGCGTATGCGTCCATTATTTTCGAGTAGAATGGTTTCGTTGCCTGGCAAACCATTAGCCATTTTTATCATTATTAATTGCCTGCGTCCAAGGCTTCCTATTAACATATTGCCGTTCCAATCTCTGAATGAAGGGTGATTGATAAAGGTAAGACCTGCAGGTGCAAGTGCTGGTGTCCAGCTTTTAAGTGGTGCGACAATACCAGGACCATTATGTCCGTTACTTATAGTGGTTCCATTATAGTTAATACCATTGCTATATAATGGCCAGCCAAAATTTGCAGCAGCTTGAATGAGGTTAAGTTCGCAGCCACCACTTGGTCCATGTTCATTAACAAAAAGTCGTCCGGATACCGGTTCAAAAGCCATGCCTTGCGGATTGCGATGGCCATAACTGAAGATAGTGGAACGCGCTGTTTGGCCGGGGAGCAAAGGATTATCAGATGGTACAGTTCCATCAAGATTCATTCGATGAATTTTACCCCAAAGAGTATTTAGCCGTTGCCCGTTTTGGTGAGTACTCGAAGCCCCGCCGAGGCTTCCACCTCCGCCTTCTCCCACACTCCAATATAATTTATTATCAGGGCCAAACGCAATTCGGCTTCCAAAGTGACCATTCCAAGTAGAAGCCGATTCGGTGGTTTTTATAATCTGCCAATTGGTAGCTGCATTTCCATTTAAAGTAAACCGTGCAAGCGAAAGAAAACCGCCTGTAATACTATAAGTTACAAATACACTGCGACTTGTTTTATAATCTGGGGAAATTGCTACATCAAGCAGTCCACCTTGGCCTGTTGTTGAAATATTGGAGGGTAAACCTGTAATAATCGTGTTGCTGCGTGTGGTAGTATCAAACAACTGCATTGTTCCAATTTTTTGCGTAAATAGCAGGTTACCATTGGGCAATACATCAAACCCCCAAATAATACCTTGATTGCTTAGCAAGGTTGTTATCGTGATCTCAGGAGTACCGGTTAAAGGAGGAGGGGGAGATGGTGGTTCGGCATCTTTTGAACAAGAGAAAAGAAACACCACAAATGCAAATGTTAGTTGCATAAACAATGCTTTTTTAAATGAGTTAGAAGAATTGATGTTCATTTTAATTGATTTTTTATTTTCACAACAATTGAAAACAAAAAATTGTTTGTCGGTTTATAATTTCGGTCGTTTTTCGCTTACCGCTAACGGCTGCAGGCAATGGCTAGTAAGTGAATTCGGCGAATGAAATTGGTCAGTTTAAACCGAAAGCTGATGCGGGATTTGAATATAGCATATCATCTAACGCCCTTATTGGCCATAGCCTTTGTTATGCACTGGGCTTTGTAGTACTCTCCAATTTCTTTTGCTTGAAGTATTCAACAATTTCCTCCTTTGTCATTTTGGATAGCTTTGAGCTCATTTTATCTCTTTGTTCACGCATGAATCTCACAGCGTCAAATGTTTTTTCAGTTGTTGTCTTCATAAATCATAAAATCTCTTGGTGAACGTA
>CAYHDA010000520.1:0-1831 GCA_964355145.1 uncultured Mariniphaga sp.
TGCAGATCCTTTAATAACGACAGATACACCAGGAAGTAACGTGCCAGATTTATCGATGACTTTACCGGTTATGGATTTTTTCTGCTGCGAGGAGTTGATTGAGGAAGACGAGCTATCTCCCTTGGGTTTTAAAACAATATAGTTGCTGTCGAGTACTCTGTATTCAATTCCTTCACTGTTGAAGAGTAGGCTCATGATGTCGTCGATCGTTGCATTGGTGGTCACAACATCCACCTTTTTCTCAACGTTCACTTTTTTCTCTTCATAAAAGAACCTGAACTCACTGCTGTTCTCTATTTTAGTGAGGACATCCTTCACCACAATAGATTTTTCGTTCATACTCATCCGCCAATTTTGCGAATAGACGGATGCGGCACTTTGAAGTACCCCCACCACCATTAAAATCAGAGATAATCTCATAATCAACAATCCCTTTCCGATTATCCTTTTTAGTTCGGGATAATCTTTTAATCGTTTTTTTTTCATAAATTTGAGAACTTAGATAGTTAAACATTGTGCCTGTCAGACTGCAAATCAAGAGGCACGATAATTGATTATTGTACAAAACCGGGAAATGCTGTAAACATTTTCCGGTTATTTTTTAATTCTTTGAAAACAACGAAATTGTATCTCCATTGCGTTTATATTTTATTGATGAAGCAAATTCTAGTGCGTTAAGTATGTTATTCAGATCCTGGTCACCGATTGTCCCGGTATAGACATGGCTTTGAACTTCATTGTCTCCGAACACCACTTTCACATTAAACCTTCTTTCAATCCTTTTTGCCAGTGCCCCAATGGTTTCTTTCTCAATTACCATGATTCCTTTTGTCCAACTTGAATAACGCTGATCGGAAATTTTTCTCTTGGTTGATTCATGCGTGACGCTGTTGTAAGTGTAGGCTTCACTGGGATTTAAAATGATATTTCCTGACTGGTCACTGATCTTAACTTTTCCGCTGGACAGATAAGTGGTCATGGAAGAATCATCTTGATAGGAAGTTACATTAAAACTGGTACCCAGAACCTCTATCTGGCTGGTGGTGGTTTCCACAGTGAATGGCCTAGATAGATCATGGGTGACGTCAAAATAGCCTTCTCCTTCCAATCTGACAATTCGATGGTGGGCATCAAATTTTACAAATTTAAGATGGGTGTCACTGTTGAGCTGAACTTTGGAGCCATCGGGTAATACTACCGCGGAGCGTTGCCCTTTGGGAACAATTATTTCGGAAAATGAATTTTCTGAAACTTTGGAAGATTCAGATATATAATATCCAACAACCCCTGAAATGCACATAAAAAAAAGAAAGATTGCCGCGTATTTTGATAGACGGATGAATAAATTTCTTTTTTGTTCCTTCTCATTCAGGGACCTGATAATGTTCCAGATTCTCTCTGTTTCCCTATCACGACAGATGGGGTCAATCTCGTTTTCAAGGCCAGCCAGTATCCAGACATTCCGAAGCCGTGCTAGTTCATTTTTCCTGTTTTCCGATTCATCCATCCACTCCTGAACAGCCAGGATTTCTATTGGAACTGATTGTCCAGAAACGTATTTAAACAATAATTCGTTAGTCATATTACTGCATTTATATCCTTAAAACGAATATGCAGTCAAATACCCTTAGTCAGTTGAGGATTTTTTTGAAATTATTTTTAGTGTGTCGCTGTTGGAGTCTTGGAAGTCAGTCGCCTTACCCACATCATAAAAAGAAGGAGAGATCCAGGTAGTCTTCGCTCAAGTTCCGTTTTAATGGTTTTCAGTGCTTTGGAAAGATGACTCTCCACTGTCTTTTCGGAAAGTTCCAGCAACTCAGAAATCTCCCTG
>CAYHDA010000521.1:0-1798 GCA_964355145.1 uncultured Mariniphaga sp.
GGATTCAATAGCTTCTATGGAAGGATTTTCTAGTGTTGCTGAGTTCTATGAACAATTGTCTAAAAAGCAGATGGATGGCAGGAGGCTTGGTGATTTATGGCCGCTTTCCTTTATTGAAGTTCAGGAGAATATCTTCACCTTGTTGTCTCAGAAGCTCTTGTTTGCTGCAAGGGGACTTATTCAGGATGGACGGCAACAGACTATTTTATTTAATTTAAGGAACGGTTTTGTTTATATCGGACAACCATTGAGTACAGATGAAATCAACAAGATAAAGATGGATTTCAAAAGCGACTTATCTGATGTGATTAAGTCTTTTCAACTTGATTTTCAGACATGCAAATTTGGCTTTCTGGAAAACCTCGACGAAGAAAGTAACTCGGAAAATAAATATCATGGACAGATAAAAAATGTCCTTGAAAAAATATTGAAAGCAGGCTTCGCCAATAGTGGTGCTGGAAGTGAAAAGATAAAACCATTTGCATTAACGAATTATGCTTCACTTCTGAATAAAAATAATAAACCAAGTGAAATAGAAAATCTTGAAAAACTGCTTGATGAAAATGAGTTGCCCTTAACGGTCTTTTCTCAAAAAGCAAAGGATGGAACAGTTCAAAATTATTTTATACGTCTTCACAAAGAATGGAATGAACTCTGTGAATCAGACAAAATTTTCTTAAAACTCTATGCATTAGAAAAAATGAAACTACTGTCGTCAAAGGTTTTCGCCAAATGGAAACCCAAAGATTCTTATCCTGAATATTCAATTGCCACAGAGAGAACGGTTATTGCATTAATGAATGCTATCAATCTATGTCAAAAGTCGGAAAGCGATGGCAAAACCATTGATGACGCTTTGGCAAGTGTTTGGGATGAGGTCATTAAAACACTGGTTGCATCATCACTAATTGAAACTGTGGATACCCAAGAACTCGATGACTTTGTGGATTTTTATCTATCGGGAAATTTTGAGCGTAACCTCGATAAAGTGACTGGCTTTGTTGGAGAGATCCCTGCGAAGGCAGATATGTGCCTCTTTACGGGACGTAAAGCAATGACAAAATATGGGGCAGAAAGGGCATTTGGAATTTCTGCCCTCAACTTTAGCAATCGGTCTTTAAATACATTAAAAAGTAAAGACAATAAAATATCTTCATTGTTTTTTCAGGAGAATGAATTGCGGTTAAAGGAATTGCCACGGGGGTTTTATACCAAAAAACTCAAACCGGAAGATAAAAACAATCTTGACAGGCAAATGTTTTTGGATACCTCTAAGGCAAACGCTGTTATCTATTATGACTTCGGAGAATATTTTATTGATGTTTCGAGTCGTCAATTGCTTGATGTCCTGAGTAAGGCGTTTTCTTACGACTGCCGAGACATCAATGGTCTCACCCTAATTTTTGATGAGTACGCATACGATTTTAACCTTTACGGAATGAACTTCAATCGCATCGACGAGGATGTGGAGTCTAATTTTTATTTTATTCATAAGATGCTTAAACTGATAAAAGAAACCGGCTTTCGAATTTTTGTGTCAGGGATATTGACGCCATATCACTCTCATAAAGAAATGTTTGTTTTTGAGAGGTGTATGCCTTTTGTAAAAAGACTTGGGTGGGACAGGATTCGGATTGACCAGATTGAAACCAGGTTGCAGGAAATGAATCTGCTTTTATCGCTCAATGCAAAGAGATTGGTCAGTAATGTCTTAAATTATGCAGAAGACAGGCAATCTATATTTACGGCTTTTGCATTGCTGGATGATGACAATAAGGCAAAGGCACGAAACGCTATG
>CAYHDA010000522.1:0-1769 GCA_964355145.1 uncultured Mariniphaga sp.
CAGACTCAAGCCATAATGCAGTCTCAATATTTTTGGCAGGAATTGTGATGTAATAATTCGTTATATCATTTGTTGTGAAGGCATTATTTGTACCTCCGGCATTTTGTACCGGACCGTCAAAATCAGGGACATTCAGTGATCCTCCAAAGGTTAGATGTTCAAAAAGGTGTGCAAATCCTGTCCTTTGGGGATCTTCGTGTTTTGCGCCAACATTATAACAAACATTCACTGCAACAAATGGGGTGGAGTTGTCGGTGTGGACAATAACGCGCAGGCCATTTTTGAGATGTATTTTTTCAAATTGAATCATTCGTTATCGAATTTGTATAAAGATGAATTTTGTAATTTATTAAGCGCAGCACAGTATTCTTTAATAATATTTTCCATGATTTCAGAAACCGGCTGAACTTTGTTAATCATTGATGCAATCTGACCAATCTCCAATTCTCCCTCATCAAGGTTGCCCTCGAAGATTCCTGTTTTAGCACGGCCTCTGCCCAGAATATTTTTAAGTTCTTCGTTAGATGCGCAATGGTTTTCAGCATCGCGGATCAATTCGAAAAATTTATTTTTAAGAAGACGAACAGGTGTTAAATTTTTGATTGACAACAGCGTATCTCCTTCACGGGAATTTACAACATAGTTTTTGAAATTTTCATGTGCTGATGATTCGTTCGAAATCGCAAACCTCGAGCCAATCTGGACCCCGTCAGCCCCCAGTACCATTGCTGCAAGCATCGCGTTGCCTGAAGCGATTCCTCCCGCACTGATCAGAGGAAGTGATATTGCTGCTCTCACCGATGGTATTAATGCCAGGGTAGTAGTCTCCTCCCGGCCATTATGACCTCCGGCTTCAAATCCTTCCGCTACAATCGCATCGACGCCTGCTTCCTCGCTTTTTTTCGCAAAAGCTGCAGATGAAACCACATGAGCGACGATAATGCCGTGCTCATGAAGCACTGATGTCCATTTTTTTGGCGAACCTGCAGAGGTAAATACAATCTTTACCTTCTCCTTGATAATGATTTCGATAAGCCGATCTATCTCCGGATAAAGCAATGGAATGTTTACTCCGAATGGGTTGTTTGTGGCAGCATTGGTTTTGCGGATATGCGCTTCAAGAACATCAGGATGCATCGAGCCGGCGCCAATCAATCCGAGTCCTCCACAATTACTGACTGCCGATGCTAGTCTCCATCCCGAGCACCACACCATTCCTCCCTGTACCACCGGATACTTAATTCCAAATAATTTACAGATTCTGTTTTCAGACATATTTTGTTTTCAAACTCAAAGAATCGTCAAAGATATGCATTATGAATTAGTAAATTTTAATCGTAATTTAGTTGTTCCCATTTATTGTAAAACTAAAAATATTAAGAGATGATCGACGAGGACAAAAAGAAGGAAGATAAGCCGGGGAATGACTTGTCAGATAAGGCTGAAGAGCTTATTGAAAAGGGAAAAGATTTGGCCGATAAAGCAGAAGATTATTTTGCGGAAAAAATCGATCAGGTTAAAAGCAGCGATGCCTTTGTAAAGATTTCAGGTTTTTTTGGGAAAGTCGAAGATTTTATAGAAGCTAAGTCTGAAGAAATTCATAGCGGAGAGATAAGCGCTAAAATTGAAACATTCAAGGAAAAAACAGAAAATCAGGCGAGCGAATTACTAAGAAAAGCAAAAGAAGCGGGACTGAAAATCGGAGATCAGGTTGACGAAACGATCGATGCTTTAAAAGGGAAAAAAGATAAACCCGGTAATCAGAATGG
>CAYHDA010000523.1:0-1765 GCA_964355145.1 uncultured Mariniphaga sp.
GATTTTTAAAAAGGCTGCTTCTTAAGTTTATTCTTATGTCGAACTCAGGTTAATTTAGATAACCCAAAAAATCCTTGAGCATAGCCCAATTTATTTTTAGATAACAATCCTGCATTCTGCCAAAGATCCATCATTCCGCCAACTGGCTTGTAAATTAGCCGCCCACCTTTTTTCTTATTTTCTTCAAAATATTTTTTATTATTTTCCAGTGTGTTGCCATCGTTCATATCGTGACCCGTGGTAATTAGCACTCTAAATTTAGAACTTTCTTGTGCAGTTCCTGATTTCAGTTTAGGAAAATGATACTCCCTACCTTGAGGGTTATTATGCTTATCTGAGGTGAGATTGAGAGCCAGAATATGCGCATTGTTTTCTTTATCTGGAAAGTTGAGGCTCATATCTTCCAGAAGAATCTCAAAACCATGATTATTACTGTCATCAGAGCCAAAAAGCTTCTTCATCAACGACCATGAAGTAACAACATCAGACTGATACCCATAACGGAATGCCGTATAGCCATAAAAATAGGCAAAATACTTTTCATCATCAATTGCCGCTACTTTGTACATTCGTTTCGGAAGCTCAAACTCTGGACAACTATCCTTATAATGCTTAACGGTGCAAAACTTCACCCATTGTCGCAATCCTAACGAATCAAATAGAGGGTCTCTCCTTAGACAGGAAAGTAAACTTGACATGGAATGTTCAGAAGCTAAAAACTTAACATTATCTTGTGCATTTTCCAGATTTCCTGACACCACCCCAAAAACCCAATGTATCTCAGGAAATGTTAGTATCAGCATGGCAATTAAATTGTCCCAAGTTACTCCTTCAGCAATGGCACTGAGTTCTGTAGGTCTTATTGCATCGACCAATATTACAATCTTATTTAATGGAATTGTTCCTTCATTCCCATTAGCTGCACATTCGATGGATTTCACCAAATACTCATAAGCTAATATTCCGCTTTCCCCACCGACAGCATAAGATTCACGATTCCAGATAATACGCCTAGAATCGGAAGGACTTAGCTTAGGTTCACCGAGTAACTCCAGCCCAGTGTCTAACGCACAGGCAGTGACTTCAGATTGAGCGAGAATGATGTAATAGGGTATAACGATTTGACCGATTAAATTATCTTTCTTAGCAGGATGTTGAGATAAAATTTCTAATGCTGTTTCTTCATAGCTACTAAATATCGGGGGGGAAATTTGGTTACCTTGAATGAAATTGATAAGAGCGGGCAAGTGGTTCTTTTTAATTGGGCAATTCCCAGAGGTAAAAGCTTGCTGGATGGGAATAGCATCTTCATGACCTTTCTGATCTGCCTTGTTTATACCAGGGCTTGAAAATACGAATTTTTTTCTGAATGAAATATCGTTAGGAATTCCCGCAGGATCACCCTGTCCATCATGAAACAGTAATACATCAATTTGCATCGGTATACTATCGGATTGGGTAAATGACTTCCATTCATGATCACAATATTTAAAGTTCGTCCATTTTTGCGTGGATGGCGAAAGCTCACGCAAAAATATTATAAAATCATCGACCAATAGCTGTGCTAAGTCCGATGATCTGTCATCGGAGCAAACAATTAATGCGCTCAATTTTTTTGGAGAAATATTCATTTTCCAACCGTAAGTAAACCCTTGTTATCCAATATCATTAATCCATTGATGCCTATCCCTGATTTAAGGGCTTGACTACTGATCAATAGTTCGGACAGTTTTTTGAAATAGTAGAGAGGAAATCTTAAATTCAG
>CAYHDA010000524.1:0-1764 GCA_964355145.1 uncultured Mariniphaga sp.
CAAAAACTACAACGAAACGGTCCTTAACAGCTCTATAGGTAAAATCATTTACCAATAAATCAATCCTCATTCTCGGAGACATGCCAAATACGGTTGCCAATCTAAAACTTATTGAGTTTCCTCTATCAAGTACAATCTTTTCGGCTTCTACTTTGGCCTTCCCGTAGAGTGTGATAGGATTCAAAGGTGTTTTCTCAGTACAATAGACACCCTTTTGACCAACCCCGTAACCACTGTTCGTCGTAGGTATTATTATTCTTTGTTCCTTTGAGGCAAGTTTTACTATAGTAGCTACTGCGTCTCTGATGGTAGTCACAGCGCCAATCTTGTCTCTATTACAGAGCGGGGCACCCACCAATGCCGCTAACGGAATGATGAAATCCGCTTTTTTTAACAACAGTTTCAACGTGCCTTCATCTCTCGCGTCACCCCTAACAACATCGAAATTATCACAGGCGCAACACTCAAGCAAAGAATTTTGTTGAAACATAAAATTGTCCAGTATCGTAACACTATGACCCGATTTTAACAATTCAGGTACCAGCACAGACCCTAAATACCCAGCGCCGCCTGTAACCAAAATATTTTTTTTGTCATTCGCCATACCAGCTTACCTTCCTATGAAATCCAGTAGTTGTTTGTAAATATTATAACCTATTTAATTATCCCCCCCCCCAAACAATGCAATGTCATCGAACGCTTTATTATAGGCGCCACCATTCGCATGATGTAAAATAATTTCGGCGAGTCTTTTTGCCCTTATGTCGGCATTATGAAACTTGCGAACTTTATTATATCCAGACAAGGTAATCTCAGCAGCTTTATCCGGGTTCTGAATACAGAAAGTATATTTTTCTTCCATCTCTGTAAAGTTCTTAAAGTAGACGAGGTCCTTACCGTCTTCAAATAGCCATCGCGAATTGAACATAGCTTCCTCATCAAGATAACACAGGCATAATCTTTTACACGCCATAAACTCAAGCGCTTTTCCCACCATTCCCTTCGTTGTAGCGCCCATGGGAGATATCAGCGTTTTGAATTTATTGATAAGTTTTACGTATTCCACAAGGTCTTCTCTCGCATCGTTTTTGCGTTCAGCTTTTGCAATCTGTAGTATTTGATTCCTGTCTTGTGAAAAAAATGCCTGCCGACCATGTAAAGAACCGATAAAACCTATTTTATCGTAAAGAGGTGAAGCAATATTATCTAATATTTCCGTATGTACCCACGAAGGCAACCAATACCGTGGTTTATCTCCATACGGGTTTAAGGTATCCTCGGCCATCATAAAGTATAAGTTGAAAAACCTTGATTGTTCTTTTGCATTATCATAATAAAATGTATGACCGGTTCTGGTGACCAAAGATTCCGTTTGGATATTAGCAACAAACTGTTTTCCGGCAACCATTTTCACCAAGAACAACTGAGGTTCCCAATCGCCATTAACGCACAGTATCGGATACTTAGCCAGCTTTTGAAGATCAAGGGGTTCGTTGTGATTGTACGAAAAGGAATAATACAGGTATCCATTTCTTTCAAGGGCCGTCTTTAATCCGTGTTGCATGGTAAAAATTCCACCAACGGGATTTGCATAAAGAAGGTTAATCTTGTCAAATTTGTTATTGTTTTTATTGTGTGAAGGTACGTTCGTTGTCGCAACGTTTTTAGGGATGTTTTTATTAACCTTATCCCGTAACGAGAGCAATATTTCATTATCGGGATGCTCCTTAAGCAACTCATCCACAACCCATGAGCCATCCTCAT
>CAYHDA010000525.1:0-1727 GCA_964355145.1 uncultured Mariniphaga sp.
CTTGAAAACCAAATTAACGAAGAGCAGCTTGAAATAAGTCGTCTGTTGCTCGAGGAAAGCATAAGACTTCGAGGTAGTGGCGATGTTGGTTTATCATTGGTTGGCTGTGATAATTTTGAGCGTACTCACAAAAGAGAATCAGATACACATTTTAAATCCATATTTGGAATAATTGAGTTTTCTCGCATTGGTTATAGCGCACCTGGCTCGCAAAGCCTTTTCCCCCTCTATGGTAATTTAAATTTAGCAGGTGATTCTTATTCCCTCAATTTAAGAAGAATACTTGGAAATGAAGTTGCGAAGGACTCATTCTCCGAAGCTATTAAATCTGTAAAGTCGAGAACGAGTATCTTGATACCAAAGAGACAGGCTGAAGATTTAAGTAAAAAAGCTTCTTGTGATTTTGATGTTTTTTATGAGCGAAGATTGATGGATCTGGAATTACAAAATTTGATAAATAAAAAACCAATTTTAGTTTTAACGACAGATGGTAAGGGCATAGTTATGAGGCCTGAGGATCTACGAGAAGCTACTAAAAAACGTGCTGAAGCATCGGATCCAAAATTGGAGAAGCGGCTCTCTAAAGGCGAAAAACGTAATGCTAAAAGAATGGCACAAGTTGCTTCTGTTTATAGTATTGATCGAAACATAAGAAGCCCTGACCAAGTCGCCGGTACAGATGAAAAAACTTCATCAAAAGATCAGCCTCGTCCAGTAGGTAAACGCGTTTGGGCAAGTGTTGAAAAAGATCAAGCTGTTGTTATTGAAAAGTTATTTGATGAAGCGGAGTCAAGGGACCCAAATCATAAAATGGAGTGGGTTGTTCTAATTGATGGCCAACTTTCTCAATTAGCAAATATTAAAGCTGAAGCTAACAAACGACGAAGAGAGGTTACAATTATAATAGATATTATTCATGTTATAGAGTACATCTGGAAAGCTGCGCGCTGTTTTTTTGAAGAAGGTGATTATAAAGCTGAAAAGTGGGTAACAGAGCACTTACTATCGGTTCTTAAAGGTAAATCAAAAATAGTTGGCGCAGCAATACGCAGATCTGCGACATTTCATAAATTCAAAACTAAAGAACGAGAGCCAATAGACAAATGTGCTGATTACTTGAATAAGAATGAGCCTTTTCTTGAATATAATAAATATCTACAAAGTGGGTACCCCATCGCAACGGGCGTAATTGAAGGCGCCTGTCGTCATCTTGTAAAAGATCGGATGGATATTACCGGTGCACGCTGGAGTTTAAAAGGCGCTGAATCTATTCTTAAACTACGATCATTACACGCAAGTGGAGATCTTGATGAATATTGGGACTTTCATCAAACTCAAGAACAGGATCGAAATCATGAATCAAAATATGCAAAGCCAGCAATTCTACGTCGCAAAGGACTTAAATTGATTAAATAACTGTCGTTTTAAAAGAGCCGCACCCAAATGGTTTCCGCTATTATAATACGAATGCTGATTTAACCCAGTTTTCGACCCACATTGAAGCTCTTGGTGGTAGTTCCGCTTTTCCTGCGGCAGCAGGAACTATTTTTATTAAACCGAATGATAGGCCTTATGGCGATCTCATAATCAGAAATCATACTTCTCAAACGTTCAATCCAAGTCGTATGGCATCGGTAACAACAGGCTTGCCTTCTATTTCAGGGACAATCAGTTCGACTTCAGGGAGCGGGCTTACCGTAAATATTACGGAAGGTGTAATTAATGGT
>CAYHDA010000526.1:0-1726 GCA_964355145.1 uncultured Mariniphaga sp.
GGCCCGGCGGCTGACAACCAGCCACCTTCGTCCCCAGTGCTTTCTTCACCATCCAAAACTCAGACTTCTATAGCGCTGAGCTGGACCGCGGCAACAGATAATGTAGGAGTTACAGGCTATGATGTGTTTGTAAACAGTGTAAAAAACAATACTTCAAATATCACAGCTACAACATATACAGTTTCCGGTTTAACAGCAAATACTACATGCTCAATTTATGTCGTGGCTAAAGATGCAGCAGGTAATACCGGAATTTCGAATACCTTAACAATCTCAACTAACGGCGAAGTTACAGAAACTTTAATCAGAGGATATTACTTCGAATCTTCACTGGAAGGGTGGACTCCCTCCAATACTTCCAATTGTGTCTGGACAAATAATCCGGCTTATGCCTTCGAAGGGTCTGGCTCAGTGCTGATCAGGTCAAAAAGCACCAATGCTACTACCCCGACAATTTCTCTTGCCGGATATAGTCAGGTAGAAGTTCGTTTTTACTTTACAGCTGTGGGTATGGAATCAGCTAAAACATTCGCATTTAGCTACAGCAGTAACAATGGCATCAGCTATAGCTCAGTCGCCACTTTTAGATCAGCCTCAACTGCCTCAGGTACAAATTTTGTGACTAACAATGGATTTTATGTTGCAACGATTACCATGAATTCTGCAACCTTCAATTCCACTGCCAGGTTCAGGATTCAAAACAATGGCCAAAATACCACTGACATGATCTATTTTGACGCGGTCACTGTAAAAGGGAGAACCAATACGACAGGTACAGGAAATGTGGTTACTCTTGCTGCTGTGAGTAAAGGTATTTCATCACTGAAAAGTTTTAATCTTAACGGGCTTGATTTTGAAACCAATATTGGGGACATAGCTATCACAATGTATCCGAATCCTGTTTCCAATACATTGAATATAATGGCAAAAGAGAAGATCAGAACAATAAGGATATTCGCTTCAAACGGATCACTTGTTAAGACTATAACCAACCTTCCGGAAAATACCAGTCTCGACTTTTCAACGCTTGTAAAAGGCATTTATATCGTCGAAGTTTTAACAGATAACGGATCGGTAAGAAATAAAATAATGAAAAAATAGTTTTGGGATTTAACCTTTCTTTACTGAAATTTATTAAAGAGTTTGTTCGCAAGGACAGACTCTTTTTCTTGCTTTACCCTTCAAAATATTAATTTATTTCTTTGTATTATATTTCCCATTTATTTAATGTATATTCACAACGCTTTATCATTTCGACGATTAACCTTCATTTTCTGATATGGCTGCTGTTAATTTTCCCCTTGTTTTGTTTCTCATCGGCTGCTCCCTCTCAGTTGGAGCACAAAAGTCCCCGGCCCCGGAACTTTTTAAATCTTCTGTGTTTACTGCTGTGAAGACCTTCACCACTGGAGTGGAAGGGCCTGCTGTTGACAAATCAGGAAATGTTTATGCCGTAAACTTTATTCATCAGGGTACAATTGGCCGGATTACACCCGAAGGCGTGGCATCCGTTTTTATTGAATTACCCGATGGCAGCATTGGAAATGGAATCCGTTTTGACAGCCACGGCAATATGTTCATTGCAGATTATACCAATCATAATATTCTGAAGTGTGAGATGACCTCAAAAAAAACTGACATTTTTGCTCATGAACCTGCAATGCATCAACCCAATGATATTGCGATCGACCAAAAGGATCGTATTTATGCCAGTGATCCTGATTTT
>CAYHDA010000527.1:0-1714 GCA_964355145.1 uncultured Mariniphaga sp.
TCTCATTCTCAGCCTGAATATCGACTTTACGCTCAACATCAACAATCTTGCTGTTAAACATAAAGAAAAATTCAGATTGATTCTGTATTTCTGCCAGCACCACTTTAACCGATTGATTGGAAATATGGAGGTTAATCGTGGCACTTTGCGAGTAGGAATCTGCTGCAAACAGCTGCGATACATTCAACAGCAGCAGAAACAAGGCTATCCGCATTACTACGAAGATCTTGCAGACCCGGTTGGTTAGCGAGGGTCGATTGGTGAATCGATTTAATTTCATAATTTTGGAATGTTTGATTTAGACTAAAATAAATTGAAACTTTTCCATCATTTTAAGATGAAAAGGGATTGTGATTTTCAAAGGGATGCTACAACATTCCTTTGATTTTCAACAGTTAGCAGGCTTTTTTAGTTTTTCCATAGGCAGTACTAATTTCGCTTGGTTATTACTATTTTTCGTTTTATGAAAGAGTTGTCAGGCAATCGTTTACGATCCGTAACCGTGTACTTTACAGGAGCAGATATCCTTAACAGTTCAAGTATTTGAGGAAGTGTTTCATCTCTGTAGGTTGCCGTATATACATATTCCTTGAGTTCGGGGTTTTTAAGTTCAATCTCGACATTAAACCACCGGTTTAATTTTCGTACCACCTCATCCATCGGATCATCCCTGAAGATCAGCACCCCGTCTTTCCATGCTGTATATTTTGCAACATCAACTTTTCCGACCGACAAACGGTTTTGGTTATTATCAATTACGGCAAGTTCTCCGGAATTAATATTGGCAATCGTTTTATTGTCATCATAATTCCCTCCAAACAACCGGACATGACCCGACTCCAGGATCAGTTCAGTCATTGGCTCATCAGGATAATTAATGACATTAAAGCGCGTCCCTTTGACTTCAATATTCATTTTTCCCGCCTTTACAATAAAAGGATGTGAAGCATCTTTTACAACATCGAAGAAAGCTTCGCCGGTTAGCTCTACCTGCCGCTTATTTTCCGCGAAAGGAGTGGGATATTTAAAAACAGAGCCGGAATTGAGCCAAATATGAGTCCCGTCAGGAAGGAGAAAGTCCGTCTGTATTCCGGCAGGTGTTTTAACGGTCTGCCAGACAAGATTTGAACCAGATGAACCGGTTTTAGCTTTTCCTGAAGTGAAATAGATGGAATAAACAAGCAAAGGAAGAATCAGGACAGCAGCCGCTTTTGAAAAAATGGCAAAAACTTTGTTGAAAGAAAATTTTCTTGCATTTTCTTCTTCCTCCAGCCTGATGGTATGATGCAACCGGTCAAGTATCCGATCCAGTATCAAATCGTTTTCAATGGGATTCAAGTCAGTATTTTGGGCAATATTCAATTCATGCCATTGAGAAACTGCCGCTCCCATAACGGAAATATCATTTCCGGCATCTTCAAGCAACGACACGATCTCGCGGGCTTCATCGCCGGAGCATGTTCCATTCAGGTATTTTCTGAAAAGAAAAGATATTCTTGTATGTGTTTTGTCGGTTTCTGGCCTCATAATTTTTGATTACTAATACATTCGGAGCAGATCACCATACTTGATAATTCCGCAATCATCATGTAATACGCAGAAGAGTGGCGATACCCCCTGTCAAACAGAGAAAATATATTTTCTGCATACGTACAGTGTATATAACTGGTTTATAGGAAAAGGGCAGCATAAAGAAGGAAAACGAGGGAATCTT
>CAYHDA010000528.1:0-1695 GCA_964355145.1 uncultured Mariniphaga sp.
ATTGCAAGGTGTGCCTTTTTCTCAGTAAGGATGGTTTGAGGTATTTAATAATCTCTTTGTAAGCGCCTATTTCATCTAATTGTTCCTTTTGGTCATGAGAAAGAAGGTCAAGGCAGACGAAAACCTTATCATTTTTTTCCACAATCAGTGGTGGCCGTAGTATGGCCTTTGCGCGGGGGAATTTCTCCAGGAATTCAGCAAACCCATCTTTCAGAAAACATGCCTTGCCGGTAAAGAATTCACCATTGCAACAGTCTGTGCTATTCCATTTCCCGCCGGAGAGGCTAATAATCTCCTCAGCCGCCTTTATCGTAGCGGAACGCAAGAGGGTGCCGGCAACAGAGGGCTTTCCACCGTTGCCATTGTTGCCCTTAACCCACTGGGCAAAACTTTGGCCGCGCAGGTATCGCGGGTTTGATGTGCCGTCTTTCTCAACAAGGCGGTAAGGTTCGAGGAAGGTGAGGTGGATTTGAATGGTTTTTTCAGGCATTTGCTAACTCCTTTTATTCTGATTGGTCTGAAATGCGAGTGTCTGGTGTGTTAACGTTCCTATTTCCTAATCCTGAATCTTCAGGGTAATAACATTAAAATTATGATTTTTCAAAAGTTTAACGGTAGAATAATATAAACATTCATCTGCCAGAAAACTCATTCATTTAGCTCCGTAACGAGATGAATTTCTTCTTCTTTTACCAATACTTTTGCGTACTCCACACAAGCCTTGATATCTTCCTTTGTTATACCGGGGTAGTAATCTTCAATAATTTTCTCAAACGCAATTTCAGCCTCAATGAGTTCAAGAATCATAAATACGGGAATCCTTGTCCCTTTAATACAGGGTTTCCCACCGCATATTTCCGGATCAACGGAAATTCTTTCAAACATTTTTGTAATCTCCTATGATAAATTTTGTTGCCTGGAAAAACCGGTTTTGGCTTATTTCACTTTTTTCGCTACGCTGTTCGGTAAAGGCGGTAGGTTTTAGGAAAGTTGGATGGATTTTTTATAATTAGCCCGGAATGATTTTGAAAATGATGGTGTAATCTCATGTACATGCAATCACGCATTTTCTACTATTTCTATCATCAGACATATCAGATTGTCTATTTTTTCTTTAGAACGGTCATTTATTACTTTTAACAGATGATTAGCCTTATCGTTTAAGGTGTTTTCATCTATTGATAAACAGACTATTAAATAATTGGTATCGGGCCGTTCAATTTTTAGGGGCAGGTATTGCTCGCTAGCGGAGCAAATCACTCTAACATTCTCCTTGTCTCCCTCTTTATAAATGCCAAAAACCTTGTAATAAAAGACCGGACCATCAAGAAATCTACTCAATGGTTCCAATTCAACCGAGCAGTTTTCTGGCGCATCTAAAAGGATTACTTGATTTTCACTGTCTACAAGGGAATTTATTTTGTAAAAGGGTAAAATATTTTCTGCGGGAACAGCATTACCCTGATATTTTGCGTATGCTGGCACGGCGATAGGGTTATTTACCAGGAGATTGTTTATTGTCTCGCATGCTTTTTCCCAAAGAACTTTTAACTCTGTAGCTTTTTCCTCTACAAAAATTTTGGTTTTAATACTTAAGGGGATCGGTTTGAAAACAGGTTCAGGTGTATCTTCAACTTCGGCCGCCCTGAAATAAATAACGTCGCTCAGGCAATGGCTGCAAAGAGAAACATGGCC
>CAYHDA010000529.1:0-1660 GCA_964355145.1 uncultured Mariniphaga sp.
AAAGCTTGTCGAGTACCTGTCCTATCTTCTCATTCTCAGCCTGAATATCGACTTTCCGTTCAACATCAACAATCTTACTGTTAAACATAAAGAAAAATTCAGATTGATTCTGTATTTCTGTCAGCACCGACTTAACCGATTGATTGGAAATATTGAGGCTAATTGTGGCACTTTGCGAGTAGGAATCTGCTGCAAAAAGCTGCGATACATTCAACAGCAGCAAAAACAAGGCTATCCGCATTACTACGAAGATCTTGCAGACCCGGTTGGTTGGCGAGGGTCGATTTGTGAATCGATTTAATTTCATAATTTTGGAATGTTTGATTTACACTAAAATAAATTGAAACTTTTCCATCATTTAAAGGTGAAAAAGGATTGTGAGTTTCAAAGGGACGCTACAACATCTCTTTGATTTTCAACAGTTAGCAGGCTTTTCTTAGTTTTTCCATAGGCAGTACTAATTTCGCTTGGTTATTACTATTTTTCGTTTTGTGAAAGAGTGGTCAGGCAATTGTTTACGATCTGTGACCGTGTATTTTACCGGAGCAGATATCCTTAACAGCTCCGGTATTTGTGGAAGTGTTTCATCACGGTAAGTTGCCGTACAGCCGTATTCCCTGAGTTCGGGGTTATTAAGTTCAATCTCCACATTAAACCACCGGTTTAATTTTCGTACAACCTCATCCATCTGATTACTGTTAAATCCGGAGCAGATCAGCATGCATTATAATTCACTGATTCTCTTGTTATACGAAGAATAAAGGAGATACTCCCATTCGGAAAGTGAAAAAAGTCAATTTATTTTAATTCTATTGAGATTGCCCGGCAATCGTTTTATTTGTCTTTAGACAAGGGGGGTGTTGAAAGGGGATTAATTACATATCAAATCTGCCAGAACCCTCAAACTCAATAAACCATTTCAGAGGAAAAGAAAAGTATATAGCAGAAGTACCAGGGAATCTTTTCCTAAGCGGTTTTTTATAAAATTCATGGTATAATTAAGACTGTTTTCAACTGTTTTGACTGAAATATTCAATTGCCCGGCGATTTCATTGTAAGAGAGATGATCAACTCTGCTCAATTGGTAAATCTCGTGTTTACGGGGTTGCAGCTGATTTACGATTTGCTCAACGTGCTCTAATAAATCGCCAAATCCAATGGCTTCCTCTAAATTGTAATTGGAAGAGGCTTCGGTAAGAATATTTTCCCTGTATTTCCTTTCTCTTAGTCTTTCCCTGAGAACATCGATCGCAACATGATATGCGACAGTAAATAAAAATGATTTAAAGTGATGACTGCTGTCTATACTTTTCCGTTTTTCCCAGATTTTCAGATAGGTATTTTGAACCACTTCCGCAGCATCTTCCTTAGATTTTAAAATAGACAGGGAAAAATAATACACTTTATCGCTGTATGCCTCATATAAATTATCAAAGGCACTTGCGATACCATTATTTAATTCTTCGATTATTTCTTTTTCGGTTTTCATAGTTAGTTTAGGTTGAAACGGTAAAAAGAATCGAATAAAGAAGACCTCAGCACACAAATTTATGAAAAAAAGATCACTTTTTAGTAAAAAATCAAATTGATTTTCATCAGAAGATAATTTGTTTTTTAATTGCCAGATAGCCTGTCCCGATTTATCGGGAGAACACCTGTG
>CAYHDA010000530.1:0-1640 GCA_964355145.1 uncultured Mariniphaga sp.
AATACACTTTTATTCACGGAGATATTTGTGACAATAAACTAGTTGAAAGTTTATTTTTGAAATACGAGTTTCAAGGAGTTTTTCATTTTGCTGCAGAATCTCATGTAGATAATTCAATCAAAGATTCATCAGCATTTATTCAAACAAACATAGTAGGAACTCATATCTTAATTGAAACAGCTAAAAAAACTTGGTTTGACAACAATAATATTAAACCAAATTTTAAACAATTTATTAACCAGAAAATCTTAAAATTTTTTTGATCTTTCATTATAGTTTGAAATAAGAAAAGATTATAAATAATTTTATTTACTATCCTGTTAATACTGCAAATTTATAATAAGTTTGTCTATGTTTCATTTTATTATTTAAAATAAACAAATTTTCTTCAAACGCCCTTTGCTGTTGAAGAGTAGCTGATAAAAAAAGATAAAGAAAGAATGAATGTAGTAAATTAGCAAATTAAATGGAATTATTTATGGGAATCCGAAGCGCTTTTATTGCCATTTTTCTGATGATAGCTCATTTATTGTCAGCTCAGCAACTAACCAGCTCCGATTATGCAGGCTATATTAAGGAATATAAGTCCATAGCAATCAGGGAAATGAAATTGTATAAAATACCTGCCAGTATTACTCTCGCTCAGGGGATGATTGAAAGTGGATGTGGTAAAAGTGTGCTTGCAGTCGCAACGCATAATCATTTTGGAATAAAATGCCAGAAAGGCTGGACAGGAGAAACCTTCTTTTATGATGATGATAAAGCTCAGGAATGCTTCAGGAAATATAATAATGTCGAAGATTCCTATCGCGATCACTCTCTATTTCTGACTACCAGGCCCAGGTATTCGGCACTTTTTTCGCTTCCTATCACCGATTATAAAGGCTGGGCAACGGGCCTGAAAGCGGCCGGCTATGCCACAAATCCTGAGTATGCGGCAATACTTACCCGATTGATCGAAAATAACCAGTTGTACCTTTTCGACGATTCCACATTAATAAAAACCCATAAACCCATTGTTCAGGCAGCGGTTGAAAAACCTGCTGTTTCTGCTATACCCGATGCAACTGACGGGAAACATATAATAAAGGAGGGAAGGATTCTTTTTCGTAAAAACTACACCCATCCTGATCCGTCACAGTATGAATATGTCTATACCTCGGAATTAGGGCGCAAAGTTTACCTGAATTGTGATGTGCCTTTTATATTTGCCATGAAAGGCGACAACTGGATGAGTATTGCAAAGGAATTCGGACTTTTTAGCTTTCAGGTATATAAACAGAATGACTTGTTGAACTCCGACCCTGTTAAAACAGGTCAGATATTATACCTCGAACCAAAGAAGAAAAAGAATTCAGTCCGAACGTACCAGGTTCGGAATGGCGATAGTATGTATTCAATCTCTCAGGAATTGTGCATTAAACTGCCTTATTTGCGAAAATATAATAAGATGAAACCGGGCGATGAACCTGAGCCGGGAATTGAATTAAAATTGATGAAATAAGCCCTGGTATGAGGTTTTGAACTTTATTGGATTATGAATGAACGTAATTATTTATGTTCTACTGCGAATTTAATGGAAATGGTTTTTAAAAGGATGGAAGTCCGAAGACCGAAGAAAGTATCAATTTGGAATTGGT
>CAYHDA010000531.1:0-1603 GCA_964355145.1 uncultured Mariniphaga sp.
ATATAGCATATTTAATTGATATACTGATATTTAAATTATAGAACCTCCCTTAATTATTTATATAAGATAGCATGATTGTTTTATCCTTTAGCTTTTTTGAGTTTATCGGCAGATTTCATCCTGTTCTGGTTCATTTGCCCATTGGCATCCTCTTGCTTGCAGCACTGTTTATCGGACTGGCTACCCGCGAAAAATTCCGGTCACTGGATGCTGCTATTCGTATAACATTGTTTTTGGGGATGGTGAGCGCTGTTGCCTCCTGTATTAGCGGATTTCTTTTGTCTAAAACAGAAGGTTATAATCAGGCACTGCTATTTAAACATCAGTGGTTTGGGATTGCAGTGGCCTTTATTTCTGTTGTTATTTATTATTTGAATCTGAAAAACAGGCAAACCAAATGGCTCGCAGGAGCAATGGTTATTCTTGTCACCATCACCGGGCACCTTGGTGGTTCAATTACACACGGCTCAGATTTTTTGACTAAAGCCTTTTCCTCCCGGGATTCCGGAGGCGAAGTAACCTTTAGAAAACCCATCTCCAACGTGCAGGACGTCGTGGCTTTCAATTTAGTGATAAAACCTGTTTTGGAAGCAAAATGCATTGGTTGTCATGGTTCCAATAAGCAAAAAGGAAAATTAAGACTCGATGAACCCGGTTTTATTTTAAAGGGAGGCGAGGAGGGGCCGGCGATCGTTGCAGAAAAAGCGGATGAAAGTGCTTTGATTAAAAGAATTCTTTTGCCGAAGGAAAATAAGGATCATATGCCGCCTATGGAAAAACCTCAGTTGAGTAAGCAGGAAATTGAATTGCTTCAGTGGTGGACAGCCAGTGGTGCTGATTTTAATCGGAAAGTCAAAGAATTGCCACAAACTGAAAATATTAAATCCATCCTGAAATCCTTGGAATCTGAAGAAATATACAGAGCGCCTGTGATTTCTGAACTGCCCGGGCAAGCTGTGGATAAGGCACCGGAAGCGGCAATTCAGCAACTGCAGAAAAGAGGGATTGCTGTTGTGGCCATTGCTCAAAACAGTAATTACCTTTCGGTGAATTTTGTTGCGGCTGAATCCTTTTCCGAACAGGATCTGCGATTGCTGGAACCTTTAAAGAAACAGTTAGTCTGGCTGAAACTGGGAAATACTTCAATTACAGACGCGAACATGGAAATCATTTCAAAGCTCTCAGGTCTTATCCGGCTGTCACTCGAAAAAACAAATATCACAGATGAAGGCATCAAACAGTTGAAAAATCTGACTCATCTGCAATACCTTAATCTGGTTGGAACAAAAGTATCCCTAACAGGATTAAAACAACTGACAACCTTAAAAAATCTGCAACAACTTTATCTATATCAGACCTCCATTCCCAAAAGTGACCGGATGAGCCTTGTACAACTCTTTCCTGAAACTTTAATTGATACAGGAGGGTATGTCCTTGAAAAATTAATTGAAGATACTGTTGTCCTGAAGGTTCCACCGGTAAAATAATTGAGAGCCTACATAAACCTGAAATAGTCCATTGGTAAATATTAAATATTAAATAATATTCTAAGTTGTAGAAATAAAATAATGTCGTATTATTTTTCAATCAATTCATTAAATCC
>CAYHDA010000532.1:0-1591 GCA_964355145.1 uncultured Mariniphaga sp.
GCAAACCTGAGGAGAGTAATCATGAAGCCGTGGGGCAAATACATTATTGGTGCAACAATTCGCAGGGATGGTTCATACAAATTTGCACCTGATCAAAGATGGGGAACCTTCCCGGCCGTTTCCGCCGCATGGATTGTATCCAAAGAAGCCTTCTTCGAACCGGTCAAATCGATAATAAGTTCCTTTAAAATCCGTGGTTCATACGGTTTAACCGGTACTGACACCACCAATCCATGGCAATGGCTCGATACTTTTTCTGGTGGATCACAAACCAGCATAGGTTCAGAAATTTTTTCCACATTGAGTACTTCTGTAGTCCCTAACCCATTTATTACCTGGGAGAAAAACAGCAACTACAATATGGGGCTCGATTTTGGTATGATGGATAATCATTTAACCTTCTCCGTTGAGGGATGGTACACCCGGACCACAGATATCTTATCTAACAGATTAGTATCTACCCCAACAATTATCGGGGCAAGTCTGCCAGATGTGAACTACGGAATTATGAGCGCCCAGGGTACAGAGTTTACGATCAACTACAGCAACAAAATTGGCCAGGTGAACTTCTCTGTTGGCGGCAATATCTCTTATAACGTAAACAAAATTCTGGTAAAAGACCAGGCTGCAAACCTTCGTCCATACGAAAGTGAAGTAGGACATCCAACGTACCGCATGCGTAACTGGAATATTCTGACCAACGAAACCGGGAACGGTGTGATCAGAACACAGATTGAAGCAGAGCGTATTATGGCCGAAAATGCGGTTGGTGCAACCCGTTATTTAACCGCCGGCACACAGATTCAGCCCGGAATGGTTTTCGCTCAGGATCAATTTGGTCCATCAAATGGCCTTTTCAGGGATTCTCCAGATGGTAATGTGAACCAAAACGGTCAGGACGACAAGGTTTGGTTCCCAAATGTATACACTTCGCCTAGAATGCCGTTTGGACTCAATGCCAGCATTAGTTACAAAGGTTTTGATTTAAATATGATTGCCGCCGGTGTCGGATTTTGGCATGGCACCTGGGACAGGGGTATCATTGGAGTCGGAAATTTTGCAAATCTTTGGGAAAATGAGTGGACCCCCTGGAATATTAATTCCGGTCCAAGTCCGCTTTATGCAGGTCTTTTTGGCCCCAATAATTTCAACTTCCCAGGGGGTGGTACCGACAAGCCAAGTACACTTAATCTTTACAACAAAACCTTCCTTCGGATGAAAAATATTTCTCTGGCCTACAACATTCCGGCGGTATTATCCAGAAAAGTGGGTATTCAGGGTGTAAAAGTTTACGTGAATATGGAAAATCCTTTTATGATATTCAAGATGACTCCTCAACAATACGATCCGGAATCGTCTGAAGGAAATTCCTATCCGATCCTGAGAAACTACTCGTTAGGAGTTAATATAACTTTATAAAAAGATCTTTTTATAAACCTTAAAAAAATAAAGTGATGAAATTAAATATAAAGAGATTTGTGATCCTCTTTGGATTAATCATAAGCTTAATGTCGTGTTCAAAGGTATTTGACGATATAACGCAATATAAGAGTCTTGATCCCAGTATGGTCTGGACTGACGCTACCTATAC
>CAYHDA010000533.1:0-1551 GCA_964355145.1 uncultured Mariniphaga sp.
ACCTCTCAGTCCTATCTTGTAATGGCTGCCATTTTTTCTGCTTTCGTGATCTTTGGGGCTCCATCAGGTATGTTAATCAAAAAGGTAGGATATAAAAGAACAATGTTGATTTCCTTCTTCGTAATGGCTTTTGGAATGTTACTATTTGTTCCTTCTGCCCATTATCAGAGCTTTCCTTTCTTCTTATTAGCTTTGTTTGTTGGCGGAATAGGAAATACTATTCTTCAGGCAGCTGTAAATCCTTATGTTACTATTATTGGTCCTAAAGAGAGTGCAGCCATGAGGATGTGTCTTATGGGGATCATGAATAAAGCAGCCTGGTGGATGGGCCCACTTTTTTTAGGAATTTTTCTCGATATTAATAATGCTCAACTGGCTGATGTTACCCTTCCATTTTATTTGGTTGCAGGAATCTTAGCCGGTTTAGGCATTTTTATGTATTTCGCTCCATTGCCTGAGGTAAAGGCTGAAGGGGAAGATGAGACTGAAGTAGTGGCTTCATCTTCCTTGACCGGTAATAAGACCAGTATTATGCAATTCCCCCATTTGCTTCTGGGTGTTTTGACTTTGTTTATTTACGTTGGCGTTGAAACTTTGCCAATGGCATCGATGATCGATTTTGCGAAATCCGTATTTCCAAATACCGATCTTACGGGTTATTCGAAATATGTCCCAATTGGTTTGATGATCGGATATATATTCGGTGTTTTGATGATTCCAAAGATATTATCGCAAATCACTGCTTTGAAAATTGTTGCCATAATTGGACTTGTTGCGTCCCTGGCACTCATCTATTTGCCTGGTAACTTGGGGATATACTGTCTTGCAGCAATAGGATTTGCCAATTCC
Source organism: uncultured Mariniphaga sp. (assembly GCA_964355145.1). Taxonomy (GTDB): domain Bacteria; phylum Bacteroidota; class Bacteroidia; order Bacteroidales; family Prolixibacteraceae; genus JAAFHB01. Next base: position 850 of record CAYHDA010000533.1, read on the forward strand.
CTTATGTGGCCAGCCATCTGGCCACTAGCTATAGCAGATCTGGGCAAGTTTACAAAAACTGGAGCTTCAATGCTTGTCATGGGTATTGTAGGTGGAGCAGTAATTCCACTGATTTTTGGAGTTTTGGTTGATAGTTTTAAAGGTACTAATGTATTGGCTACTACTGCTAATCTACAAAGCGCTTATTGGATTTTTATACCATGCTACCTTTTTATATTTTATTTTGCGATGTCAGGTCATAAAATCAGGAGGTGAAAAAGGCAGAAGAATAAAGGTGGAAAGCAGATGTTAGGTAGAAGGTTTTTGATAAACCCGGGGTAAAGAATGATCGCGACAGTAGAGGCGCAACCGGAAGGGCCCGAAAACGAACATGCGCCATTTAGACATTTGGTTAAGCATAGTAAGTGAAAAAATTAGTAATGTATTATTCATGCCCCGTCAGGTGAAATATCTGTAGCCCCGGCACACTGTCATCCCTTAAACGGCTAATGAACTCAAGTCTGGAAGACTGTACCGCCTCCACCAATGGTCTCTTGGAGAAATAGGCATAGGCGATTATATACTTTGAAAACTCCCTGAACTTTTCATTGTAAATGGTTAATATCGATTATTTCGAGGACAAAATTTTCGGGACATTAATCTGGACTAATCAATTGCGCATTTAAAGCTGTGGCAGAAAAAACTTGTCCTATGTCATATGAA
>CAYHDA010000534.1:0-1535 GCA_964355145.1 uncultured Mariniphaga sp.
ACTTGGTAACGGATCACAATTGTTCCGGATTCCAAAAGTGGCTGTTCTGCCATCCATTACGCCACCTATGGCCGAGCCTAACGATAAGGATTATAAACCTTACAAACGCGATCCTGAAACCTTCGTCCGCAAATGGGCAATCCCAGGCACAGAAGGCCTTCGTCACCGTATTGGCGGGCTGGAAAAAGAAAACGGTTCAGGTAACGTAAGTACTGATCCTGCCAATCACCAGATTATGACGGACCTGCGCGAAGCGAAAGTTCAGAAAGTAGCTGATTTTATTCCTGAACAATCAATTGTTGGTGCTAAAGAAGGTGATGTACTGGTTGTAAGCTGGGGCGGAACACGTGGTACTACCGAGGCTGCTGTGGAAGAACTTCAAAAACAAGGTAAAAAAATCAGCCTGGCACACTTCCATCATATTATGCCTCTGCCAAAAAATACCCACAAAGTATTGGCAGGGTTCAAAAAAATAATCGTGTGTGAACTTAACAGTGGGCAGTTTGTTAACTACCTGAGGATGAAAGAGCCTGACTATCGTTATACTCAGTATAATAAAGTTATGGGGCTTCCTTTCACCGTCACCGAGTTGGTAAATAAGTTTAACGAAATGCTTTAGGAGGTAAAATTATGTTCGAATTTCCAAATAAAACTATTGAACGATCGGTAGTTGAGCTAAACAAAGCCGATTTCGTAAGCGACCAGATGGTAAAATGGTGCCCCGGTTGCGGCGATTATGCCATTCTTGCATCCATTGCCAACGTCTTCCCTACGCTCGGCTACTGCAAGGAAAATTTCACGATGGTCTCCGGTCTCGGATGCCCCACCCGTTTCCCTTATTATGTGAATACATACGGTTTTCATGGAATTCACGGTCCGGCTAATGCAATAGCATCGGGCGTTAAAATTGCAAACCCTAATCTTAGTGTCTGGATAGCTACTGGCGACGGCGACTCTATGGCTATCGGCGGAAACCATTTTATTCATATTATCCGCCGTAATATTGATGTGAATATCGTGATGTTCAACAACCAGATTTACGGACTCACAAAAGGGCAGTTTTCACCAACTACTCCAATGGGTAGCATTACAAAAACCTCACCTCAGGGTACCATCGAGCATCCGTTTAATCCGGGCGAACTGGTTCTGGGAGCGCAAGGCACTTTCTTTGCACGCGCAGTCGATACCAATGTTAAACTCATGACCGAAGTTATGTTTGAAGCTGCCCGTCACGATGGGACTTCAGTAATTGAAATACTTCAGAACTGTATCATTTTTGCTGACAAAACCCACGAAGCCGTTACAGATAAAGAACTTCGTGACGATGCCCAGATTCATATCAAAAACGGTGAACCTCTTATATTTGGGAAAAATCGCGATAAAGGTATCCGTCTCAACGGAACGCAGCTTGAAGTTGTTAAATTAGGAGAAAACGGTATAACTGAGGATGATCTTTTAGTTCATGATAAGTACCAGCAGGCCCCGGGTTTACACCTGATGATTGCTAAAATGTACCCGCCTCATTTCCCTGTTGC
>CAYHDA010000535.1:0-1513 GCA_964355145.1 uncultured Mariniphaga sp.
ATTCGGCAGTAATCTGGTTCTGAATAACTGGCGGAACGGTTTGCGCAGATGCCATAATAGAACCTGAAAAGAGGAAACAGAGAGCCAGAATCAGGATATGGAAAGAACGCATTTTGAGAATTTTTGAATTCATGTGGATTGTATTTTTATGTTTATTTTCTTATTCTTTTGGTCACAATGACAAAGGACCAGTATTGGCTTGTTCTGTTGATAATCAGGTCGAAATCATCGATTTTTGATTGTTTTAGGGTATAGTTGACACAACTTCGTCTCCTCAGTCACACCGTTTTACAGGTCTTTGAGTTTAAAACAATTAGAAAATAATCATCGATTTATGAGATTATAATAGTTCCCTTTGTGCCAAGTTGATTATATTGTCTATAAAAGTAGCTCATTTTTTCATCCCCATCAAGCGTAAATCCTGGAAAGTCTGATTTTGTTTGTGGGTATATCATATTTCACGTGAATGGCAGGTATAGGCAACTGAAATGGTCAGAAAATAGATTTTCCGTTTGATCTGATTCAATCTGAAAAGTATAAAAAAAAGAGGACAACTATGACGGATTCGAACCGCCGACCCTCTGGGTGTAAACCAGATGCTCTGAACCAGCTGAGCTAATCGCCCCAATGTTGCTTTTTTGAACGTACCTTGTTTTTTTAAGCGTTGCAAAGATATACTCCTTTTTGAAATCTGCAAACAAAACTTTTAAAAATATCACAAAACTTCTGCCACTACAAAAGTACTCCCACCAACAAATACTAAATCGTTTTTATCAGCATACCCAATGGCTGCAGAAAGTGCCTCACGAACGGTTGTGAAACAATTTCCATTCAGTCCAAACCGGGCAGCCTTTCTGGCCAATTCTTCAGGTTCGGCAGCCCGTGGAATGGAAGCTTTAGTAAAATAATAGTGTGCATTTGCCGGAAGTAAAGACAATACCTCATCCTGATCTTTATCGTTTACCATACCTATGACCAGATGCAAATTCTTGTATGCGGTCTGATTGATCTGTTCCAGCACGATTTTAATACCTGCAGGATTGTGTCCGGTATCGCAAATTGTCAATGGGTTGTACCCGATGATTTGCCACCGCCCCATCAATCCGGTATTTTGTATCGTATTTTTCAAACCACTCCGGATATTCTTTTCAGTGAGATTCCAGCCTTTCTCATTTAAAATATCAATGGTTTTTAAAACGGTTGGAACATTTTGCCTCTGATAAATCCCCAATAAGTCAATTTGTAAATCCGGGTATGCCGGCTTTTCATTTTTAGTGATGTTCAGGCTTTGTTTCCCATCGACCGTCATCATCGAATAATCAGCCTGATATTCCCGATCGGCAAAAACAAGTGAGGTTTGAACTTTTTCGGCAGTTCGTTCAAAAACCAAATTGGTTTCAGTTAATGATTCTCCAATCACAACCGGTATTCCTGTTTTAATAATTCCGGCTTTCTCTCCTGCTATTTTAGGCAAAGTGTCGCCTAACAGTGCCATATGATCGAAACTTATATT
>CAYHDA010000536.1:0-1506 GCA_964355145.1 uncultured Mariniphaga sp.
CCTGAATGGCTTTTGTATCTCCGTCGCCGAAAACATCGACGAAATCCTTTAGCGACATTCCTAATTCAAGTTCATAAATGCCCGCAATAGGCGTATCGCCTGAAACGGAGAAAACCTTTGATCCCCTGGAGTCTTTGGTTCCCAGTGCTTTAAACTGCTCAGGGCCTATGCGGCAGATTTCGGAAGTATAAACCAATGTTTCAACATTGTTTATAACCGTGGGTTTTGAGTTATATCCAGCAACGGTTGGGTATGGAGGTTTGTTTCGGGGTTCACCGCGTTTACCTTCCATTGATTCGAATAATGCCGACTCCTCACCGCAAACATAAGCGCCACTACCTGAGCGGAGGTAAATCTGGAAATCTACTTTTTTGTCGTGTAGCTGTTGATTGAAGAGATCTACTTTTTGTTGAAGGGTTTTCAACATGAAGTTATATTCACCTCTTATATATATATAACCTTCGCGGGCACCTATAACGTAAGCGCATATCGTCATTCCTGAAAATATTTTTTCAGGAACGCGATCAAGGATCTCACGGTCTTTGAATGTACCGGGCTCACCTTCGTCGGCATTACAGATTACATATTTTACATCAGATTCTTCGTTACGGGTAAATTTCCATTTAAGCCCGGTTGGGAACCCGGCACCACCACGTCCTTTAAGTCCCGAATCGATCATATCCAGGATAATACTTTCAGCAGTCTTTTTAATGGTTTTCTCAACAACCTGTATTGGGGTGCATTTGTCGTCCCATCCAAAGATTATATCTATTTTCTTTAATTGTTTGTGTTCCATGTGATTAGAGATTTCTGCCTTGTGTATTAATTGGTTTTCTTTGCGAATTCTTCAATAATTTCGATATCCTTTTCAGGTGTAATCGATGGGAATACCTCATCATTGACCAGCATTACAGGTCCTTTATGACACCATCCCAGGCAGTTAGCTGTTAACAGCGTAAATTTATTGTCGTGGGTGGTTTCACCAACTTTAATTAACAAATGATCCTCGATAGCCCTGATAATAGCTTCTTTGCCCTGCATGTGGCAAGAGATTGTTTTACAAACTCTGATTATATTCCTGACACGGGGCTTGGTGTCGAGAAAGGTGTAAAATGAGGCCGTTCCATACACATCAGCAGCCGATAGATCCAACTCGCGAGCCACTGCAATCATTGTATCTTCCGAAAGAAATTTCTCACGGGCTACAACTCCCTGTAATACCGGCATCAAAGCATTGCGGTTTTTACCGTGCTTCTCTATCAGTTCATGAATTAGTGCTTCAGTATTTGTCATTTTATATTTTATTTATTTGTAATTAATTGATTAATATTAATATACATTGTTAATTGATTCACAATCGAGAGTGTAAAGATATATATCTTATACTTATTTACATCATATCTGTTCTATAATTTTTTGATTTATATGTAATTTATATTCTTTCTAAAAAACGTTTCTAATGCAGTGATATTCACAGTACAATAAAAATTATTTAAATTAAAAAAT